>DAOULP010000187.1:0-8775 GCA_034420175.1 Dehalococcoidia bacterium | reverse complement strand
GATGGGCTGGGGCAGCTCTGACTTCGCCATTGCCTTCGGGGTCGCACCATTCCCGTTCTCGTTCGCGGCCACGGTGGCAAACCTGACCGGCAACCAGGAGCTGCTGCAGGAGGTCGTCGTCCCCTTCACTCAAGACCGCGAAGGGAAGTACATCGGATGCTGGGCCATCACCGAGCCGGAGCACGGCTCCGACAGCCTCCTCATCGGCACCGACCAATTCAAAGACCCGGCGGCGGCCTACGACACGACAGCGCGGCAGGACGGCGACGACTGGGTGCTCAACGGCCAGAAGTCGGCATGGGTGTCCAACGGCACGATCGCTACCCACGCCCTCCTCTTCGTCTCAACGGACCGTTCGGCGGGGCAGGCCAGCAGCGCCGTCGCCATCGTACCCTTGGACCTGCCCGGCGTCTCCAAGGCGAAGGCGTTGAACAAGCTGGGACAACGCGCCTTGAACCAGGGCGAGATCTTCTTCGACGACGTCCGCATCCCCAAGCGGTACGTGCTGGTGGAGCCCGCCGTCTACCCCATGACCATCGACTTCATCCTTTCCCAGGCCAACGCCTTCATGGGGGCGACGTTCACCGGCGTTGCCCGCGCGGCCTTCGAGGAGGCCCTCGCCTACGCCAAGCAGCGCATCCAGGGCGGCAAGCCCATCGCCGAGCACCAACTCATCCAGTACAAGCTCTTCGACATGTTCATGAAAGTGGAGGCGGCCAGACATCTGTCCAGGGCGGCAATGGTTTACAACTCGACCGCGATGCCTCCTGCCGTCCGCTATTCCATCGCCTCGAAGGTCTACTGCACTCAGGCCGCCTTCGAGGTGGCCAGCGACGCGGTCCAGATCTTCGGCGGCTACGGCCTCTCCAGGGAGCTGCTGGTGGAGAAGCTGCTGCGAGACGCGCGCGCCTCCATGGTCGAGGACGGATGCAACGAGGTGCTGGGTCTCGCTGCCGCTCGGCAGATCATCGACCAGTACTGAGACCGCAGGCTCGAGCCAGGCGCTCGCGACGGGAGGGCGGCAGGCCACACAGCCGCCCTCTCACGTTTCAGCAGGTGGGTCGAGGCGAGCGCGGGCCGCGTCGGGCCCAGCCGAAAGGTAGGAGACAACCGTGAACGCCATCATCGTCGTGCTGGACAGCCTCCGGGCTGACCACGTCGGCTGCTACGGCAACGACTGGATCAAGACACCTACGTTGGACGGCCTCGCCCGCGAGAGCATCCTCTTCACCCGTGCCTTTCCCGAATCGCTGCCCACGATACCGATGCGCCGCACCCTGCACACGGGGCTGCGCACCTGGCCCTTCCGCGACTGGATCCCTCAGCGGGGGGACATAATACGGGCCTATGGGTGGCAGCGGATACCGGAGGAACAGCCCACGCTGTCGGAGATGCTGCTGACCCAGGGCTATCACACGACGTTCATCACCGACGCCTACCATCAATTCAAGCCCTCGATGAACTTCCACCGCGGCTTCCAGCAGTGGCGCTGGGTGCGGGGGCAGGAACTGGACCTCTACGGCTCGAGAGCCCTCGTGAAGGAGGAAGAGGCACGAGCGCTCCTCCCCGAAACCCTGGCGGGTTCGGCCGCGGGATACCTGCCGCTTCTGCTCGCTC
The DNA here is from genome assembly GCA_034420175.1 of Dehalococcoidia bacterium. Lineage (GTDB taxonomy): Bacteria > Chloroflexota > Dehalococcoidia > DSTF01 > JALHUB01 > DAOULP01. The sequence goes on along the minus strand of DAOULP010000187.1, from coordinate 7,158 downwards.
AGCACCTGGCCAACCAGCGTCACCGCCGCGGCGAGGAGGACTGCCAGGCCCCGCGCGTCTTCCGAGAGGCCATGCAGTGGCTGGAGGAGAACGACAGCATCCAGCCCTTCCTGTTGGTGGTCGACAGCTTCGACCCGCACGAGCCCTGGGACCCACCGCAGGAGTACACCGACCTCTACGACCCCGGCTACGACGGCCTCGAAGTGATCACGCCGCGCTACGGCCCCAGCGACTACCTGTCGGAGGGAGAGCTGAAGCACATGCGCGCCCTCTATGCCGGCGAGGTGACGATGGTGGACCGCTGGTTGGGCCACTTCCTGGATCGCGCCCGCGACCTGGGGATGCTCAAGGACACCCTGGTCATCGTCACGTCTGACCACGGCCACCAGATCGGGGAGCACGGCCTAACGGGCAAGATCTCCTGGGGAATGTGGTACGAGCTCATGGATGTCCCCTTCCTCGTCCGGGTACCGGACGGGACGGGCGCCGGTACGCGCGTTGACGCCTTCGTTCAGCACCACGACATCGTCCCCACGGTGCTCAAGGCGCTGGGAGTGGAGCCGGCCGCGCCTCTCGACGGCGTTGACCTCCTGGAGCTGGCGGCCGGACGCGCCGCCCCGCGAGAGCACATCGTGTCGGGCTTCAACAACTACGCCTGGTACCGGGACAACCGTTATGTCTACATCGGACGGAACGACGCCACGCACCCGCAGCTCTTCGACATCCAAGCCGACTCCCTCCAGCACCAAGACCTCTCCAAAGAGGAACCGGCGCTGGTGAAGGAGCTGCACGATCGCGTATTGGCGGAGGCCGGCGGACCTCTGCCCGTCTACACGGATGTCCTCCAGCAGATCGACCGGGGCTGGTACAGGGTCTAGAAGAATCTCCTAGCCGTGGCGCTCGCAGACGTGCTCCGATGACGGAATCAGCAGCAACGTCAACGCCCGTGGTCGCCGGCATCGACGTCGGGGGCAGCCACTTCTCCGTCGTGGTCGCCGATGGCGAGGGCCGCCTCCTCGCTCGCGCCGCGTCCCCAATCCGAGGCGACGAGGGACCGGAACGCATCCTTGCCACGGCCGCCGCTGCCACGGAGGGGCTGCTGAAGGAGCGGCGGGCCTCGCTCGACCATCTCAAGGCGGTAGGGCTGGCCGTGCCGGGAATGGTCGACGAGGACACCGGCACTGTCCGCGTGGCTGCGAACCTGGCGGAGTGGATTCAGGTGCCTGCCGGCGAGATGCTGCGCGGCCACCTGGGCGTTCCCGCCCGCGTCGACAACGACGTGAACCTGGCTGCCCTGGGCGAGATGTGGCGGGGCGCCGGCCGCGGCCGACGGCACCTCCTCTTCGTGGCCCCTGGGACAGGTATTGGGGGCGGCGTCATCATCGACGGCAAGCTGCACCGGGGCGCCAACCAGTTTGCCGGCGAGATCGGCTATAGCTGTCCCGGCCCGGAGTACCTGGATATGGACTGCGGCCTCCTCGGGCGGCTGGAGGCCCTTGCCTCCGGTCCCGGATTGCTCCAGCGGGCCCGCGACCGGCTGGGAGCACGGTTGCCCCATGACGCCACCGCCCGCGACGTGTTCGAGATGGCGCGGGCCGGCGACGCGGAGGCCGCCGCCCTCTGCGACGAGACGGCGACCCTCATCGGCATCGCCGTGGGGAACGCCGTAGCGGTGCTGGACCCGGAGATGGTCGTCTTCGGGGGAGGCCTGAGTCGCGAGGGAGAGGCCCTGCTGGGTCGCGTGCGGGAGGTGGTCTACCGCATCGTCCCCGTGCGACCAGAGATCGTGGTCTCAGCCCTGGGGGACGACGCGCAGCTCTACGGGGCAGTGCGCGTGGCGCTTGAGGCAGGAGGGCTGCCCATTGACGACGTGCCTAGCCGCGTAGTGTAACCGCTCCCGCCAAGATAGCAGGACCCCGCCCCCACGGGTGAGGTCTATGCTTCCCGGAAGGGCGACGGGCCGGCCTCTCTCTGTTCCTGGACGATGCGCTACCAGGCGCCCAGAGCCGCCCCGTGATGTCGGTGCTACCTCACCCACCGCCTCCTGGCGTACCACGTCGCCCCACCTAGTGCGATGGCGCTGGCGGCGATAGAGGCTGCGACCCAAGCCGCGAAGCCCGCGTTGCTGTCTGAAGAGCCCCGTGCCCGAAGTGGTGGGGCGGCTACATTGGGCAGTTCCGCGATGCCACCCACACTGACCAGCGGTTGCCAGTCTGGGTTGTCGTCGGCGCTGGCAGGGCTGTTGGTTCGGTTGTCCTGGTTGCCGCCGTCTGCGTCCATCACGTAGATCTCTCGGTTGCCGTCCCGCTCGCTTTGGAACACCATCTTCGATCCGTCGGGTGACCAGGCGGGGTCGATATCGTGCGCAGGATCATCCGTCAGCCTCGTCTGGTTGCCGCCGTCTGCCTCCATCACGTAGATCTCTCGGTTGCCGTCCCGCTCGCTGTGAAACGCTATCTTCGATCCATCCGGCGACCAGTCCGGAGCAATGTCTCCTGCAGAGTTCTGCGTGAGGTTGGTCTGGTTGCTGCCGTCTGCGTCCATCACGTAGATCTCCCGGTTGCCGTCCCTGTCGGTGTGGAACGCAATCTTCGACCCATCGGGGGAGTAGACGGGCTCAGAATCCCATGCGGAGTTCTGGGTCCGGTTCACGGGGTTGCCGCCGTCTGCGTCCATCACGTAGATCTCGTGATCGCCGTCCCTGTCGGTCTGGAACACGATCTTGGAGCACCCCGGAGACCACGCGGGTCTCGCGTCCTCCGCCGGATTATCCGTCAGCCTCGTCTGGTTGCGGCCGTCAGCATCCATCACGTAGATCTCCTGGTTGCCGTCGCGGTCGCTCACGAACACGATCTTCGAGCCGTCGGAGCACCACGCAGGTACGGTATCGGAGGCAGAGTTCTGGGTCAGGTTAGTCTGGCTGCTGCCGTCTGCGTCCATGACGTAGATCTCCCAGTTGCCGTCCCTGTTGCTGTCGAACACGATCTTGCCGTTGGCACCTGGGAAGGCAGCCCGGCTTGGCTCCGTCCCCGCCACTACGCCCACAACCAGGACAAGCCCTGCCACTACCATTGCCAGGCGTTTCACGATGTACCTCCTGACGCTACTGACGGGGACAGGCGTAGTATACACCAAGGAGTCACCAGGGACCGCGCAGGTGGTCGCCAGTGCCAGGCCTGCCTACGGACCCTCCGGCCGCCGGTAGACGATCTGGCCGCTGACCACGGTCATCCACACCTGGAGCTGGTCGTCGAGGACCACCAGGTCGGCGTCCGCGCCGGGGCGCAGGGACCCTGTACGCTCCTCGAGCCCGAGGACGCGGGCCGGGTTGGCGGCGACCATCCGCACCGCCTCGGGCAGGGTCACCGGCAGCCACTTGAGGGCGTGGCGCACCAGCTCGTCGGTGGTGGCCAGGCTCCCGATGATGGTGCCGTCCTCACGGACGGCCGCCCTCCCTACCACCTTTGCCCTGCCCGCCTCCCACTCGATCGTCTCCTCGCCGCTGCCGGCCGGGGGTATGGCGTCGGTGATCAACACAGTGCCATCGACTCCCTTGGCGCGGAAGAGGAGCGCCGCCGCCGCCGGATGGACGTGCGAGCCGTCGAGGATGAGCTCGCACGTGACACCGGGCGTGGTGAGAGCCGCCCCCAGGCAGCCGGGGTCGCGGTGGGCCAGGGGCCGCATGGCGTTGTAGCAGTGAGTGACGTGCCGGATGCCGACCTCAAAGGAATGGAGCGCCTCTTCGTAGGTGGCGTCGCTGTGGCCCATGGCCGGAACCACGCCCGCCTCCAGAGCGACGGCGATCAGCGCATCGGCGCCCGGCAGCTCCGGTGCCATCGTCATGAGGCGCAACCGGCGGCCCGTCGCCTCGACGTACTGGCGGAACTGGTCGACGTTGGGCTCCCGCAGCCAGCCCTTCGGAAAGGCGCCCGGCCGGCGGGTGCTGAGGAACGGGCCCTCCAAGAAGTAGCCCAGGGCACGAGCACCTGTGGCCGGCCTCTCGAAGAAGGCAGCACTGCGGCGGAGGAGATCGAGCGTGCGGTCGTGCTCGCCGCCGGCGACGCCGATCAGGAACGACGTGGTGCCCCGCGTGACGGCCCAGCGGGCGTAGGCCTCGATCTCCGCCGGGTCCTCGGTCAGGAACGAATGGTCGCCGCCGCCGTGGGCGTGCAGCTCAATGAATCCAGGGGCCAGGTAGCGGCCGCCCAGGTCGAGCGCCTCAGCACCGGCCGGTGCCTCGACTTCAGGGCCGACGGCAGCGATGCGACCGTCCTCCACCAGCAGCCCACCCGGCGCTACAGCGTCGGCGGTGATGAGGCGAGCATTGACCAGGGCAAGGCGTGGCACTGCGGTCCTCTCAGGTGGCGGCGGCAATAACGGTGTTGCCTGCAGCGATGCCGCTCACCGTCGCCCCCGCGATGCCATGGCCGAAGACGGTGTTGGCGCCGGCCAGGTAGAGGCCCGGTATCTCCGTCTCCGTGGCCAGCCGGTGTTCGCGGAACTGGTCCGGCGTGTGCTCGAAGCCATAGCTGGTGCCGCCCGTGGAGAGCGTGAAGCGCTCCTGCGTGAGGGGCGTGGCCACCTCCTGCCAAACGACGTTCCGGAGGAGGCCCGGCATCATCTCCTCCACGGTCTGGAGGACACGCTCCTCCATGGTCCGCTTGGCCACCGTGTAGGGCATCGTGTGGCGATAGCGCCCGCCCGACGCGGGACCCTTGTCCACGCCCCACGAGCTGAGCTGAGCGGGGGCGGCGGTCATGATTTGGAGGTTCGTGTAGCCCTCTGGAGCCAGGTTCCGGCTCTCCGGGTCCTTGAGCGAAGCGATGGTCACGAAGGCGGAGGGCTTCTCCGGTATGTCGCCCGCGTAGCAAGTGGCGTACTGCTCCTCCGGGTCATACGACGGGAACAGGAAGAGGTGGCTGTTGGGGAGGCCCAAGTCGCGCGGGTCCACCTGGAGCGCCATGTAGACGATGAAGAGGGGAAGAGCCATGCGATAGGCGTGGAGACGATCCCGCAGATCCGCGCTGAGGTGATCCTCGCCGACCATCTCCAGCAAGGTGCGCTTGGCGTCGGCGTTGGAGATGATGAAACGGGAGTGGAACACCTCGCCCTTCGCCAGCTCCACGCCAACGGCCCGGCCTCCCTCGATCAGGATGCGGGTCACCCGCGAGCGCAGCCGCACCTGGCCGCCCTTCCCCTCGATCGCCCCCACCAGGGCATCGATGAGCTCACGGGAGCCGCCGCGCACGTAATAGGCGCCCTTCATGTAGTGGTCTAGGATGAAGGCCTGAATGGCGGCGGTGGCTCGCGAGGGCGGGGCGGCGTAGGTCCCGGACTCGGCGCTGACCACGCTGCGCAGGCGTATGCTGCACTCCAGGCTGTCGAACACCTCGCCCAGCGTCCAAGTCGGCCACGGCTTCTTGAGGCGGCGCTCAAATGCCTCCAGCTCGGGGTTCGGCCCACCGAATGTACTGGCGGCCAGGGCCCTCATCAGGACCACCAGGCGCTCGATGGCCCGCGCCTCCTCTGGAAACGCCTCCTTCAGGCGCCGCTCATACGTCTCCCAGCCGGCCGGGACCCGGAACCTCATGTCGGGGTAGATGAGGGTGTCGAAGCCGTCGCGGTCCATGGGCAAGAACTCCACCTTGTCGGCGATGCCGAGCTGGCCCATCAATGTGGGGAAGAGCCCTCCCGGCCCGCAGTCGCCGATGTAGTGGAGCCCGACATCAAAGTCGAACATCTTCTTGCGCCGGAAGGTCTGTGTGTTGCCGCCGGGCAAGAAGTGATGCTCCAGCACGAGCGTGCGGAGCCCTGCTGCGGACGTGAGGGCGGCCGAGGCCAGTCCGCCCATCCCCGAACCGATGACGATGACGTCGTAGTCTTCCTGCTGCATCTCAGTGCTCCCCCGTCCGATCTGCCTGCTTCCAGCCGATGGGTGTCAAGCTTGCCCCTGGACAACGCCAGTGGTCCTGCCAAGAGACTCCCCGCTCTTGGAGCCCTTTGTCAAGGGGTCGTCGCGTCAAGAGCCCGAGGCCGGTTGGCCGTATCGCCCGACCCCGGCACCGTTATGATCGCCCCTGAGCCGCCTAGGGTCGAATCCGCTTGCTCACAATAGGTGAAAACGCTACCCTGCGGATGCTGCGCCGCGAGGCCGGGCGGGATGCTGCCGGACGCCGCGGTCCAAGCGGCGAAAGCAGGAATGGCCAGCCCCGCAGCAATCGGGACATTCAACGCACCCTCGCTGAATCCTTCTCGACAGGAGCTGCCACAGACATATGGCTGAGTTCGTCCAGACGGTAGCCACGGGCCTTTCCATGGGCAGCGTGTATGCCATCGTTGCCCTGGCCATCGTCCTCATCTTCCGTTCAACGGGGGTGGTGAACTTCGCCCAGGGGGAGATGGCGATGTTCGGCACCTTCATCGCCTGGTCTGTGATGCTCGCCTTCGACGGCTGGTCGCTCCCGCTAGACATGAACTACTGGTTGCCCTTCCTCATTGCCGTGGTGATTGCCGGTCTGATCGGCGCGGCGGTCGAGAGGCTGGTCCTGCGACCAGTGGAAGAAGCTCCGGTGCTCAACTCGGTCATTGTTACGCTAGGGCTCTTCACCATGTTCAACGCCGTGGCCATCTGGCGATACGGTGGGATCGCCAAGCCGTTCCCGTCGCCCAGCGTCTTCCAGGGCGCCCCCCTGAGCGCGGGACCGGTCGTCATCAGCCGGCTCAACATCGGCGTCTTCTCCATGTCACTGCTGATCATGCTGCTCCTCTACGTGTTCCTCAACCACACGAAACTGGGGCTGGCGATGCGGGCTGCGGCCCAGAACCGGGCGGCTTGTCGCATGGTGGGCATCCCCGCCGGTCGCATGCTGACGCTGGGGTGGGCCCTGGCCGCAGCCGTGGGTGCGGTGGCCGGGATGCTGGTGGCTCCCATAATCTTCCTCTCGCCAAACATGATGTTCGCCACCCTCATCTTCGCGTTCGCCGCCGCCGTCCTGGGGGGCCTCGAAAGCCTGCCTGGCGCCATCGTGGGTGGGCTGCTCCTCGGCGTCATCCAGAACTCGGCGGGCACCTACGTCGGCTCCGAGATTGACACCACGGCGGCCTTCTTCGTCATCGTGCTGGTGCTCTTGGTGCGCCCGACCGGCCTACTGGGCCGCC
>DAOULP010000186.1:0-2194 GCA_034420175.1 Dehalococcoidia bacterium | reverse complement strand
GCGGAGGGCCCGTCCGGGGGTGCCTAGCAGCAAGGCCGAGGCGCCCCGGCAGCGCCCGGCCCTGTTCGACCCCACATTAGCACCGTGATATACTGCCGTCAAGACGGAAGGAGCGGGGTGGCTGCGTCCTTGTCAAGGCGCGTGATCGCACTAGGCGTTGACGGAGCGGTTCTTGAGGAGGCGGCGCGCCGTCTTCTGGGCGGCGGCCTCGTCGCCTTTCCTACCGATACGCTCTATGGCCTCGCTGCCGCGGCCTCTCGGGATGGGGCGGTGAGGAGGCTGTTCGAAGTCAAGGGGCGACCGACCGACAGGCCGGTGCCGGTTCTCGTGGCCTCCGCTGCCGACGTGGATCGTGTGGCGGCGAGCATTCCTCCGGCCGCACGCCGCCTGATGGAAGCCTGCTGGCCGGGTGGCCTGACAATCGTGCTGCAACGACACCCCCGATTTCACTCGCTGGCCCTGGGGGGCGGCGAAACTGTGGCGGTTCGGGTGCCCGCCCACCCCGTCGCCCTGGACTTGCTCCGGCGAGTGGGGGAGCCTCTCACCGGCACCAGCGCCAACGTCTCCGGTCGGCCGCCTCCGACGACGGCTGACGAAGTTCACCACCAGCTCGGCGACCGCGTCGACCTCGTCGTGGATGGCGGGCCGTCCCCGGGCGGCATCGGGTCGACAGTGATGGATTGCACCGTCGATCCGCCCCGGGTGCTGCGGGAAGGAGCCGTGCCGGTCGAGCGGGTCACCGCGCTCCTGGCTGGCGGACGCTGATACGTTCGGCGGGATCTAGAGGGAACCACACAGGCTTTGAGAATCGCGATCGGGAGCGACCACACCGGAATCGACCTGAAGGGGACCCTTCAGGAGGAACTGGCGGCCCTGGGGCACGAGATGCTGGACCTGGGACCCGCCGGCGACGGGTCGGTGGACTACCCAGATGTCGCCCGCCCGCTTGCGGATGGTGTGGCCGCCGGCCGCTACGACTTGGGCGTTCTCATCTGCAGCAACGGCGTCGGCATGAGCATAGCTGCCAACAAGGTGAAGGGGGTGCGGGCTGCCCTCTGCCATGACACGTTCAGCGCCCGTCGTGCCCGCCAGCACACCGACGCCAACGTGCTGTGTCTGGGCGCGTGGTGCATCGGGCCCGGCGTCGCCCGCGAGGTGATGCAGGCCTTCCTCGAAGGCCAGTTCGAGGGCGGCCGTCACGCTCGGCGCGTCGACAAGATCAGGGCCATAGAGGCCCGGTAATCCGCGGCACGCCGGTTTCGGCTCGGCGGGACTCGCCGCAGCCCCCAGAACGCGTGATAGGCTTCTTGCCAGAGTGAGGAGGAGGCCATGAAGAACCGGGCTCGCCTGGCGAGCGTTGCAGCACTTGGTGCCGCGGTGGGCGGGACCATCGGGGGCGCTCTCTACTACCTGCTGCGCCGCCCTCTGCCCCGCATCCGTGGCAACGTCACCGTCGAAGGCCTCAACGGGCCAGTGGAGATAGTGCGCGATCGCTGGGGCATCCCGCACATCTTCGCCGGGGACGTGAACGACGCCGTGTTCGGACTGGGGTTCGTGCATGCCCAGGATCGACTGTGGCAGATGGACTTCTACCGACGGGTGTTCTCCGGCACGCTGGCCGAGGTGGTGGGAGAGCAGGGCGTACAGGTTGACCGGCTCATGCGCCGCTTCGGGCTGCGTCGCGTTGCCAGCTCTCAGCTCGACCAGATCGATTCCGAGACGATGGCCGCCCTGGAGAGCTACGCGGCTGGCATCAACGCCGTCATCGATTCCGCAGGCGGGCGCCTTCCAATAGAGTTCCGCATCCTGCGCTACAGCCCTCGGCCCTGGGCCGTAGCCGATTCCGTCGCCTTCGGCAAGTTCATGGGCTGGCTGCTGGCCTCCGGCTGGGCCACTCAGATCGTGCGAGCGCAGCTCATGGCGAAGCTGGGCCCGGAGCTGCTGAGCGAGCTGGAGCCACCCTATCCCGAGGGTGGCCTGCTCACCGTACCCCCCGGGACAGAGTACCGGCGAGGCGACGCTCAGCTCTTGGAGGAGTACCAGGAGTTGGCGCGGCTCCTGGGGGCTGGCGGCGGCAGCAACAACTGGGCGGTGGACGGCGAGAAGTCGGCCACCGGCAAGCCGCTCCTCGCCAACGATCCCCATCTGACGGCTCAGATGCCCTCGATCTGGTACGAGGCGCACCTGTGCGCCG
>DAOULP010000185.1:0-2896 GCA_034420175.1 Dehalococcoidia bacterium | reverse complement strand
TGAAGGATGTCCTCCCTTCCAGAGGCGTCTTGAAGCGCACCACCGCCTTCTGCCCGCGGTCCTCCCGCTCCCGCCGTTCGGCCTCCGACAGCTCTCGGCAGTGACGGTCGTAGCGCGGCGGCTGCTTCAGTCGCGCCTGCTCGGTCCGCAGGGCGTCGAGGCGCTCCGGTGTGCAGTAGCAGTGATAGGCCCAGCCGCTCTCGATGAGCTGGTTGGCGTACTTGTGGTAGACGTCCAGCCGCTCCGACTGCAGGTACGGTCCGTAGGGACCGCCGACCTCAGGCCCTTCGTCCCAGTTCAGCCCCAGCCAGCGCAGTGATTCCAGCAGCTCGTCCACCGCCCCGGGCGTCAACCGCGTCTGATCGGTGTCCTCGATGCGGAGCACGAAGCTGCCGCCCTCGTGGCGTGCGAAGAGCCAGTTGAACAGAGCCGTGCGGATGTTGCCCACGTGGGGCCCGCCGGTGGGGCTCGGTGCGAAGCGGACGCGGACGGTCATCGTCTCTCCTCCCTGGCGTCGAGGTCATTGTAGCCGTGAGCGGAGGGGCCGCTCAACCGGCGGCCAGCCGAGCCAGGGCGGTGGAGAGGTCGTCCGGCAGGGGCGACTCGAGCTCCAGGGGCCGCCCATCGACGGGGTGGCGAAAGGCCAAGCGGTAGGCGTGCAGGAACTGCCGTCCTACGACCGGCGAGGGACGGCCGTACACCCGGTCGCCGGCCAACGGGTGCCCTAGCGCTGCGAAGTGGACCCGGATCTGGTGCGTGCGGCCTGTCGACGGCTTCACTTCCACCAGCGAGTAGACGTCCCGGCCCACCGGGCGCTCGGGGAGGTAGCGGCGCACTTGGTATGCCGTTCGAGCGGGCCGCCCGCCTTCGACCACCGCCATTCGCTGGCGGTGGCGTGGGTCGCGTCCGATGGGCGCGTCGATGACGCCCTCGACGGGCTCCAGGCGGCCGTGCACCAGTGCCAGGTAGCCCTTCTCCACCTCTCGTGCCTTCCACTGATGGGCCAGGGCGGCGCGGGCGGCTTCGTTCTTGGCAACCACGAGCAGCCCCGAGGTGTCGCGATCCAGCCGGTGAACGATCCCCGGTCGCTCCGGGCCGCCGACACCGGCGAGCTCCGGCCGGTGAGCCAGGAGAGCGGCGGCGAGGGTGCCGCTACCTATGCCGGCGGCGGGATGGACGGCGAGACCGGCGGGCTTGTCGACCACCAACAGGTCGTCGTCCTCGTAGACGATGGTGAGTGATACCGCCTCTGGGCGGGGTGCTTCGGGCGCCTCGGTCGCGCCTTGGACGACGACGCGGGTGCCATGCTCCAGGCGCTGGCTAGCGCGGGCGGGCCGGCCGTCGACGGTCACGTGGCCGTCTCGGATGAGCCGCTGGACTAGGCTGCGCGATAGCTCCGGACGGCGCCGGACGACGAATACGTCCAGCCGCTCGCCGGAGGACTCGACCTCCAGGGCGATGCTGCGGTTCATCAGGGGCTCTGGGCGCGGCGGTGCCAGTACTCGGCCAGCAGGAAGAAGCTGATGATCACGGTCACTCCAACCACAATCGATGAGTCCGCGACGTTGAAGGCCGGCCACGGTCCCACGTCGACGAAGTCGGTGACTTTGCCGACCCGCACCCGATCGGCGAGATTGCCCACGGCCCCGCCGAGCTGCAGGCCGAGGGCCAGGCGCAGAATGCCGTGCTCCATCGGTGGGTAGAGGTAGTAGAGGAGGATGGCCGCTAGTCCGAGGAAGGTGGTGATCACCAGGAACACCGTCTGGCCCTGGAGTATGCCAAAGGCGGCGCCCGTGTTTGTCACGTGGGTGATGCGAACGGGGCCCTCATCCGGCACGGACTCGCCCAGGGCCACGTTGGCCCGCACCAAGTACTTGGTCAACTGGTCCAGGGCGACGACCAGGGCGGCGACGAGGAAGAAGAAGAGATCGCCGGGCAGACGCAACTTGAGGCGCCGGCCGAGCGCCATCTCCGCGGCCTCGGCCACTGGCCCGCTCGAGGGGGTCCCGCCGACATCTAGACTGCTCACGTGAATCCCGCCGATCATAGCACCGCCTTCGCGGGGGCGGCAAACAGAGGACGGGGCACCGGCGAGCCTCTTGACCGCGCAGTTGACCCCTCTCGCGATGGACTCGATGTACAATGTTCGCAGGCCGGGCTGGCGTCATCGACCGGTGGTCAGTGGACGGGCGCGCCGCCGCCTTTGAGAAGCGGCCTGTCGAAAGGAGCGTGGGCATGAGGTTCATCGTCTTGGGCGGGGCCGGCGACATGGGCAACGAGGCCGTACGCGCACTGGCCGTGCATCCCGGCGTTGATGAAGTGATGGTGGCTGACCTCAACCTGGAGGCCGCTCGGGCGCTGTCTGAGACTCTTGGCGGCCCCACTCGCGCCTGCCGCCTGGATGCGCTCGACCACCGGGGGATGGTGGAGGTCGTTCGCGGCTACGACGTGGCCCTCGGCTTCGTAGGACCGTTCGTCTACTTCGAGCGCCGCCTGGCGGAGGCGGCCATCGAAGCGGGCGTCCATTATGTGAGCGTCGCCGACGACTACGAGGCGGCACGTGCCGCGCTGGCGCTGCACGACGCGGCGAAGCGGGCCGGCGTGACCGTCATCACCGGCCTGGGCAACTGTCCGGGGCTGACCAATCTCATGGCGAAAAAGGGCGCGGCGTCCATGGACCGACCCCGACGGGTGAACGTCTCCTGGTTCGGCGGCGCCGACGACGCGGGAGGGTACGCCAACTATCAGCACGCGGTGCACATCTTCTGCGGCAAGGTGCCCTCCTTCGAGAACGGGCGTGAGATCCTCGTGCGGTCCGGCTCCGGCAAAGAGATCGTCTGGTTCCCTCCCCCTTGCGGGCCCCTGCCTGTGTACTACACGGGGCACGCTGAGCCGG
>DAOULP010000184.1:0-4426 GCA_034420175.1 Dehalococcoidia bacterium | reverse complement strand
GGCCCCGCTGCTACCCAGGCCCAGGATCATCCGCCCGCCGGACACCTCGTCGATGCTGACTGCGGTCATGGCGAGGACGGCGGCGCTGCGACTGAACACATTGACGATGGCCGTGCCCAACTGGATGCTCTTGGTCTTCAGTGCCAGCTCGGTGAGCAGCGTGAAGGCGTCGCGGCCCCAGGCCTCGGCCACCCAGGCGGACTCCACCCCCAAGTCGTCGGCCACCTGCACGCGCCGCACCAACTCCTCCCGCTCCGCGGCGGACACGGCGAAGCCCACGGCCATGCCTAGCCTCTTCGCCATGGGCCGCTCCTTTTCAAGAAGACAGGCTGTCGGGTGCGGGGGACGTCAGCCGACCAGGGAAGCCCGGGCCTAGAGCATCGCGCGAGGACGGAGCCTGAATAGCCGTGTGACACTGGCTCCGGCACACGACCCGCGTCATGGGCTCCCACGACCCGCCGGCTTGGTCGCCGCGCTACGGCCCTGCGGTGCCGGCGTCCGGCGCTGCCGGTGCGGCCCCCTCGGACCCCGTGTCCAGCGCGAACGGCGGGTACTCGTCAACCAGCGAGGCCATGTAGGCAAGGAGACGCGCCTGCCAGCGCAGGATGCCTCGCAGGAAGTTGTACATCCCTTCCGGGTATGATTCCTGGATCAGGATCATGATGGCAGCAATCAGGACGAGGATGGCCGCGATGATGCCCAACAGGCCCAGCACGAGGGCACTGGGAATCGCGAGGATTATGCGTAGAAGGGTGGAGCCGGCTGTGGGCGAGCCGCCGGTCGTCACCTCGAAGTGCAGCGTTTCCTTGGGCTCCTGGTTGGGAAGGCGGTCGGTGAGCAGGGACATGTAGGCGTAGAAGGCGATAAGGAACCGGATCCATCTCGTCATGCTCTCGTCGGCTTCGGCGAGATACCGTTCGGCACCACGCTGCGAGATCATGATGGCAGCCACCACCGGGATCGCCAGATAGACAGCGCCATACAGCCAGCCAACAACGCCGCCCAGTATCGAGAGGACGATTACGATCAGAATTCGGATCGCGATCTGAACACGGTCGAACTTCTGGGGTGGTGCGATGTCGAACGTCGCTCCATACGAGGCCATGATTCCTCCCTTCCAGAGTCCAGACTAACTCGCAGTCTACACCAGCACCGATGCCGGGTACTCGCCGAACACGCGGCGCATGACGCCGCAGATCTCCCCGAGGGTGCAATAGGCGTTGGCCGCGTCCAGCAGATGTGGCATCAGGTTCTCGGTGCCACGGCAGGCGTCCTCCAAACGGCGAAGCACCGCCTCGGCCTGACCACCATCCCGCTCCGCCCGCAGACGGCGCAGCCGTTCCCGCTGGCGCTTCTCGCCCTCCGGGTCCATCTCCAGGATGGCGATGTCCAGCGGCTTCTCGACCACGTACTCGTTGACGCCGACGATGACACGCTCGCCGGCCTCGATCTCGTGCTGGTAGCGATACGACGCCTCGGCGATCTCGCGCTGAAGGTAGCCCGACTCAAGGGCCGGTATGGCGCCGCCCTGCGCCCGGATACGCTCGAAGTAGGCGTAGCAGTCGCGTTCCAGGTCCGACGTCAGGCGTTCAACGAAGTAGCTGCCGCCCAGTGGGTCCACCGTATCGGTGGCGCCGGACTCCTCGGCGATGATCTGCTGCGTGCGCAGAGCCAGGAGAGCCGCCCGCTCGCTGGGCAGGGCGATAGCCTCGTCGAGGGCGTTGGTGTGGAGCGACTGGGTGCCCCCCATCACTGCCGCCAGGGCCTGGATGGCAGTGCGGACAAGGTTCACCTCGGGCTGCTGCGGATAGAGGGAGCAGCCGGCCGTCTGGGTGTGGAAGCGCATCCACCAGGAGCGCGGGTTCTTCGCCCCATAGCGCTCCCGCATCTCGCGCGCCCAGATTCGACGGGCGGCACGAAACTTGGCCACTTCCTCGAAGAAGTCGTTGTGGCAGTTGAAGAAGAAGGACAGCCGGGGGGCGAAGTCGTCGATGTCCAGCCCACGCTCCAGAGCCGCCTCCACATAGGCCATCCCGTCGGCGAGGGTGAAGGCCAACTCCTGGGCCGCCGTCGAGCCCGCCTCCCGGATGTGATATCCGGAGATGCTGACCGTGTTCCAAAGGGGCATCTCGCGCGTGCCGAACTCGATGGTGTCCGTGACCAGGCGCATGGCCGGCTCCGGCGGGAAGATGAACTCGTTCTGGGCGATGTACTCCTTAAGGATGTCGTTCTGGATGGTGCCGCCCAGTCGGCCGCGGGGATAGCCCTGCTTCTCGGCAGCGGCGATGTACATGGCCCAGATGACGGCCGCCGGCGAGTTGATGGTCATGGAGGTGGTGATCTCACCCAGGGGTATGCCCCGGAAGAGGAGCTCCATGTCCGCCAGAGAGGACACGCCAACGCCGCAGCGGCCGAACTCGCCCGCGGCCTGGGGGTCGTCGGTGTCGTAGCCCATGAGCGTGGGCAGGTCGAAGGCTACCGAGAGGCCCGTCTCGCCATGGTCCAGCAGATAGCGATAGCGCTCGTTGGTCTCCTCGACGGTTCCGAAGCCGGCGAACATACGGATAGTCCACAGCCGGCCGCGATAGCCGGTGGGGTGGATGCCGCGCGTGAAGGGAGGCTCGCCGGGATAGCCGATGTCCTGCTCGTAGTCGACGTCCGCCAGGTCCGTAGGATCGTACATGCGCCGGACGGGCCGGCCGGAGGCGGTGGTGAACAGGGCCGGGCGCTCGCGGCCCCGGCGATCTGTCTCTTCCTCCCACTGACGCCGTGTCTCGCTCAGGTCGCCCACGTCACGCCACTCCTGATGCTTTCGTGATGCGCCCGCGCGAGGCCCGAAAGCCTCCAGCCTCGCCCGGACGTACGTCGCCTCCAGTATACGACTATCGAGGGCCAAAGATAAGCTCACGATGGGCTGGAGGGCGATCCGAGGGTTCTCGCCGGTCTGCAGGACAGATGGGAGCTCCCGCGGACCCTTATCACACAGGTGGACATCGGGCAGCCGCACACATTCGTGCCGCCGATCCCAAGCCTGACCAGCGCCCTTCGGCCGGAAGCCTGGATGCGATCTTGACGCCCTCCTCACTAATGAGGGCGGCCCCAGCGTCCGATCATAGCGAAGGCGGGTGCCGCGGAGTGCATACGCTCTAGGCGTCTGCCCTGGGAACACCAGGACCCCGGCGTCCGTCAAACGAAGAAGGCCGTAGCGACACACGGAGGCAGGTCGCGATGTCCGCTCGGAGGTCGGTCCGAGGACAAGCCATCCTGGCGGGGATGGTGTTCATGCTGCTCCTGGCGGCCGTCACCCTGGTGGCGATTCAGGGGGCCCGCGATCTGGAACAGCGACATGGTTCGCTGGAGCACTCAGCCACCACCGCGACCTCCCTGGAGCGCGCCCAGTCCAAGTTCTTCCAGGCAAAGGCCGCCCTTGCTGCCGTTGTCCTGTCACAGGATCCGGCCTTCGTCTACGCGTATCTGAGCGCCACAGCCGACGCTGAGCAGCAACTGGACTTGGCCCGGCAGGAAGCCCTGGCCGTGGGAGACGTGGACCAGGCCGCCGCACTGGACGATCTGGCTGGGCAAGTCCGCCGGCTTGACGGGCAGGTTGAGCCCATTCTCCCCACCGTGCTCGGAGTGAGTCCGGAGGCCGGGCTGGAGCTGGCGAGCACCAGCTTCCCCGAGCTGATGCCCCAGGTCACCGCCATTCGAGACGGACTCGAGCAACTTGTGCGGCAGCAGGAGAACGAGTTCGCAGCCGAGCGGGAGGCGGCGGATCGCTCGCTGGACATCACACTTGTCCAGTTGCTCGCATTTGCCGCCGTTGCCCTCGTGGGAGGAGTCGCCGTCATCGCCGTGCTCGTCCTCTCGGTGGTGCGTCCCCTGGCCTCGTTGCAGACCAGCGTCAAGGCTATCGCGGCGGGGGACATGGCAGCCGAGGCTCAGGTGTCCGGCCCCCAGGAGGTGGCCTCCCTGGCGCAAGACTTCAACGACATGGTTGCCGAACGGCGAAGGGCCGACGAGGCGTTGCGGGAGGCCTATCAGAGATACCGCACGTTGTTCGATCGGTCCCTGGAAGCCGTCTACATTCACGATTTGGAGGGCCGGTTCATCGACGCCAACGACGCGGCTCTACGGCTTCTGGGCTACACCCGAGACGAGCTCTCCGCCCTTTCCATGAGCGAGCTACTCGATGAGTCCCAGGCCCGAGTCGCCGTTGCCGCTGTTCGCGAAATCCTGGAGACCGGGAGGCAGTCCAGCCTCACCACGTTCAGTCTGAGGCGGAAGGACGGCGACTACGTCGAAGTCGAGACCGCCGCCGCCGCCATGTACGAGGGAGGTCACCCGGTCGCCGTTCAAGGCATCGCCCGTGATGTCACCGAGCGCAGGCGGGCGGAGGAGGCGCTGCGCGAGAGCGAGGCGAGGTTCA
>DAOULP010000183.1:0-8815 GCA_034420175.1 Dehalococcoidia bacterium | reverse complement strand
ACCAGACGCTGGCCCGCTCGCTGAACACGTCCGTGACGGTGGTCCTGGTGCTGCTTGCCGTACTGCTCATGGGCGGCGTGACCATCCGCGACTTCCTGCTCGTTCTCCTCATCGGCATTATCTCCGGGACCTATAGCTCCATATTCGTGGCGAGCCAGTTGCTGGTTACGTGGGAAGAGGGGGACATACAGAGGCCCTTGCGACGGCTTCTGCCCTGGCGCCGGCGGCCCGTGCCGGTTGAGGCAGAGGGATAGACGGAAGCAGCCTGGCTCCGTCGGAGCGTGAACCATGCCCCGAGCGCGTTCCAAGCCTACCCGGTTCATGGAGCGGGAGATCGAGGTCGAGGGGGCCAAAGACGCCCCGCGGCGTCCCGTCGCCTTCAAGATCGAGGGTCGCCGGTATGTCGTGGCAGGCATACTGAGCACCTGGGAGGATCAGTCGCCGGGCAGCCTCGGCCGCGGGCCACAGAGCTATCATCGCACCTTCTACCGGCTGCGTACGGAGGACGGCGATCTCTTCGACATCTACTTCGATTGGGCCGAGGCCCGTCGCCGCCACCGTGATCGCTGGGTGCTGCACCGTCGCCTCGCGGCGCCTGTCGAGCCGGGCCCGGCGCCCGCTCGCGAGGCGAAGGAGCCGCCGGTCGAGGAGGACGCTGGTGGCACCTAGGACCAGGCGGCAGCGCGCGGCACCATCGCGTCAGCGGACCGAGGAGGTCGCCGAGCCGTCCCACCCTCCCGGCGAGTTCGTCGGCAAGCCGATCGAGGTGGAGACGACCGGGGTGGTGCGGGTGCCCGCCTCGTTTCGTTTGGGGGACCGCCAGCACGAGGTGGCGGAGGTGCTGGAGGCGTGGCAGGACCACGGCTTCGGGATGGCGGCGCCCCTGAAGAAGAACTGGCGCCTACGCCACCACCGCAACTACTTCCGCGTGCGAACCACGGAGGGGGATGTCTTTGAGCTCTACCTGGATAGGACGAGGGTAGGGCTGCGCCACGGCGCCTCCCGCCGCTGGTTCCTCTACCGGCGGCTGCCGACCAGCCCCTAGCCTATCTCCCGCAGTCTGGCTCTCTGATGCCCACGTGCGCGCCCCACGGTCAGTGCGTGTGGATCGCCTGGGTCCTGCCCCGGGCGGCGAGGAACTCGTTGTAGTCCAGGTAGGGCGTGTAGATCTCCTCGCCTCGCTTCTCCAGGCGCATGGCCTCCGGCAGGCAGGTGGAGATGCACACACCGCAGCCCAAGCAGAGCTCGTAGTCGATCTCCGCCAGGTTGTTGTCGTTCATCGTGATGGCCAGCGTCGGGCAGGCGGGTTCGCAGGCGCCGCAGCCGGTGCAGAGGTCGTTGTCGACCACCGTCCAGTAGCTCGACGGCGCGATGGAGTGCGGCAGGTCGAGCTCAGTGGCGCCGCGCAGCCCGTAGCAGGCGTGCGAGCAGCAGTTGCAGATGAGCCAGGAGTCCTCCCGGAAGTTCATCGTGATGTGGGCCAGCCCCGCCTCCTCGGCGCGCTTGAGCGTGTGCACGGCCTCGTCAATCGACATCGGGCGCGCCTTTGGGGTGCCGACCGCGTAGTGCGGGTCGGTCACCGGCATCCCGTCCACCGGGCCGCCCATCATGCCGGTGCCGACGCCCATGCAGATGTCGATGGGGCAGTCGCACTTGCGCGAGGCCTCACGGCAGGCGCAGTCGACCAGGACGGCGCCGGACGCCCGCTCGACAATCTTCACAACGTCCTCGTGGGGGAGGACCTTCTCCTTGGGTGGACCGATGGGAGGGACAATGCGGGCGAATGGCACCTCGTGCTCATGAATCGCGTGCCCCCAGCCCTCGTGGAAGTACTTCTCAAACAGGCTGCCGAGCTTGGGCATGTCCACGGCCGGGTTGGGGATGATGTAGGCCATCTCAAAGAGACCCGGGATGAATAGGAACAGGCGGAAGACCCGAACACCGTCCGGACCCTTGACGCCCCGAATGAGGCTGCGAGAGGCCAGGCGAGTCAGAAGGTCGGCCGCCACCTCCGGCTCCATGCCGGCCCGCTTGGCGACGATCTCCTCCGGCTCGAGCACGTAGTCGAGGCTGGCCGCGACGTGGGCCTCCTCCGGGCTGAAGAGCATCCTGAGGATCTCGGTCTGCGTGTCGGTCACGGGAGCGCCGATTGCGCCCCGGGAGAAGGTTGTGCCCAGTTCAACGTACGGCTTGTCCTGTGGGTTCATGGGAGCCTCCCTCTGCACGATGCTGGCTTGCGGGCGGTGACGCATGCGGTCCATATTATACGCTCCAGGCGAAGCTTTTTCCAGAGCTCCAGGGCGCGAGGCGGCGCCGTGGCCTTCGGCCTACTGCGACCGGAGCACTCGCTCGTCTCCGACACGGCGAGTGACGCGCCGGAGGTCCAGGTGCTCCATCAGAGCCTGAGCGTACCGGCGGCTGGTACCGAACATGTCCCGCACTTGGGCCAGGGTGATCGTGCTCTCCCGCCTGAGGTGGTCGACGACCCGCTCCACCATCTCGCGGTAGGCGTCGGCGGAGAAGATGACCCCCTCGGCCACCTCCACGACTTTCCCCTCATCTTCCAGGTATCCCACCAGCTCCGGCGAGGGGCGGTGGTCGGTGCGCGGCGAGTAGGGGTTCGCTGCCAGGACCGACAGGAGCGCCTGCACCTCCGATTCCTGGGCGGCCGTCAGGCGTGGCTCGTGGTTGGGCAGGGCGACGGCCGGGCCAATCTCTTCCACGGCGCCGGACGCGCTCCAGCGAGCCACGGCGAGGTCGAACACGCGGTACGACAGGCGCAGGCGGCTCTTCAGTTCCTCGCGCGGCATGCCTCGACGCAGAGGGTGCTGGCGATAGTAGGCTTCAATTGACTGGCGTGCCCGCTCCTCCACGGCGCCGAACCCGGAAACGCTGTAGAGCACGCTGGCGTCGGTCAGGTCACCTGTCCCTAGAGCCACCGCCCGGCCGTCGGCCACCAGGGCCTCGGCGGCGGACTTGACCTCGTCGGCGCTCAGGTCCGTGTGGCGCACGAGGGCCGACAGCTCGCAGGGCTCGACGCGGGCCAGGATGGCCAGCAGCGCCTCTTCCCGTGAGCCGGACTGGGCCACCGACAGAGCTTCCAGCGTGGCGGCGTGGAAGCGGCGGTGCCGCTGCGGGTGGGCGTCCACCACCTCTCCGCCTCCGACGGTATCGTTGGCGGTGCGCAACACGAAGAGGTCACCCTTCACCACCGCCGTAGGCGCCGCCAGCCGGAGCTGGGCCCAGCCCGCTTCGCCGGGAGCGACCTCCTCGCGGTCCAGCAGCCGAATGCGGGCCCTCGTCTCGCCGGCGCCAGTGTGGAGCGAGAGGGTCTGATTGTGACGGATGGGGTGTCGCACAGAGGGCAGGGCTCTGAGCCGGCCGTCGAGGACGACGGTGGTCCTGAGCCAGCCTGGCGTGGTCACTACCTGTCCCCGGTAGAGGTCGCCGGCGGCGAGGCCGGCCAGGTTGACGGCGCTGCGTGTCCCCGGCCGCACCTCGTCCAGCTTCTTGCGGTGGGTCTGCAGCCCCCGGATACGCGACCGCAGCGCCGACGGTGGGCCCGTCGGGCGGGCGGGAACCACCTCCACCTCCTGGCCCACGCGCAGCGGCCCGTCGATGAGCGTGCCGGTGACGACCGTGCCGAAGCCGGCGATCGTGAAGGCGCGGTCGATTGGCAGACGCGGCCGACCGATGTCGCGCCGGGCGGGAGTCGACTGCAGACGCTCCTCGATCGCCGCGAGGAGTTCGTCGAGCCCCTCGCGGCTGACGGAGGAGCAGGTTACGAGCGGCGAGCCCTCCAGGGTGGTGCCCTTGAGCACCTCTTGAGCGTCGGCGGCCACCAGCTCCAGCCAGTCGGGGTCCACAAGGTCCTTCTTGGTGATCACCAACACGCCGCTCTGCACCTGAAGGAGGTCGAGGATAGCCAGGTGCTCGCGCGTCTGGGGCATGACGCCCTCGTCGGCGGCGACGACGAGGAGGGCCAGGTCGATGCCGCCCGCCCCGGCGAGCATGTTGCGCACGAAGCGCTCGTGGCCGGGCACGTCCACGATGCTGACCTCTCGGCCCGAGGGCAGGGTCAGCCAGGCGAAGCCCAGGTCAATCGTCAGGCCCCGTTCCTTCTCCTCGCGGAGGCGGTCGGGGTCGATGCCGGTCAGGGCCTCGATGAGGGCCGACTTGCCGTGGTCAACGTGCCCGGCGGTTCCGATTACGTACATGAAGCTAGTCTACTGATAACCTGGGGCGCCACGAGGAAGCATAGCCTACTGCGTGTCGCGAAGCTGTTCATCGATGTGCCGCAAGAGCGCAGCCGTGGCGGCCCAGGTCCGATGGACATCGTTGCTGGCTCGAAGACACAGGTCGTGGGCCGGTCGCCGATCAGTCAATCTTTGCCACGTATGCCTCAAGGCGGGCATGGATGTCAGCCATCTTCGAAAGCGCGTCCTCCCCCAGCTTCTCCAAGGCTGCCGACATCAACAAAGCAACCAGTTCCGTGCGCAGGGTTTCGTCCCCGATCCTAAAGACGACTGGTGCCGCGCGCATGGCCAGGGCCTTCGATGGCGGTGGGACCTCTTTCAGCAACTCCTGAAGGGCCTCTCGCGCAACGTCGCGCGCCGCTTTGGACGCGCCCTCTGGGGGCATCTGCCCCGCCAACACCTGCGTGGCAGCCTTCTCGGCCTCACCGCTGGCCTCTACCCGCTCGATAGCCTCCTTCCACATCGCGTGGGCCTGGCCGACTTCCAGTTCCGCCAGCACGTCAAACACCGGCTGGAGTCGAGCCCGCCTTGCTTCTCTGAGGGCGTCGTCCTGGGCCGCTCGGCGCTCGGCGTCGAGCCGCTGACCCTGCATCTGAAGGTCGTGGCGCTGCTGCCGCTCCTGAGTGTCGCGGGCAGTTCGTGAGTTCAGTACCCAGAAGACGACGCCCGAGACCGTAGAGAGAGCGCTCCCAAGCACAATCCAAAGGCCCTCCATAGCCAATCTCCCCTCTACACGTTCCTCTACGATCGCTTCCCGCTCTACGGTCCCGCCCTGATCCCGGCCGGGCTGTGACAGCGCGGTTTCCTACACCGCCCTAATCGATTTCAGGTGGCGGATCCACTCCGTCGGCAGGCCACGGGCCTCCGCCCCCTCCACGATGAGGTGGAGATAGTCCCGATGCGGCAGGAAGTCGCCCGTCCGGTTGGCAACGTAGGTGACGGCCTGGTGCTCGCGGCCCTCCGCGTCCTCGACAGCCACGGTTTCCCGCCGGTAGGCCGTCGGCACGTCTTCGCTGCGGTCCAGCGTGTCCAGGTCGGCGTCCTCCACCTCGTACAGGACGCCCCACACCTCGGCTTCGGCGTCGGGCACGATGTCCGTCGAGCCGCCGCGGCGTTGGCGGGAGTAGCGGGAGAAGGCGAGCCGATGGCCGGGCAGCCGAGCCGGCCCGACGACGGTGCCGCCGGGGCAGAGGCGCCGGAAACGTCGCGGCTCCATGTTGGAGGCGTAGGCGAAGTAGAGGTGGGGCATAGCGGCTCTGGCCTCCCCCATTATAATGGGATCGTCACGATACCTGTCATTCTGAGCGGAGCGAAGAATCCGGGGTTATGTACTTGACACAGGGGCAGCCCGTGTCTAGCATGGCTGTGTGCGCTTCTGGCTGCGCGTTACGCGCCTCGCTAATCAGCGAACACTTGACTGGTTGGGCCTTGGCAGTTGGACTAGGGCTGCTATTGCAGCGGCATCATTTGTTGCCGCTGTTATTGTGCTGCGGTTTCTCCCCGGAGGGCAAATACAGGTGACAGAAGAGGCCCGCTGGGGCTTGGCGATTCTGTTGGCGGCAGGGGTGATGTACCTGCCCGCTTTTGCTTGGCATATGCTGACCATTCCACCGGCCATCTTTGCCCAGAGCCAAGCCCACATCGCGCAACTGGAGCACCCAGCGGGAGCCGACGTGATCCGGGCCATTCGATCATTGGAGGGATCAGGGTTGAAGATAGAGGGCGGCACCGACGACGACTATGCGGGGCTGCTTGGACTAGAGTTCGCCGAGCCCTTGGCAGTTGGCGGCGTAAGCCCGGACGCAGCCGAGTACGGACCATACCTGGGCCTGAACGGCCAGCAACTTCGGCGATTCCTCGCCGAGCTTCGCGCACTAGGGATTGTTGACGTCCAACAGCGGGTAGTGGAAGAAGACCGTGGATACCCATACACCACGCAGGACTTCTTCCTGTCAGACTTTGGCGCACGGGTAGTGGCTGAGCTTCGTCGGCAGTGGGACGAGGCGTACACCGATGACGAATAGGCCGTGGTGGTAGAATGAACGCATGCGTCGCCGCCTCGGTCTGCTTTGGCGTGTCGCCGAGATTGTTGATACCGTACATGGGTACTGGACGATGCTCCCGTGGCCGGCCCGAACGGCCATCACTGTTGTCATGTTGAACTTGCTGCCCTCTACTGGCCTCACTTGGTTTCTCCGCGTTATGGGCTTGATTGCCGACAATCCTGTTGTCGTGGCCATCGTGTTCTTGGGCCTGGTCATCATTCTCTGGGAGGTGGGCAGGAAAGTCTACATCCCATTCCCTTTGTTGTCAGGCGTGACTAGATCCTACGTAGAGCGCCACGGCGTTAGTCTTGCAGCCCGTCTGCGCTGGCACAACAGTGTCGGTAGACCGATTGTGACGGTTGATGGCGGTCGCATCGTGTCGGTCTGGGCAGCACTGGACATAGAGGCGCGCAACCTGGACCCTATGGCAAAGCGGCTAAGCGACCTATTCATGGTAATCCGCAAGGCGCGGTTCCCCAAGTCCGTGATCGCGGTTGCGGAGCCGTGGGCTATCGATCATGATACCGACTGGGCGCAAAGGCCGTTTCCGCGCAGGGTCGAGTGGGAATTGCCAGGAGCCAGCCCCGCAATCACCCACCATGTTCGGTTCGTACATGACTTCGGGCTCGGCAGCCCTGATGCGCCGCAAGACCCGCGACAATTCGCGGCCGAGATCGTGGCTGACTTGGGGACCCCAGATCGGCGCATTCGGCTGCCACTAGGGGACGACATTCTTACTGGCCGGGGGAAGGAGTAGTGGCGTGCGCAAGCCGCCGCTTCCGGCGATACAGCGTTGACTCCGATATTTTCTCCCGGATCAGTTCTCGATAGGGAAGGCCATCAGCATCGATGAGGGCCAGCAGTGTGTCTCTGAACAGATAGGGATTGTCCCTGTTGTTGAACCTAAAGGCCATCTCATCCAGGTAGGCAGGCAGATGCTTGGCACTCAGGTGATGGTACGAGCCCACAATCGACCGCTTGAACAGCGACCATACACCCTCAACGGTGTTGGTGTGAACGTCGGCCCGCACCCACTCCTCGGCCTTGTGGTGGATCGTCTCGTGCGTCGTGTTGTGGTCGCCGATGCCCTGGTAGATGAGGGCTTCGTCCGTCATAAGGCGCTCAGCATCATCATGGACGGCCTCGCGGATGAACTTCTGGGCATGGCGCTTGTTGGCGCGCTTGAGCACCCTCAGCCGCACGTCGCCACCACGCTCGACAGCACCGATGACAATGGACTTGTTGTCACGGTAGCCCTTGCCGACGTGCTGCCGCCTTCCGCCGATCAGTGTCTCATCAATCTCTACTGTGCCGCGCAGTTGGGTCGGGGCCGCATCCTTCATGGCGGCCCGAATGCGGTGCGACAAATACCAGGCGGTCTTGTAGCTGACACCGAGCATCCGCTTCATCTGGTTGGCCGAGATGCCCTTCTTGGACTCGCAGATGATGTACGTCGCCAGCAGCCACTTGTTGAGGGGCAGGTGCGAATCGTGGAAGATGGTACCGGCGGTGACGCTGAACTGGTAGCGGCAGGAGTCGCAGTCAAACTGACCACGCTCCTTGATTCGGGAGATTCGCTTTGAGCCACAGCGCGGACACTCGACGCCACCCGGCCAGCGCAGCCCTTCTAGGTAGGCGCGGCATTTGTCTTCACTGTGGAAGCGGTCGATCAACTCAGGTAGGTTCATCTTCATGGAGTCACCCCTATGCCTAGGCGCAAGAAGCAGGCCAGAGACCTGACGACGGATGAGGCTGCCAAGAAGCTGTTCCCCAAGAAGGTCATTGAGGAGGTCAAGAAACAGGTTGGAACGGATTCAGACAAGCCCATCAAAGAGAAGGATAGCACATGATGGGCCTTGTGTCAAGTATATAATCCTGGAAGAATCCGGACCCTTCGGTGGGCTCAGGTGACACAACCGCGCTGAGGGGGTGTTTTGGCCGCCGTCGGCCTGGTCTACGATCCTCTCTATCTGGACCACGACACCGGTCGGCACCCGGAGAACGCCGAGCGGCTGCGGGCCGTCATCGGCCATTTGGAGCAGAGCGGCCTCTCGGCGCGGCTTCGCTCGCTGACCGCCCGCGATGCGACCACCGACGAGTTGGCCTTCGTCCACGACCACGACTACGTCGAGCTGGTGCGGCGGACCGCGGGGCACGGCCGCATCCGGCTGGATGTCGATACCGTCGTCTCTTCTCGATCCTATGACGCCGCCTTGCGCGCCGCCGGTGGCTGCCTCGTGGCCGTCGACGCCGTGATGGCGGGGGAAGTCGAGTCGGCGTTCTGTCTGGTGAGGCCGCCGGGCCACCACGCGACGCCGCATCGGGCAATGGGGTTCTGCCTATTCAACAACGTTGCCATCGCGGTGGAGCACGCCAGGCGGTCTCATGGGCTCCGCCGCGTCGCGGTGGTGGACTTCGACGTCCACCACGGGAACGGCACCCAGGAGGCCTTCTACGCCGATCCGGACGTGCTCTACTTCTCGACGCACGAGTACCCCTTCTATCCCGGCAGCG
>DAOULP010000182.1:0-3992 GCA_034420175.1 Dehalococcoidia bacterium | reverse complement strand
GGGCGATGGTGTCGATGTGCAGGGGCACAGTCTCCGCTGTCAGTGCGAGGACGAGGTGCACGGAGTGGCTGTGCGAGTACATCGGCCTGCCCGAGAGGCGTATCTGGTAGAAGTTGTGTCCGCCGCGTATGCGGGAGCGATAGTCCTGCATGGCGAACACCTGGAGTCCCCCCCGAGCGAACCCCTGACTGAAGCCGGCACCGCTGGATTCCACCCCTTGGCCGGCGTCGCCCCCGATGAGGATGCTCATGTCATTCGTCACGGCATCTACCACACCCGCCTCCTTTCCGGTGCGCCGCGAGACACCCAATCGTGGTGTGTCTTGACAGGCCCTTTGTACATGATACCATCGCCTAGAGCCGTGTCATACGGTGGACGGGTCGTCCGCGGGCCCCGGGTTCGGCAGTGCCCGGTGCGGGGGAGCGGTGGGGGGACCGGCCCGACCGGGGGCCTCCGAAGGCTCCGGAACGAGGCGAGCATGGGGACGCCGAAAGGGCCGGAGGGTCCGGCGAATCCGCCAGGGGCGGAACGTCTGGACGCCACCTACCGAACCGCTGCCCTGGAGATCATGTGGAGGTGCTTGAGCTGCGGAGAGCTCTGGCATCGAGAAATGCCCTTGCCTGCCGCCTGCCCCTCTTGCGGAGCCCCTCCTGAGGAGTTTGCGCTGGTCGAGGAAGACTAGGACGGTTTCTCAGGTTGTCTCCTCCCGGGCGCGAGGTGGGCCGCCGACAGCCTTTCACCCACCGCCAGGGCCCCGTCATCGTCAGGACAGCAGGGATGTGTTCGACGCCACGATGCCAGCGGCTGAGCCAACCGGCTTCCCCAGCGCTTTCGACTCCCACCGGCAGTAATCCTGATGGAATCATGGCGTGTCTTGACACACCGTCCACGGGTGATTGCGCCCGGCCCGCGCCCCGACGCCAGTGCAGACTGCGGCCCTCTCCGTCTGTTGTGGTCGCGGCAATTCGAGCGCGCTCTTGGGAGAGTCTTGGAGGTCATGCCCCACGACTTGACACGGATAAAGGGCGCCTGGTATACTTAGTAACGGCTACTATTCCCATCTAATAGCCCACGGGAGAGAAGTGTTGCCGGCGAGCGCCAGGCTCAGGATGACACGACAGCGCCAGGTCATCCTCGAAGAACTGAAGAAGGTTACCTCACACCCGACCGCTGACCAGGTCTACAGCATGGTCCGGCGACGACTACCCCGGGTGAGCCTGGGCACCGTTTATCGGAACCTGGAGGTGCTGTCCGAGTCCGGCGTGATACGGAAGCTGGAGCTTGGGGGTGGCCCAAGACGGTTTGATGGCAACGCGACGGACCACCACCACGTGCGCTGCCTGCGTTGTGGTCGTCTGGAGGACATCGAAGCCGAACCGGCCACCGCCGTCGAGGACGCCCTCCGCGCCGCCAGCGACTACGAGATACTCGGTTATCGACTGGAGTTCTTCGGGCTGTGTCCGCGGTGCAAGGACGAAGCCCACCGAAATCACAGCCAGGCCCAACAGGGGCCGGAAAAGGGAGGCGAGGATGGAACTTAAGGGATCGAGGACGGAGAAGAACCTGCTCACGGCGTTCGCGGGGGAATCGCAGGCCAGGAACCGCTACACGTACGCCGCGGAGAAGGCCAGGGAAGAAGGGTACATCCAGATCGCGGAGATCTTCGAAGAGACGGCCAACCAGGAGAAGGAGCACGCGAAGCGGATCTTTAAGCTGCTCAAAGGAGGTGCCGTAGAGATCCAGGCGGCCTACCCGGCCGGAGTCATAGGGACGACGGCGGAGAACCTCAAGGCCGGGGCCGCGGGCGAGCACTACGAATGGGAGGAGATGTACCCCTCGTTCGCCGCGGTTGCGCGAGAGGAAGGCTTCGAGGCTGCTGCGAAGATTTTCGAGTTCATCGCCGTGGCCGAGAAGCAGCATGAGAAGCGTTACCTGGGCCTTCTGGCGAACGTGGAGTCTGGGACGGTCTTCAAGAAGGACAAGCCCGTCGTCTGGCGGTGCCTCAAGTGCGGCTATCTGCATACGGGCGAGGAGGCACCCAAGGCCTGTCCCGCCTGCGCATCTCCGCAGGCCTACTTCGAGCTCCTCGCCGAGAACTGGTAGGGGAAGCGGCGAGAGAGGAGGTGACCGGTAACGCCATGCTCAGTGACAAGGTACAAGACAGCCTGAACAAGCAGCTCAACGCCGAGCTGTACTCGTCCTACCTCTACCTGTCGATGTCCGCGTACTTCCACTCGATCAACTTGCGCGGTTCTGCGAACTGGATGCGCGTGCAGGCCCAGGAAGAGCTCCTGCACGCAACCAAGTTCTACGATTTCGTCAACGAGCGAGACGGCAGGGTTGTCCTGCGCCCTGTGGAGGGACCGCCCTCGGAGTGGGCCTCACCGCTGGCCGCGTTTGAGGACGTGTACCGCCACGAGCAGAAGGTCACCGGCCTCATCAACGGGCTGGTCGACCTGTCCATCGCAGAAAGGGACCACGCCACCAACAACTTCCTCCAGTGGTTCGTCGCCGAGCAGGTGGAGGAGGAGTCCTCGGCAAACGACGTTGTGCAGCAGCTCAAGCTCCTGGGCGAAGACCGCAACGGGCTGTTCATGCTCGACCGGGAACTGGCCCAGCGTGTATTCACCCCACCGCCTCCGGGTCCAGGCGGAGAGACACAAGCGCAGTAGGCATATACATCACGGTCGGCCCAACGCGGCCTCGGCCGGATGGGAAAGGAGTTCCTAGCCGTGGCATACAGCGCAAAGGACTACAGCAGCCTGATAGGGATGGGAGGGTTCAGCGAGACCCTGCTCCAGAACCACTTCACGCTGTACCAGGGATACGTGGCCAATACGAACAAGCTCGTCGAAGTGCTCGGCCAGATGGCCAAGGATGGCAAGATCGGGACGCCGGAGTGGGCGGAGCTCAAGCGGCGCATGGGTTTCGAGTTTGACGGCATGCGGCTCCACGAGTACTACTTCGAAAACCTGGGCGGCAGTGGAGGACTGGGCCAATCGTCGAAGCTCCGAGACAAGGTAGCGGCGGATTTCGGCAGCTACGAGGCCTGGGAGGCGGACTTCAGGGGCACCGGGGCGATGCGTGGCATCGGCTGGGCTATCCTCTACCAGGACAACGTCACTGGCACCATGTTCAACCAGTGGATAAACGAGCACGAGACCGGCCACCTGGCAGGATGTGCGCCCGTTCTGGTGATGGACGTCTTTGAGCATGCCTTCATGATCGACTACGGTCTGAAGCGGGCCGACTACATCGAGGCGTTCTTCAAGAACGTCAAGCGGGAGGCGGTCGAAGCCCGACTCAAGTAGAGGGTGACCGCAGACGGCCGCTCCCGTTGGGGGGTCCGGGCACGGACCCCAGCCCGACCTGTGCGGGGGCCTGCGGAACCGGACACGCCAGGGGCGGCACGCGATCAAGGAGGACGGCTATGGCAGAGCCTACGATCACCCCTCTCAATGACGGCCCGTACCTGGTCAGGGGCGAGATCCGACTCGTCGACCCCTCGGGCAACGAGTTCGAGGTGAAGGGGAAGTCGGTTGCCTTGTGTCGTTGCGGGAATTCGGGCACCAAGCCGTTCTGCGACGGAACCCATGTCAAGGCTGGGTTCAAGAGCAGGGTGAGCGCTGCGGGCACGGCGGAGGGCAAGGACGGCTAGCCGCAACGCCACCGCGTCTTCGTGAGGGCATGGCGTCTCAAGAGTGACATCGGTCTGTCACCGTCTGAGCTTGTGGCGCGGGCGGAGTTCCGGGAGCCGGAACGGGCGCACCGACAACCCGAGAGCACCTGGGCGGCCACTCCTCTCTGTGAACGCCGCCCGTTGATGCCGCCGGGTGGGCGCAGGTTGGTGACCTCGACTGTACAGGCAAGCGGCATATCTTCGATAGGAGCAAAGACAGATGGCAGCAGTCGGTTCCGTTGATGAGATTCTGGACTTCGCGATCGGCCAGGAAGAGGAGAGCGCTCGCTTCTACACCGATCTGGCCAGCCGG
>DAOULP010000181.1:0-2247 GCA_034420175.1 Dehalococcoidia bacterium | reverse complement strand
TCGGCGGCAAGATGGCCGCCCTGGACAAGAACTTCCCCACCCTGGACTGCTCCATATGAATTGAGATGCCTAAACTCTCCGAGGTCGGAGAGCACGCCAACATCGAGATTCTTTGCCCCGCTGAGGTTGAGGCGGTCGAAGGCGAGGCCGGCGACTTCCAGGTGACCATCAGGGAGCGCGCTCGCTTCGTCACGGACGACTGCACCCGCTGTGATCTGTGTGTGGACGTCTGCCCGCAGAGCGCCCCCAACGAGTTCGACGTGCGGATGACTACCCGCAAGGCCATCTACACGCCTATGGCTCAGGCCGTCCCCGGACCCTACATCATCGACACGGACCTTTGCCTGAACGACCCACCGAACTACCTGCCCTGCGGCCGGTGCATGGAAGCCTGCGCACCCAACTGCATCGACTTCAACATGCCTCGTGAGCGGGTCATCACCCGCCAGGTAGCATCCGTCGTCGTGGCCGTCGGTTTCGACTTGGTCGACCCGACACTCCTGCGGCAGTACGGCTACGGCAAGCACCCGGACGTTCTCACCTCCATGGAGTTCGAGCGGATGCTCACGCCCATGGGGCCGACCGGCGGCGAGATCCTCAAGCCCTCCACGCTCGAGCACCCCCGCAACATCTTCTTCGTGCTCTGCGTGGGTTCCCGTGACCGCAACTTCTATCGCTACTGCTCGCGCTTCTGCTGCATGTACTCCATCAAGGAGACCTACCAGGCCATAGACCACGGCGTGGAGGATGTCTCCATCCTCTACATGGACGTTCGGGCCTACGGGAAGGGCTTCGACGGCTTCTTCGACCGCACGCGTCAGCAGGGGGCCAAGTTCATCCGCGGCCACCCGGCGGACATCAGCCCCAACGGCGATGGCCTCATAGTGCGCTACGAGAACACCGACACCGGCCAACTGGAGACAGCCGAAGCCGACATGGTGGTCCTGGCCACAGCGGTACGACCACCGGACGGGCTGGAGAAGCTGACAGAGATGCTCGGGATCGAGCTCGACGAAGACGGCTTCTTGCGGTCGATGGAGGCTCAGGGAGGAGCGGTGGCCACTACTCGCCCGGGCATCTACACCGCCGGCTGCGCGGCGGGACCCAAGGACATCCCCGACAGCGTCGCCGACGGCAGCGGGGCGGCTGCCTCCGCGCTCACCCACATTGACCACAGGGAATGGCCCGAGCAAGAGCAGGGCGAGCCTATCGAGAACGTGGAGGAGCCACGCATCGGCGTCTTTGTCTGCCACTGCGGCTCCAACATCGCCGGCGTGATCGACGTCGACAAGTGCGTTGAGTACGCCCGGACTCTACCCGATGTCGCCTACGCCCAGAGCCAGATGTTTAGCTGCACCGCAACGGCGGCCCAGGAGATCGGCGGAGCCATCCGCGACAAGAAGCTCACACGGGCGGTCGTGGCTGCCTGCTCGCCCAAGACCCACGAACCGTTCTTCCACCGCGCCTGTATCACGGCCGGCCTCAACCCCTACCTGCTGGAGATGGTCAACGTCCGAAACCAGGACACCTGGGTACACAAGAACTATCCCGAGCAGGCCTACTCTAAGGCCCTGGACATGATCAAGATGGGGGTGGACAAGGCCCGGCTGCTGCAGCCGCTGGAGATAAGCCACCAGCCCATGGTGCAGCAGGCGCTGGTAGTCGGAGGCGGCATCGCTGGGATGACTGCGGCCGCCAACCTGGCCAGCCAGGGCTTCAGCACCCATCTCATCGAGAAGGGACCAGAGCTGGGCGGTCTCCTGCGCAAGCTAGACGTGTTGGCGCCGGACGGCATCAAAGCCGCCGACCTCCTCAAGGAAAAGACGAAGGAGGTCAAGCGCGCCCGCGTCAAGGTTCACCTGAACACCGAGGTGGAGCAGATCGGGGGGCACATCGGCAGCTACTACGCCCGCCTCTCCGATGGCAAGGAGATCCGGGCCGGCGCCATCATCCTGACGATGGGAGCCGTCCCCTACCAGCCCACGGAGTTCAGCTACGGCCAGGACTCGCGGGTGGTCACCAACTTGGAGCTGGAGTCCCTGGAAAACCCGCCAGGGGAGCACGTGACGTTCATCGGCTGCGTGGGCTCCCGCCGCAACGGCACCGGCTGCTCACGTTTCTGCTGCGAGTCCATGATCGCCCAGGCCATCCGACTGCGGCGGCTCGGCAAGAAGGTAAGGGTGCTCTACAAGGACATTCGCACCTACGCCCGCCACGCTGAGGAAGCCTACGAGGAGGCCGCCCGGG
>DAOULP010000180.1:0-38163 GCA_034420175.1 Dehalococcoidia bacterium | reverse complement strand
AGTTGGGGCACCTGCAGGCGACGGTGCCGGTGACGCCACCGGTGCCGCGGCCCCTGCTGGCACCTCCTCCTCGGCCCAGCCTTCCTCTGTCTCGAGCGGTGTTCATGGCTCACCTCCTTGCCACGGTCGTCACCACCCTGCGCCGCCGCGCCGGCCTCGCCGCCGACCCCAGCCGGGGCCGCCGCCACGGGCCCACGGACCGGCGGCCGGTACGCCGGGACTCTGGCAGTGAGGACAGGCGAGTCGCCGGCCGGAAGCGATCTCTTCGAATGGGACCTCCCACTCATGGCTGTGTCGCGTGCAGCGAAACGGCTGGCTATCGAGGGCGAAATTGCCGCCTCGAATGCGCAGGGCCTTGCCGTTGATCAGGACATCGGCGATCTTGCGGCGGGCCGACTGGAGCACCCGGTGGAAAGTCGGCCGGGAAATGCGCATCTTCTCCGCGCACTGCTCCTGCTCAAGCCCCTCCAGGTCCTTGAGGCGTATGGCCTCCGCCTCTTCTATGGTCAGCTCGACCTCTTCCAGGGTCCGCAGGGGTACCCTCGCCGGCTTGAAGTAGGTAACCTCGGGGATGAGCCCCACCCGTCGCCATTTGACCGGTCTCGCCATCTTGTACGCTTCCGGCACGGATTCGGCATGCCCGAATTGGGCACGCCTCCTGGCGTGCTAGGATACGGATGCCTCCTCGCCCAAGTGCTCGCGCCAGATCTTGCGCACCGCCTCGCCATAGGTGCTGCCCCTGGGCATCCCCAGGCGGTCGCAATAGTCGTCCGGCAGAGGCTCTGCGCAGTCCCGCAATTCACCGATGATGTACTCACGGCACTTCGCCGCTGCCACCGACCTTAGGGACCGAGTCTCGAGGGGCCACCTGCCCGATTCCGGGCCAAGTTCCATGCCGCGGTCGATCCAGCGCAGCAAAGCTGTCTTCAGTAGGTCAGGCGCCTGCGTTGTCATGGCTTGCCTCACTTCCGCCGCTCTACGCTGTGGACGGGCCGACGGCTGGTCGCCAGTCATGGTGAACGGTCATGGAAGTGCCCTGCCTCACGGGAACGCTCCAGCTCGCCTCACTGTGACGCGTGGGCGAGAGGACTCGTATCGGGAGATCTTCCCGGGGTGAGCCCCTCTCGTGCATTCCTCAGCATGCCGCCGCAGAACCGGGGGCGCGTCGGTTGGCGGCGGAAGAGGGGGGCCGACGTGGCGAGGCACCCGCTCACCGGGCTTCAGGTTCAGCACCGCTCGGGCATGCTCCCAAACGCGCTGGACCACCTCCGCCGGATCCGTGATCCGCCGGAAACCCTGCTCGGGGTCCACGTACGCGATCACCGCTTCCGGCGGCAGCGCACCTCGACGCCGGAAGAAATCACGCTCCAATGCCAGGCTTGTCTCGCTGGCCTCTGGGTAGAGCTCGATGATTGAGCGGGCCATCCTCGCCCCCGCCACTCGTACGCAGCCAAAGCATGGGGGCGAACACTTGGATGGGTCGCCAGCATAGGGGCATTCGCTGACGGCACGCCGCTTCGCGTCCTCGAAGTCCTGTATCTGTGGGTCAGAGAGAGCACTAGTAGCCGGGTTACCGTGGAGGATGAAGCACTTGTCTTTCATGGCTGCCTTCCTCCCTTTTGTGCTGCAGGGTTATGAACTTATGTCCATAAACACCATACCAGTGATGCCCAGACCCGTCAAGTGGCTTTCGCGGGAACGATTGCTGGCCCGTCCCTGGAAGGGCTGGCCCGGCGCCTAGGCTGAGGGGCGACGGCTCGTATCGATGCTGAGGAGGACGTACAAGGGGCAGAAGCCGCTGAGCCCTGTCAGCAGTGGGATCACGCCCACCACGGCCATGACGATGCCACCGGGCCCGCGGACCACTCCCAGGCCGACGCCTATAAGCACTGCGGCCACAACCAGCCGAATCACTCGGTCGATGCTGCCCTGGTTGACCTTCATTGCGTACCTCCCCGGCGCGCTAGGCCGATGACGCCTAGACGGCCATGTCGGGCTTCCAAACCTGCCACGCCTTTCCGATGAAGACCGACCGCGGTCCTCACGCCAACCCTGCTGGCCTCCCGGTTAACTGACGGCAAGTCGTTGCTTCCCGCATCCCCGCCGACGAAACCCTGTCTTGCGATGACAGCGGTCCGGGCCCTATGATGACTTATGAACATACGACCATAAACACTCTAGCCTTGTCGTGCCGAGCTGTCAACGGCCGACCATGACGGCGTTGGCGGGACGATGCCTGGCTTGCCGACCTACCCGGAGACGCACGGGCGCGCTATAGTGCGCATGTCCATAGCCACCTCGGGGGACAACGTGCGGATGGAATCGCCGTTCAGGAGCAGCACCCCAGGCAGAATGACCAGGCCCACCAAGGAAGACCCGCCGTGGCGACGTTTCGACGAGGCGGCGGCGAGCTACGACAGGTGGTTTGACAGCCCCCTGGGCGCCTTCGCGGATCGGGTGGAGCGCCAGGCCATCTTCGAGCTGTTGGCGCCGCAGACAGGGGAGCTCATCCTCGACGTGGGCTGCGGCACGGGCCGGGACGCACTGGAGCTTGCCCGCCGAGGAGCGAGGGCCGTCGGCGTGGACCCCTCCAGGGGCATGCTGGCGGTGGCTCAGGCGAGACGCGGTTCGGTCGCGCGCCCGTCCTACGTCCGGGCGGCGGGCGAGGCGCTACCCTTCGCCACGGGCGCGTTTGACGCCTCGGTCATCGTCACTACGCTCGAGTTCGCCTCTGACCCCGACGCGCTGCTGCTAGAGGCGGCGCGTGTGACGAGGGTGGGCGGACGCATCGTGGTCGGCGCCCTTAGCCGTCGCGGGCCCTGGGCGGCGCGCCGCAAGAGAAGCCGTTGGCCTCTGTGGGCCGGCGCCCTCTTCTTCACAGCGGAGGATCTGCGGGCTATGCTGGAACGCTACGGGCAAGTCCAGTCTCGGCGGGCGCTGTTCGTACCTCCGCAGTTGGGGTGGGCGCCGTCGCCACTGATGGCGATGGTGGAACGACTGGGCGCCGCCGTGGCCGGGCGCTGGGCCGCCTTTGTCGCCGCCCGTGTGGACGTGGGGAGGTAATCCATGGTCACCTGTCAGTTCTCGCTCTACCCCTTGCGGGATCCGAACCTGAGCCCCGCACTGGAGCGGGCCATGGAGGGGGTGCGCTCCACAGGGCTGACGCCGCAGGTAGGGTCGATGAGCACGTACCTTGAGGGCGATGAGACCGCGGTGTTCGAAGCCCTACGGAGGGCCTTCCGCCGCGCCGCCGAGGACGGCGAGCTGGTGCTGGTGGCCACCGTGTCCAACGCCTGCCGGGTGCCGGGCCCCTGACGAGCCGACGAAGGGAGGTGGGATGCCAGAGCCGCGCACGAGGCGACTGGGACGCACCGGCCTGCTCGTGACCGAGCTGGGCTTCGGCGGTGCCAACGTCGCCGCTGCCCCGGAGGGTGAGGAAGCGCTACGTCGAGCCTTCGCGCTGGGCGTCAACTTCGTGGAGACGGGGCGGGTCTACCGGGGCAGCGAGTACATGATCGGCGGCGTCCTCAGCGGGCTTGCGGACGGCGGAGGCTCGGTGCACGTCGCGAGCAAGACCGTCGGCCGGTCGCGCGACGCCGCCCTTCGGGACCTGGAGCGCAGCCTGGACCACCTGCGCCTGACACAGGTGGGCATCTATCAGCTCGCCGACGTCGGCCTCGGCGACTGGGAGCAGGTGATGGCCGCGGGCGGTGCCTTGGAGGGGCTGCGGGAGGCTCAGGCGCGTGGCCTGGTTCGGTACGTCGGCATCTCCAGCCACTCACATGAGGTGCTGCGGTGCGCCATCGAGGGCGGCGAGTTCGACACGGTCCAGCTCAAGTACAGCGCCTTCAACCTCCGCAACGAGCCGCTGATCCGCCTGGCGCACCGGAACGACATCGGTATCATCGTTATGAAGGCGCTGGGCGGGTTCGGCATGGTGGGGGAGCTCAAGGCTTCTCCCCACTGGGGCCGCCTCAACGCGCAGACGCTTCTCCGCTACGTCCTCTCGAATCGCTACCTGGCAGTGGTGATCCCCGGCATGCGCACGCCCCAAGAGGTGGACGAGAACGTGGCGCTCGCCGCCTCGTATGAGGCGATGACCGCCTCTGAGAAGGCCCGCCTGCGCCGGGCGGCGGAGGCCTACCTGGCGGAGTCGGCGGCACCGGTGGGGGCCGCCGGCGGTGGCGAAGGGCCTGGCCGCTCCGACACGACCCCAGCCTGAACCCTGGGGGATCCTGAGACCAATCTATGCCCTCGACTTCAGGCGGGGGTCGACAATCTCCCTCAGCGACGCGAATGGTCTCGATGGGCCCGATTCCTCGCTTGCCCGGCTGCGGCGGGCAAGCTCAGAATGACAGGGCTATCTGACCCGCCGCCTCCTGGCGTGCCAGCCGCCAGCGGCGATAGCCAGGAGAGCCAGAGCCCCGAGAGCGGCCAGCCCCGCATAAGCGCCGGCCGGCCAGCCGGAGCCGTTAGCGGTGGTACCGGATGGCTCGGCAGAGCCCCTGGCCACCGGCGCGAGCTCCGCTATGCCACCGACCTTGCCCGTCCACGGTCCAAACACGTAGGCGGCGCCGCGGTCGCTGCCCGCCGTATCCTCTTGATAGGCGCCCACGACGGTCGTGTCCGGGCTGATCGCCACGCTGCACCCAAACTGGTCGTAGTTCTCCGCGTCGGAAGCCGTGAGCTTCGTAACCTCCCCCCAGTTGCCCGTCTCCCCCTGGTCGCGCCGGAACACGTAGGCGGCGCCGCGGTTACTGCCCGCCCCATCCTCAGAGAGGGCTCCCACGACGGCCGCGTCGCCGCTGACTGCCACGCTGTAGCCGAGATGGTCGCCAAGATCCGCGTCGGAGGCGGTGAGCTTCTTCACCTCACCCCAGTTGCCGGCCCCTCCCTGGTCGCGCTCGAACACGTAGGCGGCGCCGCGTTCGCCGCCCGGCCCATCCTCAAAGTGGGCGCCCACGACGGTGGTCTCGCCGCTGATCGCCACGCTGAAGCCGAACCAGTCGCCGTCCTCCGCATCGGAGGCCGTGAGCTTCTTCTCCTCGACCACGGGCTGTGCCTGGACGCCGTACGGCACGGCCAGAGCCAGCAGCATCGCCAGCCCAACCATGATCGTGAGCTTCTTCATGACATCGCCTCCTCTGTCCCTAGCGGGACCTCCGTTGCGGGCGGATCAGCCGTTGGCTGAGTCGCCTCCTGGCGTGCCAGCCGCCAGCGCCGATAGCCAGGAGGGCCGCAGCGCCGAGCCCGGCCAGGCCGGCGTACGCGCCGGCCGGCCATCCGGAGCCCTCCGCAGGCGTACCGGATGCATCCGCAGAGCTACCGGCCACCGGCGCGAGCTCCGCTATGCCACCGACCTTGCCCGTCCACGGTCCATACACGTAGGCGGCGCCGCGGTCGCTGCCCGCCCCGTCCTCCGCGTAGGCGCCGACGACGGCAGTGTCCCCGCTGACCGCCGCGCTCCAGCCGAACCAGTCGCTGTCCTCCGCGTCGGAGGCGGTGAGCTTCGTCACTTGGCCCCAGTTGTCCGGCCCACCCTGGTCGCGCTCGAAGACGTAGGCGGCGCCGCGGGCGTAGCCCGCCCCATCCTCTTCATAAGCGCCCATGACGGCGGTGTCCCCGCTGATCGCCACGCTGATGCCGAAATAGTCGTAGTCCTCCGCGTCGGAGGCGGTAAGCTTCTTCACCTCGCCCCAGTTGCCGGGCCCGCCCTCATCGCGCTCGAACACGTAGGCGGCGCCGCGGTCGCTGCCCGCCCCGTCCTCATGGTGGGCGCCCACGATGGCGGTGTCCCCACTGAGCGCCACGCTGCGGCCGAATTGGTCGTTGTCCTGCGCGTCGGAGGCGGTGAGCTTCTTCACCTCGCCCCAGTTGCCCGGCCCGCCCTGGTCGCGCTCGAAGACGTAGGCGGCGCCGCGGTCGCTGCCCGCCCCATCGTCGTAGACCGCGGCCACGACGGCGGTGTCCCCGCTGATCGCCACGCTCCAGCCCAACAGGTCGTTGTCCTGCGCGTCGGAGGCGGTGAGTTTCTTCACCTGGCCCCAGTTGTCCGGCCCGCCCTGGTCGCGCGCGAAGACGTAGGCGGCGCCGCAGTCGCTGCCCGCGCCATCTTCATACGAGGCGCCCACGATGGCGGTGTCCCCGCTGACCGCCACGCTGATGCCGAAATAGTCGATGTCCTCGGCGTCGGAGGCGGTGAGCTTCTTCACCTGGCCCCAGTTGCCCGGCCCACCCTGGCCGCGCTCGAAGACGTAGGCGGCGCCGCGGTTTGTGCCCGCCCCATCCTCTAGATAGGCGCCTGCGACGGCGGTGTCCCCGCTGACCGCCACGCTGATGCCGAATAAGTCGATGTCCTCGGCGTCGGAGGCGGTGAGCTTCTTCACCTCGCCCCAGTTGTCCGGCCCGCCCTGGTCACGCCCGAAGACGTAGGCGGCACCGCGGTCGTTGCCCGCTCCATCCTCAAGGGGAGCGCCCACGACGGCGGTCTCCCCGCCGACCGCCACGCTGATGCCGAATTGGTCGCCGTCCTGAGCGTCGGAGGCGGTGAGCTTCTTCACCTCACCCCAGTTGTCCGGCCCACCCTGGTCACGCTGGAAGACGTAGGCGGCGCCGCGGTCGGTGCCCGCCCCATCTTCTTCATAGGCACCCACGACGGCGGTGTCCCCGCTGGCCACCACGCTGTAGCCGAAGTAGTCGGTGTCCTCCGCGTCGGAGGCGGTGAGCTTCTTCACCTGGCCCCAGTTGCCTGCTCCACCCTGGTCACGCTCAAAGACGTAGGCGGCGCCGCGGTTGTAGCCCGCCCCATCCTCCGCATAAGCGCCCACGACGGCGGTGTCCGCGCTGATAGCCACCCTGAAGCCGAAGAAGTCGTTGTCCTCCGCGTCGGAGGCGGTGAGCTTCTTTACCTCGCCCCAGTTGCCTGCTCCGCCCTGGTCACGCTGGAACACGTAGGCGGCGCCGCGCCATGTGCCCGCCCCATCCTCCTCGCTGGCTCCCGTCACGGCCGTGTCCCCGCTGATCGCAACGCTCCAGCCGAAGAAGTCGCCGTCCTCCGCGTCGGAGGCGGTGAGCTTCTTCACCTCGCCCCAGTTGTCGGCACCGCCTTGGTCGCGCTCGAACACGTAGGCGGCGCCGCGCTGGCTGCCTGCCCCATCTTCCCAGGCGGCACCCACGACGGCGGTGTCCCCGCTACACGCCACGCTGTAGCCGAAGTAGTCGTCGTCTTGCGCGTCGGAGGCGGTGAGCTTCGTCACCTGGCCCCAGTTGTCGGCACCGCCCTGGTCGCGCTCGAACACGTAGGCGGCGCCGCGGTCGCTGCCCGCCCCACCCTCACGCCAAGCGCCCACGACGGCGGTGTCCCCGCTGACCGCCACGCTGTAGCCGAATAGGTCGCTGTCCTCGGCGTCGGAGGCGGTGAGCTTCTTCACCTCGCCCCAGTTGTCTGGCCCACCCTGGTCGCGCTCGAACAGGTAGGCGGCGCCAGCGTTGCTGCCCGCTCCATCCTCTTGATAGGCGCCCACGACGGCGGTCTCCCCGCCGACCGCCACGCTGATGCCGAATTGGTCGCCGTCCTCCGCGTCGGAGGCGGTGAGCTTCGTCACCTCGCTCACCGGCTGTGCCTGGGCGAAGTACGGCGCGGCCAGAGCCAGCAGCACCGCCAGCCCGGCCATGATCGCTAGCTTTTTCATGGCGCTCCCTCCTCTCGAGAACTAGCCCCACCGCGGGGGGGTGTGGGTCGCGGGTCGTGGCGCCCACCAGATGGCCCTCACTATGGCCCTCACTGCCGTGTAGCACGGCGTGCTAACTCCAGCTCGACGGCTAGGGGGAGAGAAGTGAGAGACGGCCACCAATCGGCCCCGTTATACGCCAGCGCGTTGCGCCTGTCAAGTCCCGAATACAGCCGGGCGGGGCCGCTCGCCCTTCGACATGCTCAGGACGAGCGGTTTCCTGGTGCCGCTCGTGGTGAGCACGTCGAACCACGGGCGGCTCACTTGGGCCCGTGAGCGCGACGGCAACGCGGGCGTCGTGGGTTCGAAGGCGCCCCCGTCAGGGCCGTGGGGGCGGCACCTGGCCGATGGCCATGCTCACGAGGGGAATGAGGTGATGGTTCGTAGGG
The DNA here is from genome assembly GCA_034420175.1 of Dehalococcoidia bacterium. GTDB lineage: Bacteria > Chloroflexota > Dehalococcoidia > DSTF01 > JALHUB01 > DAOULP01. The sequence continues at coordinate 30,044 of DAOULP010000180.1, read as the reverse complement.
ACAGAGCTTATGGGGTTGAACAAGACGAGTCCGCATGTCGTCCCACCGCCCCAGGCAAGGAGACAAACCTCGTAGGGGCCAACCTTCAGGTCGGCCCTGGAATGTAGCGGCGAGCTTCAGCTCGCCACGTCGTCAGGCTTCCCTGGAGGCCTGAAGGCCTCCGCTACGGCCGGGCGTGGGCGGAGGGGGCGTAGACCAAGCTACGCCCCTACTGAGACGTCGCTGGCCTCGCCAAATGTGCGGTTGCGCGGTCCCCTCGTCAGGGCCGGGCGGGCGGCGTCAGCTCACCGATCGCCATGCGCACCAGGTTGATGATGTGGTAGTTGCCCAACCCGCGCGCTTCCGCCTCCGGGGTGAGAGTGCGCCGGCAGACTGGGCACAGGTAGCACATCGCCTCGGCGCCGGCCCCCTGCGCGTCGTCGAGGTTGCGCGCCCGCACGTCGGCCGCCATCTGCGGCTGGAGGAAGGCCACGGCCCCCGAGCAGCAGAGGGCTTCCTCGCGGTCGTACTTGCGCTCGACCCGCTCCACGCCGATGCCACGGAAGACGGCATCCAGAGCCTCTTCTTTGCCCGGTGCGAGCCGTGAGGCGCACGGGCGCTGGTAGGCGACACGGAGCCCCAGGGGCTGCACGTCGGCCCGGTTCTTCTCCACGAACTCCCGCAGGTATTCGAACAGGTGGATGGGCCGGAAAGGCACGCTGATGCCGAACTGCGGCACGCGGTCGGTCAGCATCGAGTAGCAGTCGTCGTGCAGGAGCACGACCTCCGCGGCACCGGTGGCGGCCAGAGTGTCGACGAAGGTCTGGGCATGGCGTTGGGTGACGGAGCCGGCGCCCAGGTGGTCGAAGAGGATGTAGCAGAAGAAGTGGCGGCCCCGGACCGTCGGCAGACCCTGGAACAGGCGTCCCTCGAAGAGGTCCGGGTCGCTGCGGCTGAAGACGCAGGTCGAGAGCACCCGGCCGCCCGTTCGCTCCACCTGGACCGGCGACGTGGCGGCGAACTGGGCCTCCTGCGACTGGATCACCTCCGGCTTGACGCCCAGCGAGCCGAACTGCTCCTGTCGCTCCAGTATGAGATCGAAGGGACGGGCGTCCGTCGGGCAGTACTCGTTGCAGGCGAAGCACGTGACGCAGGACGAGAGTATGGGGGCCGCCTCGCCGGCGATCAGGCTCTTGATCTCGGCTACAGCGCGCTCCTGATCGTAGTCCACGTAAAGACAGCGTGTCAGGCAGTCGCCGCAGAAATCGCAACTCGCTTCCTCGAACATTGTGCTCTCCTTTCCGGGGGCTGGCAGCTAATCCGCCGGCCCCCCGCCCTCGTTCGATCCCAGGGCCGCTTTGACATCGGCTCGGAACTCCGCCATGTCGACCAGCCGCCGCCCGATGCGCGACTGCTCCGCCGCGAAGCCCATCAGGTGGCTCTCGAGCGCTACGCGGCCCGAGGCCAGGACCTCGTCGGCGGCGCCCCGGCGGACGACGTCAACGAAATGGCGCTGGAGCCCCTCGTCTCCGCCCCCGTGCCCGATGTGCGTGAACGGTACATCGATGACCTCGGGGCTCACCTCACCGTGCATGTGGATCTCGATCTCGCCCTTCTCGAAGGACCCGCGCAGCTCGCCCAGCGCGCCGCTGACCCTGATCGTCCGGGTGCCCACGGCGGCGAAGCCGTGCATGGTGAACGTTGCTGTCATGCCACCGTCGAACTCCAGAGCGAGGACCTGGTGATCCACCACGTCGTTGCCCGCTCGATACACGCAGCGGCCGTAGGGGCCCGTCTCCAGCGCCCGGCGTCGCGAATGCAGGTCGGTAGCCAGCGAGACGTCCGACCAGGGCCAGCCGGGGAAGTCCTTCACATAGAAGCGCGGTGCGGAGTGGACACAGGTGGCCTCGACGGGGCAGCCGTCGCTGCAGCGCTCCGGGGCCCCCGGCGGAGCGTCCTCGGGCTGGAAGTGGCGGAGCGACCCGAACGACGCCAGGCGTAGGCAGGGCTGCCCCACGAACCAGGCCATCAGGTCCAGGTCGTGGCAGCACTTGGCCAGGATCATGGGTGCCGCGTTTCCCGTGTTGCCCCACTTGCCGCGGACGAAGGAGTGAGTCATGTGCCAGAAGGCGACGTGCTCGGCCATCGAGAGGGTGATCAACCGTCCCAGGCGGCCGGAGGCCAGGATCTCCTGGACCCTGGCGTAGAAGGCGGCGTAGCGCAGGCAGTGGCCGATCTGGAGCAGCCGGCCGGCGGCGTCGGCGGCCTCAACGACGTGCAGGCAGTCCGCCGCCTGGGGAGCGATCGGCTTCTCCAGCAGCACGTCGTAACCGCGGTCGATCGCGGCCAGGGCGGGCCCGACGTGGAGGTGGTCGGGCGTGGCGATGACGGCCACCTGCGCCAAGCGTGGTTCCTTCAGCAGGTCCTGCCAGTCCTCCGCGCAGCGCTCGACCGGCAGCCCGTGGAGCCTGGCGAACAGCTCGCGGCGTTCCTGGTTGGGCTCGGCCACGGCCACGACGCGCAACTGCTCGGGGTTCGCCAGAGCGTAGGCCCCGTACGTATCGCGGCCCCGGAGCCCGGCGCCGATCACGATTGCGTCGATAGGTTCAGCCATGGCGAGCAAGTTCTCCTCTTGAGAAGCGGCCTCAGATCGCCGATCATGGTAACTGAAGCGGCTCCTGAGACCCAGGGCCGTCCGGACTGGAAGGGCGAGGTTAGTTGGCAGCAAAGAGCCGTGGCACGACGGAGGCACGCGCCGGGAGGCGAAGGGCCTACACGACGGGTGACGCCGAGCTTGATCACCGCATCCGAGAGCTCGTGGTTGCCCTCGGCCTGGATCGGCAGACGGGCGTGGTCGGGGAGATGCTGGCATCGGTCCTCCGGCTGGCCCGCGGTGACACGACGCAGGCCGACCTGAACCTGGTCAACGCTGCCCTCAAGGAGCTGACCTACGCCGCCAAGGTCTTCGCGCCCTACCGGGGAGTGCGCAAGGTGAGCGTCTTCGGATCGTCGCGGGCCGAGGAGGGAGACGCCGACTACGTTCTCGCCGACGAGTTCGCGGCTCGCATCGTGCAGCGCGGCTGGATGGTGGTGACGGGCGCTGGTCCGGGTGTCATGCAGGCAGCGCAGGACGGGGCAGGCGCGCGCCGCAGCTTCGGGCTCAACATCAGGCTGCCCTTCGAGAACGAGGCCAACCCGATAATCGAGGATGACCCCAAGCTCATCAACTTCAAGTACTTCTTCACCCGGAAGGTGACGTTTCTCAAGGAGTCGGACGCCTTCGTGCTGCTGCCCGGCGGGTTCGGCACCCTCGACGAGACTTTCGAGCTGCTGACCCTCGTCCAGACGGGCAAGAGCGATCTCCACCCCGTGGTGCTCCTCGAGGCGCCCGGCGGGACCTACTGGGCGGAGTGGCGCGCTTTTGTGGAGGGGAATCTCGCCGGTCGCGGCCTCATCTCCCTGGACGACATGAACCTCCTGCACTTCGCGGAGGACATCGAGGACGCCGTCAGCCAGGTGACGGGCTTCTATCGCAACTACCAGTCTCAGCGCTACGTCGGCAACCGGTTGGTGCTGAGGCTGCTCCGCGCCCCCGGCCGGAAGACCCTGACCCGCCTACGACGCGACTTCGCCGACCTCCTCGAGGCCGGCACCTTCGAGGTCGTCGAGCCGCTGCCGCCGGAGGTGGCGGACGACGACGCCCTCGACTGCGCCCGGATCGCCTTCCGCTTCAACCGCCGCAGCCACGGCCGCCTGCGCGCCTTCGTCGACGCCCTCAACCAGCTCTAGAGCGCCACGGCTACCACCAGCGGCCGCCTCACATCTATCTCCCTCGCCCGTGTATAATGGCTTCGAATCGTCAGCACCTTCAGGAGGTGGCGCCATGAAGCGCCCGGCAGTCAGGGCCGTAGGGCCTATGCGGGCCGGGAGGGCCAGGGCACCATGAATACACCTCGCCGTGGTTGGTCTTGGCTACGCACCCGTTGGGTATCGGCTGACCTGATGCTCATGTTCGCGTCAGTGGCTGGGGGTCTGGCAGCGGCTGCTCTGGTGGGCATCGCGTTCTCGACCTCATCCAAGCGCCACGAATCTGGCTCGGCGCCAGAGACGCTGGACCAACGGATTGCTGTGCTGTCACAGGAATTGAGACAGGCTGCCGCTTCTGTTTCGGCCATCGAAGAAGAGATTCAGTCCAGGCAGCAACTCGTGTTGCAGCTGCAGCAGGATCAGGAGCGATATCAATCCCTTGTGGAGCTGAGCCGCGCGCAGGTTGAGGCTGTCACCCAAGCGCTACGAGAGGAAATCGCGGAGAGCAAGTCGTTCTGGGACACGCCTCTTGGGCGTTTTGTGCCGCCCTTTGTCTCTGGAATCACGCTATTCGTCGTCGGCACGTTTGTTGTGGCGCCACGGCTCCAGCGGGCGAGACACAGGGGGAGAACAGGGAAGTAGCACCCACAAGAGAAGATCTACCATGAAGGGCTGCCTCGCTCCGGCGTGCGTGGTGTAGCCAAGGAAGTGCACAAGGAGGAGCACGATGAAACCATATCCCTGGACGTGTCCCTTCTGCGACCGCGGCGTCACGATAGCAGACAACGACCACAGGGAGAGCTCCTTCACGATGGCCATTGACACGCCTCATGGCCACAGGAAACTTGAGGCCGTGTTTGTGGTCTGTCCCAACCCGGACTGCCGCCAGATAGCCCTGAAAGCAGAGCTGTATCGTGGCAGACAGACGATGGTCTCCGGGACGAGGACATGGGAAGGTTCTAAGCTGATCCACTCCTGGAGCCTCGTTCCCCCATCGCAAGCCAAGGTCTTTCCGGATTATGTCCCGCAGCCCGTCAGGGATGACTACCAGGAGGCCTGCCTGATCCGCGACCTCAGTCCGAAGGCCTCGGCCACTCTTTCGCGGCGGTGTTTGCAGGGCATGATACGGGACTTCTGGAAGGTCGCGAAGCCGAAGCTGTCGCAGGAGATCGAGGCCATCAACGACAAGGTTGATCCCCTGACGTGGCAGGCAATAGACGGAGTTCGTAGCATAGGCAACATCGGCGCCCACATGGAGAAGGACATCAATCTCATCATCGATGTTGAGCCTGAGGAGGCATCCAAACTCATCTGGCTCATAGAACTCCTTATCAAGGACTGGTACATCCACCGCCACGAACGGGAGGAGGGCCTCAAGGCCATCCGAGCCACCAGTGATGCCAAGGCACGGGCGAAGAAGGCGGGGAAGGCAGGCAACTGACTCAGCCACCATCTGCCATCTAGATGCGGGCGCCCGCTGTCATCGGGTCCTCGCCAGCGCTCCCTCTCAAGGTGACCCGGCCTCGGCCCGCCCTCACCACGCCCTCACCCAGCCCTGGCTGACCAAGGACCGCCCCCCGCAGCGGACTCGGCAGCGACTGCCTCGCCCTGTGCTACCATCGGGCGAGCGGCCCAGCATCTTCGAAGGGAGGCGGTCATGAAGAGCTCCACCGAGTACCTGTGGTTCGAACGCCCGCAGCGGCGGGACCTCGCCAACATCACGGACCAGGTATCGGACGTCGTCCAGAACTCAGGCATCCAAGAGGGGTTGTGCCTGGTCAGCGCCATGCACATCACGGCCGGCATCTGGGTCAATGACCACGAGCCTGGTCTGTGGGAGGACCTGTGGGAGTGGCTGGAGGGCCTGGCGCCGGCCCGCCCTGACTACCGCCACCACCGCACGGGCGAAACTAACGGCGACGCCCACCTCAAGCGTACCCTCCTCCACCACCAGGTGCTGCTGCCGGTCACCAGCGGCAAGCTCGACCTGGGGCCCTGGGAGCAGGTCTTCTACGCCGAGTTCGATGGCCGGCGACGAAAGCGGGTCGTCGTGAAGGTGATCGGCGAATAGTCCCCTCCGAGCAGAGCATCAGATATGCGGCGGATCGTCCGATAACAGTGTCGGGCGATCCGTCGATCGGACAGCCGACCTATGCCTTTCGGCGGATGCGGCTGGTCCCCTGATGTCCTAGCCTCAGGCCGCCACACCTGTTGAGCGGGGCGGAGAGCGGCCTGAAGGGCCGGGTGGAGGTGAAGGGCTGTTGGGTTGGTCTCTCGGGTTAGGGCGTCTACCCGGCTGGGTTCTGGTTTGTGTGGCGCTGCTTCCTCTAGTCACCGTTGTCACCGCCGACGCGGGACAACTCCCTCGCTCTCGTCCGCTACCGGCGCCCGTGCCGCCGGTGCTCGAGAAGCTGCTCAATCTACGCAGTTCCCTTCTCGCAGGACCTGACAGGCCGTTCCCCGCACCGCTGGGCTATCGATTGCCCTGGTCCGCCGCCGTCGGTCACGTCGTGACACAGGCGCCGGGCGAGGACCCTACCCACCAGTGGATCCGTGCCTGGGACTTTGACCTCAGCTATGAGCTGGTGCTGGCGGCGCGTGGGGGCCGTGTTGCGATGGTGCGCGATAGCGAGCGCATCGGGGGGTGTGACTCGGCCTATGGTGGGCGCGCCAACTACGTCGTCGTCGACCACGGCGACGGCACGTCCGCTCTGTACCTGCACATCGACTACCAGGGAGCGCTGGTGCAGGAAGGGTGGCTCGTGGCCCAGGGGGCTCCGATCGCCTACTCGGGGAGCAGCGGGCTGAGCTGCGGCGGCGGCGGTTGGGCGGGTCCCCACCTGCACTTCCAGGTTCAGCGCACGGTGCCGGGGAAGGTGTGGACCGAGACGCTCCCCATGACTTTCGACGAACTGGAGGGGGACACGCTCGTGACCGGCGGGGGCTACGTGTCCCGCAACCTGCCGACGGGCTTCATCGGCCGGGTGCTCGTGAGCGGTTCTCTGCGCCGACCGGCGCGCGGCCAGGAGGTCTACGTGCCTCCCTCGCGCTCCTTCCTCACGCAATTGTCCAACTCCACAGAGGTCGTGTTGCCGTACTTCGCGCTACCGACGCCGGTGCCTATGCCGACAGCTACGCCCACACCGATCCCTGAGTGGTGGCTCGGTCCGGTCGAGTGGCCGCCTGTGATCCCGGTGCCCAATAGCGCCCCGCCGGCTGCCGTGCCGGCGCAGATACCTGTGCCCAGCAATCCCCCTCCCGTCCCGGCTACCCCAACCCCCATTCCAGCTCCTGCGGGCTGAGCCAGCACACAACTCATTGTGCCTCAGACGAACCGGTCTGGGTTCGCTGACTGGCGCGACGGGTCCTAGAGGCAGGCCTTCCGTATGGCGTCGGATAGAGCGGCTGCCCGCAGGGCGTGGCCGGCTGCTTCTCGAATGCCGTTGGTGATGATGGCCACGGCCAGGCCCAGGTCGGGGTCCGCCCAGCCGACGGAACTGCCGTGTCCTGCGTGGCCGAAAGCGCGGGGGTTGGTGTCGTACCCGAAGAGGTCGACGCGGTTCCCGCCCAGGTGGAAGCCCAGGGCCCAGCGCACAGGGATGCCCAGCGAACGGTCCCTCTTGACCTCCACTTGGACGGCGGTGGCCCGCTCGACGCTCTCCGGCGAGAGGATGTGCACTCCATCCAAGGCGCCGCCGCCGGCCAGCATCGCGTAGAAGCGGGCCAGGTCGGGAGCGGTGCTGATACCGTTCCCGGCCGGGATAACCGCCTGATGCACGTCGGGCCGGTTGAAGGTGGCACCGGCCTGCGGGTCCACTCCTTCTCCGCATGCGCTCAGGCGGGCGACGCGCTCCTCCAGTTCCGGCGGCAGGCCAAGGTAGGTGTTTCGCATCCCCAGCGGGCCTGTCACTTCCTCGCGCAGGAACTGCGAGATGGGCCGCCCGTCCAGGCGCCTGACCAGTTCGCCGACCACCCATCCGAAGTTGAGGGGATGGTACCCGGTGTCCTGCCCCGGCTCCCATATGAGCTCGATCTCCTCCATGGCCCGTACGACGGCGTCCCAGTCGCCCCACTTCCGCGGCGAGAGCTGGGGCGGCGTCTCAGGGAAGCCGCCGCTATGGGTGAGGACGTGGCGGATCGTGACGGCAGCCTTGCCGTTGCGGGCGAACTCCGGCCAGTGTCGGGCGACGGGATCGTCGAGGTCAAATCGGCCCCGCTCGAGAAGGATGTGGAGGCAGCAGGCCGAGAGGGGTTTGGTAGAGGAGAAGAGCACGAAGAGGGTCTCCGGCGTCACCGGCCGCCCGGACTCCTGGTCGGCCAGGCCTCCGTACAGCTCGAGCACGGGGCGGCCGTGGCGGTAGACCTCCAGGGAGGCGCCGGGGTGAAGGCCCTCGTCGATCTGCCGCCGGAACAGGCCCTCGGCGGCGCGCAATGCCTCTGGGTCGATGGCGCTTCGGTTCGCTTCTGCCGTCATCGCTGACCTCTTTCGCTTCTGGCTGGATAAGCGGATGGGCGCAAGATGCGCTCAGCCTATCGGAGAGCACTCGTAGGGTAAAGGTCCGGCAGCCTCTCCGCCCAGCGGCGCCACACTCTGGTCAGGCCGAGGCGGACGGTTCGTCCTCCACGCGTCCGGCGTAGGCGCCGCGCATGGAAGGCGGCAGCAGGCGCGCGACCGCCGTCATGACCGCGTCCAGGGCGGCGGACGCGTCGCCGGGGCTGGCGTGCAGGAACCGCTCAAGAACGACGGGCGGCCCGAAGGTGACGGTGAGGGCGCCCTCGATCTCACAGACGGCTGCCGGCAGCACGGGCGTGCCCGCCCGGCAGAGGTGGAGCAGCAGCCGCCCGACGCCAGCTTCCGGCTGCTGCAGGGAGCGGTCCGGGCTGTTGCGGCCCTCTGGAAGTAGCGCGAGGGGAGCGGGCGTGTCGCCGCCGGGCGGGCGCAGGACCCGCACCATTGCCCGAACGGCCTGTGCCCGGCCCGCCGACGCCAGGTCTGCCGCTGGGACGACGATGTGCCCATAGGTCGCCGCGACGCGCCCGAACAGCCAGCGCAGGAAGGGGGCCGGCCACGGCAACGGGCCCACAAGGCGTCCTCGCCACTCGCCTGCCATGGCCCAGCGCACCTCGTGTGACTCCGTCCGGTGCGAGGCCACGGCCATCGATGTGAGAAAGGCGACCCAGGCCACCCACAGGCCTGGGCGCTGGTAGTGGTTGGCGACGACGACGAAGGGTCCTCGGGCCGGTATGTGCTGCTCACCGGCGATGCGCGGCGGAACGGCGAGCGTGCCTAGCAGCCGCTCCGCGTCGGCCGAGAACGAGCGGTGGCGCCCCGTGAGGACGGACACGAGCATCGCCAGGAGGTAGCCGGGCGGCATTCTATAGCTGTGACGGGGCGGAGGAGGCCGGTCGTTGCGGATCGATGTGTCGGACATGGCTTCTGTCGTGGGCGGCTACCAGCATACACGCTCTGGTGCGGTCTGTCCCCGTGGGATGAGTGCCGCCCCACCGCTGGCTATCACCGCTTCCGTGCTCAGAGGTCGTTGTCAGGCCCCGGCGCGCGCGGCTCTCACTCAACCGGCAGGGCAATGATACAATCGGGCTGTTCGAGAGCCGTTGCGCTCGGCCGTCCCGCGGTGAAGACGGCCGGCAGCAGGAGTTGGACATGGCACAGGAGATCGAGCAAGAGCAGGTCCAGGAACTGTGGCGCCTGGTGGACCTCTACCGGGCGGAAGCCGAACGGTGCCGGGAGAGTGGCGCCTACCTGGCGGGGTGCGTGATGCTGGGCTCGGCGCTTGAGGCCGGGCTTCTTCTGATGACGGAATGCCACGTAGAGGACGTGCGAACCTCCGCCAACGTGCCGAGGACAAGGAGGGGAGCACCGAAGCCGCCGCAGAAATGGACGCTGGGCGAGCTGCTGGACGTTGGCAAAGACATGACGTGGCTGCCTGCCACGCCGGGGGACGTTGGTGACTATGCGTGGGCGGTGCAGAAGACGAGGAATCTGGTACACGCAGGCAAGTATGTGAGTGAGCATGCCGGAGTGGAGATACAGGAGGAGGACTACGAGGCAGCGTGCGTCGTTGTCCAGGCGGCCTTCGATTGGCTCGACAAGACGATATGTGATGAGTTCGCGCGCGATGGCTCGCGGGCGGAGAGTGCTCGGCACGCCGTTGGCGAATAGGGCCTGACGTCATGCTCACTGTCGACCACACGGGTCACTCAATACGTTCGGAGCCTCCGGTCCGGGGAGGCGAGCGGTGTCTGGCGCAAGGTGTCGCAGGAGCGACCAGGGCCGATGACAACAGCCCTGTGTAGACATGACGGGTGATGCGCGGGCACCGTTGGCTTCGAGTGCGGGCGTCAGTAGACAGTCGCAGTCTGGCAGAGTAGCATGGAAAGTCCGGGGGTCAGCAGGGACGGTGAACCCGCAGACCCCCGGCTTGTGGTCCTATGGGATACGCCCGAGGGAGGTTGACTACTTATGGACGAGCCAAGGGATCAGTGGGGGCAGACCGGTACAGGGTCGGCCGCCGGCAACGGGCGCAGCCCCCTGGCGACAGCCGCGTCGATAGCTCTGGTGGCTGTGGTGGCGGTGGGCATCTTCTTGGGGGGGTTCTTCACACGCGCCGCGACCGACTCTGACGATGACGGCGAGGTGGTCCAGGTCCAGGCCGGACCGACGGCAGCGGCAGTCGAGCCGACCCCCCAACCTACCGTTGAGGCGACGGTAGACGATGACCCCGGCCAGGGACCCGAGGACGCCGCCGTTACCATCATAGAGTTCAGCGATTTCCAGTGCCCCTATTGTGCTCGCTTCGTCACCGAGACACTGCCTCTTATCTTGGAGAACTACGGTGACCAGGTTCGCTTCGTCTTCCGTGACTTCCCGCTCACGAGCATTCACCCCTATGCCCTGAAGGCGGCCGAGGCCGCCGAGTGCGCCGACGACCAGGATGCCTTCTGGGAGTACCACGACCTCCTATTCGCGAATCAGAGCGCCCTGGACGTCGACAGCCTGAAGAGCTATGCGGCAGAGGTTGGGCTGGACACGAATGCCTTTGACGAGTGCCTGGACTCCGACAAGCCAATGGAAGAGGTGAGGAGCGACCTTGAGGACGGCGCCGCGGCCGGTGTGAGGGGTACGCCCGCTTTCTTCGTCAACGGCACGCTTGTCTCCGGTGCACAGCCCTACTCCGAGTTCGAGTCCGCCATCGAGGCTGCGCTGGCTGACGCCGGGCAGTAGCGGTCTGGCAGAGTAGCATGGGAAGTCCGGGGGTCAGCAGGGACGATGAACCCGCAGACCCCGGCTTGTGGTCCTGAGGGATGCGCCCGAGGGGGTTGACTACTGATGGACGAGCCGAGGGATCAGGGGGGGCAGACCGGTACGGGGCCGGCTGCCGGCAACACGGGCAGCCCGCTGGCGACGGCCGCATCCATAGCCTTGGTGGCCGTGGTGGCAGTGGGCATCTTCTTGGGGGGCTTCTTCACCCACGCTGCGATCGACTCTGACGACGGCGGCGAGGTGTTTCAGGTCCAGGCGGGACCGACGGCAGCGGCGGTTGAGCCGACGGCACAGCCCGCCGTCGAGGCGACGGTAGACGATGACCCCGGCCAGGGACCCGAGGACGCCGCCGTTACCATCATAGAGTTCAGCGACTATCAGTGCCCGGCCTGCGGCAATTTCCACTCCACCACGTTCCCCCTGCTGATGGAGAACTTCGGCGACCGCATTCGCTTCGTGTACCGCGACTTCCCACTCGCCAGCAGTCACCCCCAGGCGTTGAAGGCTGCTGAGGCCTCCGAGTGCGCCGACGACCAGGATGCCTTCTGGGAGTACCACGACCTGCTGTTCCAGAACCAGAGCGCCCTGGACGTGGACAGCCTGAAGGGCTATGCGGCTTCCCTGGGCCTGGAGACGACGACCTTCGACGAATGCCTGGACTCTGGGAAGCACACTGGGGAGGTAGCGAAGGACTTCCAGGATGGCCAAGCGGCCGGCGTGAACGCTACCCCCTACTTCTTCATCAACGGCTCTCCCATTCGGGGCTCCCCGCCGTACGCATCGCTGGAGCCGCTTCTGGAGGCCCTTCTGGCTCAGGCCGACGAGTAGCACTACCTGGGGAGGGCCATTGCCCCATCGCATCGTTCTCGACACGGACATCGGGACGGATGTCGATGACGCCCTGGCGCTTGCCTTCGCTGTCCGCCACCCCGAGATAGACTTGGCGACCGTCACCACCGTCTCTGGCGATACCCGTCTGCGTGGGCAGATCGCGGCGCGACTTCTGGCCCTAGCCGGCCGCGGCGACATCGAGGTCGCGGCAGGCGTCCGGGAGCCCCTGCTTCGGCAGGGGCGCATGTTCTGGGCCGGCCACGAGGGCCAGGGACTCTTGGAGGAAGGGGAGGACCTACCACTCTCGACGCGGCATGGCCTGGATGCGCTGGTCGAGTGCCTGCTGGCGGAGGAGATGGGGGTGGTGACCGTGGGGCCGCAGTCGAACCTGGCGGCGGCCCTGGTCAAGGAGCCGGACGTGGCGGGCCGCATCTCTCACCTCACAGTGATGGGCGGCTTCTTCTACGCCTGTGAGATAGATGGGCACACGATCCCGCCGACAGTGGACTACAACCTCAACGCGGATCCAGAGGCCGCTGTCAGGGCGCTCTCGGCACCCATCCCCACGACCTTCGTGCCCGGCGACGTGACGATGCGCGCGTGGCTGCTCGAGGAGGACGTGGCCCGGCTCGAGCGGGCGGGGGATCCTCTTTCGCGCGCCCTGGCCCGCCTGGTGCGCGTCTGGACCCCCGTCCAGCACCGTCTGCTGGAGGCGATGGGCCTGCCTCCACCCCCGGACATGGTCGCTATTCTCCATGACCCCCTGGCCGTGGCCACGCTGGTGGACCGCCGCTTTGTGAAGACGGAGCGGCTGAAGATGACGGTCGCCATCGTGGACGGCCGCCTGCGCACCTTCATCGACCCGGCAGCCGGTCGAGAGGTGGAGGTGGTGACGGACGTGGACTCCCGTGGCTTCGCCCGCTTCTGGCTGGAGACGGTGCTGGGAGCCTAGAGGGGCCACGCATCTCCCCCCTGTGTCGCCACGGCTTCGACACGCATTCCGCAAGTCGAACATATGTTGTATCATGTGGGAGTTGGGCTCACATCGTAGCGGGTTGATGACGAGAGTGAGATGACGCTAGTTCTGACCTTGGCCACGCCGCGCTACGTATTGCAGGTTAGCGACCGCCTGGTGACCCGCGGGGGGCACAAGTTCGACCCTGCCTCGAACAAGACTGTTGTCTACCATGCCAAGAATGCTCTCGTCTCGATAGGGTACTCGGGCCTCGCATACCTAGAGGACGTTCCGACCGATCAGTGGATAGCACAGAAGCTGCGCGGCGAGGGCCGGTTCTTGGAACCGGAGCCGGGCAGGGTTGCTGACTTCGCGTTCCGACGGGCTCCCCGGTGGCTGGACATCGGGAGCTCAATCGAACTCCTTCGGCGTGAGTCTGCAGAGGTGTTCTCCCGGCTCCCGGCCGAAGTCCTCACTCGCCACCAAGTCGTCGTCGCGGGTTGGCAGTGGCGCTGGCGCGGTTGCCGCACGGTTGCCCGCCCCATTCTGTGTGAGATCGGCAATTCTGACGAAGCCTCGGGCCAGCGCGTGTTCGGCGCTACGCAGGTACCTCGGTACTGGCAGTGGAAGAGAGACGTCGGATTCTGGCTTTCCTACGTCCCCGACACCAATCCCCTGTCAGCACAGGAGAGGAACGGTTTGGTCCAGAATGTGAAGAACACCTCGGCGTCCCCCGAGCCTTCGCAACGGCTGCTCGTGGACGCCGTTCGGCTGGCGGCTCAGAGATCCCCCGTGGTGGGTCCCGACTGTATGTGTGTCCTCATCCCTCCTCCCGGAGCCAGGGCTGTCCACGCCACCTATGTCTCCCCTCGGCAGGCGCGAGCCGTCCTGACCGGATGGGATAAGCCACTCGAGTTCCCGGCCACCTTCACGCCGTGGATTGTCGGACCCCATGTCGTGGTAGCCCCCCGAATAGTGGTTGGTTCGTGGGCGCAGCGGCTGGGCCCCTTCACTGTCTTCATGCGGGGGCCAGACATCCCGCCTGGGACAGGCCTTCGGGGAGCCAGCGGGGGCCAGCCCCGTCCGCCTGACCCTCCCCGCTCTTCTGGCTAGGCGAAGGGCTGCGTGGGCCGGTCAGCGGCGACCCCCGAGGTTGAGCAGGCGCAGCAGCAGCGGAGGCCGCCCGCCCTTCCCGGTTCGGTCCAGTTCCTTCATCTGGCGCAGCGCCGAGGTCGCCAACAGCCCCCGCAGAGGTTCGGGCGGGTAGGGGATGGGCCTTCGCCGCACGAAGCAGAGGTTCGTCCGCTCTGTGTTCCGGCCCAGCACGAGGTCCCGCACGATCTCGCCGCCGGTGAAGGTCGGCCCCACGCCCTGGCCGCAGTAGCCGACGCCGTAGTGGATGCGTCCGCCCCTCAGCGTGCCGAAGGTCGGCGTGTAGCGCACCGTGATCGCGACCGGCCCGCCCCACTGGTGAGTGAACCTGACGCCGGCCAGTTGGGGGAAGGTGACGGCGAAGGAGCTTCGCAGCCCATCGAATACCTTTTCATCTCGGTCGAATTGTGGCCCGATGCCGTTCCCACGATGGTAGACGTAGTCATCCCCTCCCCAGAGGATGCGCCCGTCGGCGGTCGGACGGTAGTAGTGGAAGCCGCCATAGCGGTCGTCGATGGCCTGCCGCCCCTTCCACCCAACGGACTCCCACTGTGAGGGCGTGAGCGGCTCGGTCAGCACGATGTACGTGTAGATGGGGATGACCCAGCGCTTGACCGAGGGGAATTGAACCGAGTAGGCGTTGGTGGCCAGGACAGCCTGCTCGGCGCTCAGTGTACCTCTGCTGGTCCGTACGTCCACACCGGTGCTCGTTCGCCGGACCCCTTTCACCTTGGTTCCCTCGTGGATCGTCACACCCAGTTGGCGGACGACACCGGCGATGCCCCAGGCTAGCTTGGCCGGGTTGACGATGGCGCTCGAAGTCTCTTCGTGTCCGCAGCGATAGATCGGGCTGTGGACCATGTCCCGCAGCGTCTCGCCATCGAGGAACCGCACGTCCTCCAGTCCCAGCGCCTCCGCCGCCCGCACGTCGGCCTCGATGCCCGCGTCCTGCCACGGCGCCGTGGATACGGTCAGCACGCCGTTCTTCTCGAACTCCGCGTCGACCCCGTGCTCCGAGCAGAAGCGGCCAATGCCATTGACGCCGTCCACCATCGCCTGGCGGGCCGCCTTCGCGTCGGCCGCGCTGTACGCTCGAGCCAGATCTGCAAGGCTGCGCCCCACGCCGGTCAGGACGGAGCCGCCATTGCGGCCGGAGGCGCCGTACCCCACCACGTTCTGTTCGACCACTGCGATGTCGAGAGATGGCCCAGTCCGCTTCAGGTGATAGGCCGCCCACAGACCGGCAAATCCGCCGCCCACGATAGCCACGTCCACCCGCCGGTCGCCCTCCAGCGGAGGGCCGGGCTCGTAGGTGGCGCTCTCCATCCAGAACGAACGGCTGCGGAAGCCCACATCTGAGTCATTCGTCATGCTGAGCCCTCCGAAAGGTATGATTGCCCGCGCGCGTCGCTAGGCTCCGCCCCACCCGCCACGGAGGCGTCGCCCTGTCGTCTACCCCACGTGCTCCTTGAGTTGGGCGGCTGTGACGGCGTTGCCGCGGGCGACGTCACGGAGGAGGTAGGCGCTGGGCCGGGGTAGCCGCGTGAGTGTGCCGGGCTCCAGGCCTACCATTCCGAACCACTGCTGGTAGCCCTCCGCCCACTCGAAGTTGTCCATGAGCGTCCAGTGCAAGTAGCCGCGGATGTCGGTTCCGTCCCGCAAGGCGCGGTGCATCGCCTCCAAATGGCGCAGGAGGTGCCGGCAGCGCTGGGTATCGTCCTTCGTGGAGATGCCGTTCTCGGTGACGTAGACGGGGAGGCCGTACTTCTTCAGACGCGCGAGCTGGTGGTAGAAGCCCTCCGGGAACACCTCGTAGCCCATCAGGGTGAGCTCGGCGTCCGGAGGCGGCAGCCCCGCCTCATCGATGGGCTGGTCGTGGGCCATCCGGTGGCGGTTGTAGTAGTTAAGGCCGATGTAGTCCCATGAGTCCTTCAGACCCGCCACCTCCTCGCCCTGGCCGGCCGGCGGCCCCAATGTGCCCGTATCCATGCCGGCCAGGAAGTACTCGTTCATCGCCAGGTCGGCGCCCCGGGTCGCTTCCCGGTCCTCTTCGGAGTCCGGGTCATAGGGCTCGAAGTAGGGCATGGCATGCACAGGACCGACTCGTGGGTTGTGAGATGTCGATTCCTTGACGGCCTGGTACATGCTGGCGTGGGCCTGGAGCAGATGCCGGGCCACAGTCATGGCCGTGTTCCAGTCGCGCTGGCCGGGCGGGTGGACACCCACGACGTAGGCGCCCGCGACGACCATACTCGGCTCGTTGATCGTCGACCAGATCGGGACCAGGTCGCCCAGTTCCCTGGCAATGAAGCCGGAGAAGCGGGCGACGAGGTCGACGGAACGGGGGTTCGTCCAGCCGCCCACACGCTCGAACCAGATGGGGTTGGTGAAGTGGTGAAGGGTGACGAGGGGTGTTAGGCCGTGGTGGTGGAGGGACTCCATGACCCGGCGGTAATGGTCCACCTCCTTCATGTCCCAGCGGCCCTCCTCGGGCTCGATGCGGCTCCACTCGACAGAGAGGCGGTGGGCGTTGTGGCCCAGCTCCTCGGCGAGGGCGAAGTCGGCGTCGAAGCGGTTGTAGTGGTCGCAGGCCAGGCCGGAGACATCGCCTGCCTTGACGTGGCCTCCCTCCTGTTCCCACTCCCACCAGTTGTTGTTGGTGTTGTTGCCCTCCACCTGATGGGCGGCGGTGGCACAGCCCCACAGGAAGCCTTCGGGGAAGCGCAGGTCGGTGTAGGTGGTCACGAGATTCTCCTTGACTGCAGGCGGAGCCGGCAGGATATCCGTGCCGTTCTGCCCGGAAGGGACGAGACCGCCCGAACGCAGCCACGCTATATCCGGCGCTGCCCCTAGGGGGGCGGTTCGGCCGGCGGCGCAGACGGCAGGGGCAGGCTTGCGCGGAGGGCGGGCCACGTTCCCTTACCCAGCGTCGCCACCTCCTCCTCCCCGCGCCGCTTCGGGTCCCAGAGCTCCGGCGGCACGATGTAGGCGAGCTCGTCCTGGGCGAGCCCGAACAGGAATCGGTGCGGCCCGGGGAGCGCCTTCTTCAGCTCCAGGCCGATCTGACAGAAGGCCTGCCCGGGCACCGTCAGCATCTGGGCCCCGTTGATCTCCACCAGCCACGATTCGGTGCGGACCTTGCCCCGGTGCAGGCTGCGCTTGAAGATGCGCATCCATCGCATGACGTGCAGTATCCAGTTCGATACCGGTAGGTCGATGCTGGCCTTCTGAATGCGTATCCCGGCGCTGCTGACGAATTGGGCGCTTGGCAGGCCCTTGAGGACGGCATCGGCCAGGACCTTGCCGACTCTTTCGGCCTCCTCATAGGTGCGCAGCCCCCTTTCGTCTTCGGGGTCGTTGATGGTGGCCGACGGGTACGCGTCGGCGAGGGCGCCGCTGAAGTAGATGCCCGTGCCGCCACGCGCCTCCTCGACTGCCCGACAGAAGTAGCCCGGGAAGTCGGCCGTCACCAGCGTGTTGCGCTTGCCGAGGATGTCTGCGTGGCAGGCGAAATTGAGCAGCGTGGCGATGACGCTGCCGTCCTCGGCCTCGACTGTGGCCACGGTACCCTTCTCGTCCACGGGGCCGTTGGGATCGCGGTGGTTGAAGGCGAGTTCGGGAAGGGCCACCGTAGTGAAGCCGATCTTGGCCGGTGCCAGGCCCCGAACTGCCGCGTCGATGGCGTCGGAGGCGCGGTCGTGGAGGAAGCGCTTGTAGGACTCGGGTACGCCGCCGTAGGCGCCGTAGGTGTCGGGCGCCGAGTGGTTGTGGACGGAGGCGCCGATGACGTTGAGGTCATCGCGACCTGTCTTGCGCTCTGCCTCCCGCCGGATGGCGTCGATGTCGTCCTTGAACAGGCCCAGGAGGTCAACGGAGACGAGGGCGAGGAGCCTGCTCCCATCGCCGAGGACCAGGCAGCGCGCCATGATCTCGTCGTGGACGCCGGTGGCAAGCCGGTGGCGGAAGGGCATGAGGAGCAGGTTGTCGGTGGTGCTGTAGCCGGCCATACGCAGGTTCTCGTCAGGGGTTATGGATGCCTTGGCGGCGCCGGCACTGAGAGTGGACACGGTCTCACCTCCTCTAAGGCTGCTGTCGATAGTCGAAGACGACCTTGGTGGAGTGCGTTCGCGGCTGTCGGATGGCGGTGGCAACGGCCTCCCGGTACTCCGACAGGGGGAAGCGGTGGGTGATGAGCCCGTCCACGTTCATCTTGCCTTCGCGCATGAGGCGGACGATGAGCTCGTACGTGCTGACGCGCTCGCCCTCCCAGTCTTCGGCGCCGTGGGCCATCACGCCCGCTAGGTCAACCTCCCAGTAGAAGAGAGGGGTGAGGTCGATGTTCATGGGATAGAGGTGGACCCCGACAAGGACGACGGTGCCCCGCGCCTGGACGAGCCGAAGCGCATCCTTCAGGGTGCTGGGGATGCCGACGCAATCGAAGATGACGTCGAAGCCGCCGAGGAGCATGCGGTTTCGGAACATGCCCTGGTAGAGCTTGCCCCCGGTGAGGCGGGCCGACTCCGCGTAGAGGTCGGCGCCCAGCATGATCACCTCGTCGGCACCGCAGCGGCGGGCCATGTCCGCCTGATAGGGGAAGCGGGCCAGGACCGTCACGTGGCAGTCGGGCTGCAGGGCTCGAATCGATAGGAGGGTGCCGAGGCCCTGCGTGCCCTGGCCGATGACCAGCACCTTCTCCCCCGGCCGGGGAATGCGGCGCATGACGGCACGAAAACCGGAGCCGATGGGCTCGATGAGGACGGCCTGCTCATCCGTCAGGTCATCCGGGATGGGGAAGAGGTAGCCCTCAGCCGTGACCAGTTCCTCGCTCCAGCCGCCGCCGACGGTGTTGTCGCTCAGCTCTTCGACGGGCGCCTCGCAGAGGTTGTAGTTGCCGATGGCGCACTGACCGCAGCGAGGCTCGCGGCCCAGGGCAAGGCAGCTTCGGCCTCGCTCCAGGGTGACACGGTCTCCGACCTTGAAACGGGTGGCGCCCGGCCCAACCTCGGTCACGTTCCCCACGATCTCGTGTCCCATGTAGGGAAATCCGGTGCCCGGGATGGCGGCGGGCGCGATCCGGAAGTCGCCCTCCGCGAGCACGAAGTGGAGGTCGGAGCCGCAGATGCCGGCCAGGCGGTTGCGAATCCGTACCTGGCCTGGTCCCGGAGAGGGCGGGAGTGAAACGTCTCGGACGTAGACGGCGGAAAGGGGACCGAAGTAGGGCACGCGTCCGAGGCGTCGCATGAGCCGGGTGAACAGCATGCGCGTGGGACTGATGCCGGAGATGACGGCCTTCATGGTGTCTACCAGCCTTCCGGGTTCGAGGAGAGCGCCACCACTGGTGAGCCCGCATGCGGGCCGCAGGCGGTATGAGTATGCCCATGACCCCTCGGGCGGTCAAGGGCTGGCTCCAGCGAGGCGAAGGGCCGATTCTCGATCCGGTACGCACCGATCTTGACAGGGCGGAGGCGCTGTCACTACGATGGCCCTAAGCCGGGTGGCGGGGCTCGGCCGGAGGGTGCGGAGTGCGGTACCTGCGCAACCTCGCACTGGCACTGTTCATAATCGCTCTCCCTGTGACGCTCGTTACCAGCAACGTGCGCTTCGCGACGAACGAGGGTCGGCTCTACGAGTACGGCTTTGACAAGCACGACGCGGAGGCCCGCACCGGGTTGCCGCGGGAAGACATCAGCCGCGCCGGACGGGAGTTGCGCACCTACTTCAACAACGACGAAGACACGATTCATGTCTTGGTGGAAGACCAGGGCCGTGAGATCTCGCTCTTCAACGCTCGGGAGACGGCCCATCTCCGAGATGTAAAGAACGTCATGCAGGTGACATTCCGGATTCAGGAACTGGCCGCCGTCTTCGTCTTCACGTTCGTGGTGGCTGTCTTCATCTGGGCGCGAGAGGGCTCGCTCCGGCGCCTTGCTACTCAGCTTCTGGCTGCGTCACTCCTGGCCATCGCTGTCATCCTGGGCCTGGCCGTCGTGGCGCTGCTTGGATTCGACCGTGCGTTTGAGCAGTTCCACCTTATCGCCTTCGACAACGAGCTCTGGCTCCTGGATCCTCGCACGGACCGCCTCATCCAGATGTTCCCTGAGGGGTTCTGGTTCGACATGACCATGTTGGTGGGCCTGCTCACGCTGGCCGAGGCTGCCCTTCTCGCCTGCGTCGCCGGGCTCTACCTGGGACTGACCCGCCGGCGGCTAGCCGTGGTGCTGACGCCGAGCCAGCAGCGGGCGTGAGTCAAGTTCAGCGGGCAAGAAGTGAGGGGAGCGTGCTCGCTCCCCTCGATTGACTGTCGGCTTCCCGGTGTCGCTAGGCGATGTTGCAGGTGCTGCAGGTGTCGGCGGCGCAGGAGCCACAGGCGCTGCCGCTCACCGGCGTCAACGAGCCATCCTCACCCTTGGCGAAAGAGGCGAAGAGGGAGAGAACGCGGGCGGCCTTCGGGTGCCCGCTGGGACAGGTGGCGGGCTCCTCCGCATGGCTCATGGGCCGCAGCAGCTCGAACTTCTCGTTGCAGGTGGGGCAGAAGTACTCGTACAAGGGCATGGTGCGTCGGTCCTCCTACTACCATCGTACCTGTGACCCCGAAGCCCGTCAAGCCGATTCGCGGCCGGAGTGGTGCCGCGCCGAGCGGCTTGTTATGATCGTCGCCGAATCTGCGATCTGCTGAGAAGGGCCACCTGCGCTGCACGGGGCGACCGAGGTCCGGCGGGCCTGGCGGCGCGGAGGCAGCGGCCAGGCCCGGCCTGAGGCGAGCGCGGTGCTGAGGGAAAGGGATGACCGGCGTAGAGGGATACTACGATCAGAATGCCCAGTATGAATGGGACCGGCTGGAGCGACACAGGACCGAGTTCGCGGTGACCATGCGTGCCCTGAGGGACTATCTGCCGTGTCCTCCCGCCAAGATCCTCGATGTCGGTGGCGGACCCGGCCGGTACGCCATAGCCCTGACGGAGCGAGGGTACGGAGTGACGGTGGTGGACTTGTCCAAAGACTGCCTGGAGTTCGCCAGGGCCAAGGCCAAGGAGGCCGGCGTCACGCTGGACGGCTACGTTCACTGCGATGCGAGGGACCTGTCGTCGTTCGCTGAGCATGGCTACGACGCCGTCCTTCTGATGGGGCCCCTGTATCATCTGCTCTCGGAGACTGACCGACGGTCGGCCCTGAATGAAGCCGCACGGGTCTTGAAGGCGGGGGGAACCATAGTTGCCTCCTTCATCACGCGGTACGCCCCGATCCGGTTCTGGGCCAGGTACAAGCCGGCGCACATCGTCGAGCACTGGCGACAGTACGAGGAGTTTCTCGCCACGGGCGTGCTGGAGGCGCCGGACGAGGGAGGCGGCTTTCCGGACGCTCACTTCGCGCACCCTCTTGAGGTGAAGCCTTTCATGGAGGAGGCTGGCTTCCGGACGGTGGAACTCATCGGGTGCGAGGGGGTCGTGTCGCATATCGAGGAGATGGTCAACTCACTCAGTGGTGAGTTCTGGGAGACTTGGGTAGAGGAGAACTACCGGTTCGGAAAGGACCCAACGATTCTCGGGGCAGCCGAACACCTCCTGTATGTGGGCAGTAAGAAGGGTAGCCTGAGAGCGGGCAAGAGAGGTAGGGCATGAAGCGCTCGGAGATGTCCGAGGAAGAAGTCGCCCGGCACTGGGACGAAAACGCGGACTCGTGGACGGACCAGGTGCGCAGGGGCTGGGACTACTACCGCGAGTATCTCAACAACCCCGCCTTCCTAGCCTTCATTGGCGACCTGACCGGGAAGACGGTGCTGGACGCCGGCTGTGGCGAGGGCCACAACACACGGCTGCTCGCCCGGGCCGGGGCGCGGGTGGTCGGCGTGGACATCTCCACGAAGATGATCGACCTGGCTCGGGCGGAGGAAGCGAGGGAGCCGCTGGGCATTCGCTATGAGCTGACGTCGTTCACAGACCTCTCGGGCTTCCCTGACATGTCGTTCGACGCCGTGGTCTCTTTCATGGCCCTCATGGACGGCCCTGACTTCGAAGGCGCGACGAGGGAGATCTTCCGGGTGCTCCGGCCGGGCGGCGAGCTGTGCTTCAGCATCAGCCACCCGTGCTTCAGCACCAGGGGCTACGGCTGGACCATCGACCGGGACGACAACCCCGGGAAGCTGACGGTGTCGGACTACTTCTCGGATGAGCCGTACGTAGACCGCTGGAAGTTCTCCAAGAACCCCGATTCCGCCGGGCTAGAGCCTTTTGCGGTGCCCGCCTTCCCCCGCACGCTCTCCCAGTACGTGAACACGATCATCAGGGCGGGATTCGTGCTGAGGGCGATCGAAGAGCCGCGCCCGTCCGAGGAGACGTGCAGAGAGCACGCCTGGCTTCAGAGGTGGCGGGACCACGCGACGCTGTTCATGTACTTTCGGGCTGTGAAGCCTTAGGGTTCGTCGCAGGCAGTCTGGCGTGCGCTGACGAAGAAGGCCAGGCTCAAGCCTGGCCTTCCGGATGTCGTGGGTTGGGAGGTTGGGCTACTCCAGGTAGTCCTTGAGCTTCTTGCTGCGCGAGGGGTGGCGCAGCTTGCGCAGCGCCTTGGCCTCGATCTGGCGGATGCGCTCGCGGGTGACGTGGAACTCGCGCCCCACCTCTTCCAGCGTGCGACTGCGGCCGTCCTCCAGGCCGAAACGGAGCTCCAGCACCTTGCGCTCGCGGGGCGTGAGGCTGGCCAGCACGTCCATCACCTGTTCCTTCAGGAGCTGGTGAGAGGCCGCCTCCGCCGGTGCCAGGGCGTTCTGATCCTCGATGAAGTCGCCGAGGTGGCTGTCCTCCTCCTCGCCGATGGGCGTCTCCAGGGACACGGGCTCCTGTGAGACCTTGATGATCTCCCGCACCTTCTCCGCCGCGATCTCCATCCCCCGCCCGATCTCCTCGCTCGTGGGCTCGCGGCCGTACTCCTGAACCAG
This sequence comes from Dehalococcoidia bacterium, assembly GCA_034420175.1. Taxonomy (GTDB): domain Bacteria; phylum Chloroflexota; class Dehalococcoidia; order DSTF01; family JALHUB01; genus DAOULP01. Next base: position 7,106 of record DAOULP010000180.1, on the reverse strand, counting down.
GCGGCGGCTGACGCGCACCAGCTTGTTGATCGTCTCCACCATGTGCACCGGGATGCGGATCGTGCGGGCTTGGTCGGCTATGGCGCGGGTAATAGCCTGTCGAATCCACCAGGTAGCATAGGTGCTGAACTTGTAGCCCTTGCGGTAGTCGAACTTCTCCACGGCCCGGATCAGGCCGATGTTCCCCTCCTGGATGAGATCCAAGAGCGACATGCCGCGCCCGATGTACTTCTTGGCCACACTGACCACCAGGCGGAGGTTGGCCTCCGTGAGGCGTTTCTCCGCCTCGTGCCCCTCATCCTTCAGGCGGGCGAAATAGGCATGGAAGAAGGGCTCGTGCTGCGCCAGATTGTCGCGAATGTGCCAGGGCGGAGGCAGGAGCTTCGAATTCCCGCCCGCCTCCTGTGCCACCGGGGTCAGCAGCTCCGGGTTGAGGATATGCGTCACAATCGAGAGGCGGACCAGGGCCTGCTCGGCCTGCGGCGATTCGAGGCGCAGGGTCTCGGCCACGCGCTGCGCGAGATCCAGGTCCATCTCACCGTCCACGACCTGCCGGAACGCCGGATTCGTGATGTGGTCTGGGATGGTGCCCTTGCCCAGACTGAGGTGCTTGACCACAGTGTCAAACACACGCCTGGACTGGTGAAGCTCGTCGAGGATGGCGAGAGCGGTGTCGACGCTCGTGGGGCGGCGGCCGTGGTCGTTCATCCACCGCCTGTCGATGCGCTCGATGTGCTTGGCCTCCTCCATCTGGCGGGCCAGGCGCTTCTCATCGTCGGCGGAGAGGAGATACACCTTACCGATCTCGCGCAGGTACATGCGGACCGGGTCATCGATGCCCTCCTGCTCTTCGAGAGCAGCCTCCTCCAGTTCCCGGTCTGGTTCCTCCTCCGCCTCGCCCTTGACCTCGGGGGCGGCAAAGAGCTCGGCGGTCTCGCCGGGTGGCCGGGGCCCCGTTCGTGGCAGGGAAGGCACAGGCTCCTCCTCCTGAGGGTTAACGTCGCCGAAACGCGGAAGGGCCTGCTCTGTGGGCTCCTCGTCGTCATCCGACGTGTCCACGAACTCGTCGGTGCCGAGACGGCGCGGTGCTTCGCTCCGTAGGGCGACGCGCTCGCGCTCGTCTCTGTTGTGGGATCCGCCCGTCATTCTCTCCGTCATCCCTCCTGGCCTGGCTGCTCCTCCGTCCTGTCGCGAACCCTCTCCAGGGGACGGCGGTGCACCCTGATGCCGGCCGCTGTGTCCTCGACGAGGGCAGTGGCAGCCTCCAGAGCCTCATCGGCTTCCCGGTCAGGGGCCAGCGTCCCCTCTTGGACGGACCTAGCGAGTTCGGCCAGGCGCGCCGGTCCTACTCCCTGCTCGGACTCCGCGAGTGCTAGAGTGCTGGCCAGCTTCTCCAGTTCTAGTTTACGTTGTTGTATGCGCCACACACAATCTTCGAGTGCCTTCTTCGCCTCTCCGACTTGGAAAGGTGGCATGTTTCGCGACAGCACGCGCTCCAGGTGCCCATGAAGCTCTACGGGGAGCAGCACCCGGATTCGTTCGAGTACGTCCTCCGCTTCTCCCTCGCCGGCGCTTCGCCACGCCTCGAAGAGCTGGCTGTTCTCGCTCAGCGAGAAGAGGTCCGGCGAAAGGGCTCCTTGCTGGCGTCGCAGGTCCGGGAAGCGGAGGAGGAGCGCGAGCAAGTACTCCTCTCGGCCATCCCGGGGTGTGGATCGCAGGGCTGCGTCGCCTTCGGGCCCCTCGGCCGGAGCGCGGGAACGTCGGCCTCGTCGCTGGAGGGCGTGCAGCACGGTCTCCTCGCCGCTCGTGTCCAGTTCCAGGGCGCGTGCGAGGCGCTGCACATAGGTTGCCTGGGTCACAGGATCGGCCAGGCCCTCCAACACTGGTACGAGCTCCATCGCCGCACGCGAGCGCTCCAGCGGGCTGGACACGCCCTTGAGGCGAGCCGCCATGGCCTCGAAGAGGTGGTCGGCCACGGGCTTGGCTGTCTCCACAAGGCGTTTCCATTCCTCCGGATCGCGACGGATGACCTGATCGGGGTCGGTGCCAGGGGGAAGCGTGAGGACGCATATCTCGGCGGCCAGGGCCTCCTGCTGGCGGATGAGCCCTCGCCAGGTTGGCACGGCGACGGCCATCCGGTCGGCCGTGTCGGCAGCGACCTGCACGCCGCGAAGGGTGGCCTCGCTGCCCGCCTGGTCGGCGTCCAGGGCCAGGGCCAGGTTCCGGGTGTAGCGCTTGAGGAGGCCGGCCTGTCGTTCGGTTATGGCGGTGCCCATGGAGGCCACCACGTTGCCCAGCCCGTGCTGATGGGCAGCGATGGCGTCCATATACCCTTCCACGATCACGGCCTGACCGGCCCTGCGGATGTGCTCCCCGGCCCGGTCCAATGCGTACAGAATCCCTCCCTTGTCGAATATCGGACTCTGGGGCGTGTTCAGGTACTTGGGGACACTGTCGTCCAGGGCGCGAGCCCCGAAGCCCACCACCCGGCCGCGCTCATTACGAATGGGGAACACCAGCCGCCCTCGGAAGCGGTCGTAAGGGCCGCGTTCGCCTTCCACCAGGAGACCAGCAGCCAGCAGGTCTCCTTCTTCAAAGCCCATGCCCGACAGATGTCGCTTCAAGGCGTCCCAGGAATCCGGGGCGTAGCCCAGTTGGAAGGAGGTGATGGTCTCCCGGTCCAGGCCGCGGGCCAGCACGTACTCAAGGGCGGAAGCGGCTTCGGGGCTGTTGAGAAGAGCGTTGTGAAAGAAGTGGGCCGCTGCCTCGTTGGCGCGGCGGAAGGTCTCCCGGCGAGGGTCCTCCTGCTGTGCTGAAGGGGTTTGGAGGGTAACGCCGGCCCGCTGAGCCAGGATCTCCAGGGCGGTGCGGAAATCCAGCCCCTCTTTCCTCATCACGAAGCTGATGATGTCTCCGCCGGTCGCGCAGGCACCGAAGCAGTGCCACGTCTGACGGTCCGGGAAGACGTAGAAGGAAGGTGCGCGCTCGCTGTGGAAGGGGCACAGGGCGCGGAAGTTCCGTCCCGCCTTCTGGAGGGCAACGTGCTGGCTCACCAAGTCCACAATGTCCAGGCGCTGTTTTACTTCGTCGACGGTGCTCACGGAGAGTTCGCCACCCTTACAAAACGCTTGTCGTCGCGAAAGCTTACACGGGCCGGCTCTGAACGCCGGGCGGCCGCAGGCCCAGTTCCTCTCGTAGCCGCTGGATCTGGGTCGCCTGCTCCTCCTCGTAGTCGGCGATCGTGGCCAGTACCCGTGCGAGTGTGAGGTCGCCCCGCTCGGTGCTATGTCCGCGCCGGTCGAGGTCCCTGGCGGTGAGGCGCTCCAGAAACCTCAGTGTGTCCCAGCGGGCGCCCACCATGTCGTGGACTATGGCGGGCGGCGGCAGGCGCCGCCCTCGGGCGGCCGCACTCTCGCGCTCTGCCTGGGAAGGGAATTCCACAGTTCGAGCGGCGTCCCGCCGGAATGACTCGGTCTGGCGCAGCACTTGTCGCTCCCAGACCGGCAGGTGGGCCATGACCTCGGCGACTGACCAGCGGCCGGGGCCGGGCTGGCGCCGCATCTGCTCCTCCGTCAGACCGCCTATAGCTTCAAGAAGCTTCGCGCGGCTCTGTTCCAGCCTGTGGCGGATCTGCTGTTCCTCGCCGTCGGCGCGGGTTCTCGCCATTCCTAGCACCTCGGCGGTACCCCGCCGCGACGTCCCCAGTGTAGCAGCAGGCTTCCGGCCCTGCTAGGCGAAGGCCGCTCTGTTTGGAGAAAGGGTTCTGGGAGCGGGCAGTGGCTGTCCTCTCACTCTTCGCCCGCTATCGCGCCCTGAACCGTCGGGACCGGAGCGGGCGTGTTGGTGGGTGCACTACTCGCCGCCGTTGGCGTCGGGATGGACGATGGCAACCTCCACGTCGGTGTTAGCGTGGCGGTAGGGGAAGACGATGCTGCCTCCGGGGTCGGCGGCTGACCAGAGACGCCGAACAGGATCTCGTTGTTGCCCTCGTTCATCTCATCGATACGGTCGGCAGGGTCGACGCGGATGAGCAACCGCTGGGGGCCGCTCGCAGGGTCATACTGCGTGGCGAGATCGACGCTCACGCCGGCGGGCAGGGTATCGTGGACGCGAGCCAGTCTCAGGAGGCTGGAACCGCCGCCGTCGTATACGGCAACATCGATGGGAGGTAGGGCGTCAGTGCTACCCTGGTTGGTGATCGTGACCATGAGCTCTCCGTTGGCCAGATAGGCGTCGCTCGGGACGAGGTCGGGTGCAGGGGGGCCCTGCGGCGTGGGCGTCAGGACCGGCTGGTCGTCCACGAAGGTCCCTGGCGCGTAGGTGGGCACGACGGGCAATACCAGCGACTCAGGCGTTCCTACCGCGAGGCTGGCCATGCTTCCCTCCAGGTCGACACCGTCGGCCGTTACCCACCCCCTGAGCTGGGAGCGGGGAGGGTAGGAGATCTCCAGCCACGCCTCATCGTCACTCTTCCCCACCACGTCCAGTTCCGCGCCGCGGCGCACGATCCCAAGGCTGATGTAGTCGATACTGGGGCCAGCCCGCACGGTGAGGACGGAGAGGGCGTATCCACGCGCCCCACTGAGCGGCACGGCCGTGCGCGTCGTTGTGGGCACGTCGGGTGGCGCGACGGTTTCGGTCGGTGGCGCTAGGGCCAGGGTTTCCTCCTCACCCTTGCCGAAAAGGACGACCACGGCCACGCCAGCAGCCGCAGCCAGGACCAGAGCCAGGCCACCGAGGATGAAGGGGTTGCGCAGTAGATTGGGCACAGGACTCTCAGAGACCTGCCGGCTTGCCGGCCGGACGGTGGGTCATCGTGAGGGCATTGTAGCAGACGTTCGTGGGAGGCACGAGCGTACTGGCCGGCGATCCGCCCGTTGATCACGACCGGAAGCCCAGGTCGCTGGCCGTCCTTTCGGCGAACAGGTCGGTCATGCCAGCGATGTAGTCGGCGGCCCGACGCTCCGGCGGGTCATCCGGTCGCACGAAATCAGACACGACCTGTTCGGGGTACATAAGGTAGTGGTCGAAGAGGAAGCACACCACGTGGCGAGCCCGGACAGCCTCGCGTCGCGCGCCCTCCCGGAGGTAGATGGTCTCGAACATGAAGTCGCGCAGCTCGTTGGCGGCAGCGGTCATCTCCGGGCTCATGCCGATGTGCGGCTGCCCATCGCCCCCGGGCTGTCCTGATGCGGCCCAGGAGTGGTCAATGGTGTCGCACACCAGGCTGTTGATCCTTCGAGAGTGGGTGTCGCCCAGCGTCTGGCGGACGGAGCCGGGAAGCTCCTCCTCCCGCAGCAGTCCGGCCCGGATAGCGTCGGCGATGTCGTGGTTCAGGTAGGCGACGGAGTCGGCCAGCCGCACGATCTGACCTTCCAGTGTTTCGGGCAGGCCGGCCCCCTCGGCCAGGAGGTCCTCCCGGGGCTTGGAGTGCCTAAGGATGCCGTCGCGAGTCTCCCACGTCAGGTTTAGCCCCTGGCCGTTCTTCTCCAGGTGCGTCACGACCCGCAGGCTCTGCTCGCTGTGTCGGAAGCCGCCGGGCAGCAGGTCTGCGAGGGCAGCCTCGCCGGCGTGCCCGAAGGGCGTGTGACCCAGGTCGTGGCCCAACGCGATGGCCTCGGTCAGGTCCTCGTTCAGGTTCAGGGCGCGGGCGATCGTGCGGGCGATCTGCGCTACTTCCAGCGTATGGGTGAGGCGGGTGACGAAGTGGTCGCCGGCGGGAGCGATGAAGACCATCGTCTTGTGCTTGAGGCGGCGAAAGGCCTTGCAGTGGATGATGCGGTCGCGGTCGCGCTGGAACTCCGTGCGGACGGTCGAAGGCTCCTCGGGCCGGTCGCGTCCCCGGCTCTCATGGCTCCGGGCGGCGAACGGCGAGAGGAGCCGCTCACGCTCCTCAAGGCGGCGGCGCACGTCCTGGTGGCTCATGGCGTGGGCATTGTACTTCCGGCCCGCGGCCGGGGCCAAGCCGGCCCGCACGCCAGGCGGGTGGGCCCCACACGGACGGGCGCCCGGCAAACTGAGTCGGGCGCCCTGCGGATGACTTGGGTTGGGCAGGCAACGGTGATGGGGCCCGCCCATGTGGGGCTAGGCCGGCACCGCTAGCTTCTGCTCTATGTCGTGGACGATCTGCCGCGTCCGGTTGATGACGTCCGGGTTCACGGATAGGGATGTAATCCCCCACTCGACGAGCTTCTGTGTAAGCTCCGGGTAGTCAGAGGGCGCCTGGCCGCAGATCGAGGCGGTGATGCCCCGACGCCTGGCGGTGGTGATGAGCTGCTCGAGTGCGATCATGACTGCCTCGTTCCGCTCGTCGAACAGTGAGGCCAGCCGCTCGCTGTCACGATCGATGCCCAGGATGAGCTGTGTGAGATCGTTGGAGCCAATGGAGATGCCGTCGATGCCCACGTCGATGAACCGTTCGAGCAGGAAGACGTTGGAGGGCACCTCGGCCATCATCCAGAGCTTGAAGTCCTCGGACTGGGCGAGTCCGTTCTCGGCCATGAGGTCGCGAACGCCGGCCAGCTCGGCGGGGGTGCGCACGAAGGGAATCATCACCCAGAGGTTCTTGTACTGGGCGCGAGTGCGCTTGATGGCCTCGACCTCCAGCCTGAACACGTCCACGTCCGTGACGTACCGGGAAGCGCCCCGGTAGCCGATCATGGGGTTCTCTTCGGGAAGCTCGTAGCGTTCGCCGCCGCGGAGGTTGGCATACTCGTTGGTCTTGAAGTCGGTCATGCGGTAGACGACGGGCCTGGGATCGAAGGCGCTGGCGAAGGTCCGCAATCCGTCGGCCAGCTTCTCGATGTACTCCTCGGAGCGGCCTTCGTCTATGGCCAGTCGTGGATGCTCTCCGATCGCCGCAACGATGAACTCGGCCCGGAAGAGACCGACGCCGTCCACGTTGCGGGCGGCGATCGTGTCGGCCAGCTCGGGCTCGGCGAGGTTCACCAGGACCTTGGTCTTGGTCTTGAGGGTGGCAGCGGCCTCGTAGCGCTCCTTCTCCTTGGCGGCCGCGGCCAGGCTGGCCTCCGCCCGGCCCTCGTATACGTGGCCTCGGGAGCCGTCTACGGTCACGATCTGGCCGTTGCGGAGGTCCTTTGTGGCGC
>DAOULP010000179.1:0-13877 GCA_034420175.1 Dehalococcoidia bacterium | reverse complement strand
TCCTGCTTCCTCAGGCCGCTGAAGCCGGAGACGCCCAGCTCCTTCGCGAGGTCCATCAGGTCTTCACGTGTCTTGGTTTCTAGTTCGGCTATGTTCACTTGGGCAGTCACCCACAGTTCGGAGTGTTCAAGCAGGTTAGCACAAACAATTCGGGGACGTCACACGGCGCTGGGAGATGGAATCCGCATTGGCGGAGGTCCACGCCGTCCTTCGTAGCTAGTGCCGCTATCGTAGACCAGGCTGCGCGCCGAATGCAAGCCCTTTGCGACTCCCACCGACGAAAAATCACACCTCCGTGTAGCGGCGGGCATCCGCCAGGAAACGGTCGATCCCGACGTCAGTCATCGGATGCTCGATCATCGCTTTGAGGACAGCGTAGGGCAGGGTGGCGATATGGGACCCCGCCCGGGCTGCCGCAACCACGTGCCGGGGATGCCGAAGGCTGGCCGCCAGCACCTGGGTCGGCAGGTGGAAGCGGTCAAAGATCTCTACCGCCTCTCGTACGACCTCCATGCCGTCGTGGCCGGCATCGTCCAGCCGCCCGACGAACGGGCTGACATAAGTCGCGCCCGCCAGGGCGGCCAGAAGCGCCTGGTTGACGGAGAACACCAGGGTCATGTTGACGCGCACCCCTTCCTTCGACAGGAGAGAGGTCGCCTCCAGACCGGCGGGGTCGCACGGTATCTTGACCACGACGTGTTCGTGCCAGGCGGCGACCGCGCGGGCCTCCTCGACGAGGCCGGTCGCGTCGCGCGAGAGGCACTCCGCCGAGACAGGCCCCTTCACCACCTCGCAGATCTCCACCACCCGGTCCCGGTAGGTGACGCCGCTCTCTCTTGCCATGAGCGTGGGGTTCGTGGTCACACCGGAGAGAACGCCCAGGCGGACCGCCTGCCGGATCTCGTCGATGTTGGCCGTGTCCAAGAAGATGCGCATCTCCGCCACCTTCCAGCCGGATTATCGGCAGATCCCGGCCATCTCCTGAGACCTCGGGCTGACGCGCAGCCCGAATCACGGCGAGTGTCGCCCAGCACGTCCAGCCATCCGCCTCGATCAGGAGCGACGCCCTTCATCCCACCCTAAGTGGGGTTCAGCAGATAGGCTTCAATTCTGAGCGAGTCGCTCGGAAGGAACGCTGATGCCGCCGGCCACCGGTTCCGCCGCGCCGCCGGGCTCGGTCGCCAGGGCCGCCGCCAGGAAGTCCCGAAACAGTGGGTGGGGCCGGTTGGGGCGGGAGCGGAACTCCGGGTGGAACTGGGTCCCCACCATGAAGGGGTGCCCCTCTATCTCGCAGATCTCCACAAGTTGTCCGTCCGGCGACAGGCCGCTGGCCACCAGGCCCACCCGCGCCAGGTCCTCCCTGAAGCGGCTGTTGAACTCGTAGCGATGCCGGTGCCGCTCGACCACCACATCCTCGCCGTAGGCAGCGTGGACGCGGGTCCCGGGCACCGGGTGGCAGGGATAGCCTCCCAGGCGCATGGTGCCGCCCTTGTCCTGAACGCCCTGCTGCTCGGTTAGCAGGCTTATGACCGGGTAGGGCGTCTCCGGATCGAACTCGGTGGAGTTGGGGGCATCGCTCTCGAAGACGGTGCGCGCCGCCTCGACAACCATCACCTGGAGGCCGAGACAGAGGCCCAAGTACGGCACACGCCGCGTACGGGCGAACCGAGCCGCGCCGATCTTGCCCTCGATCCCGCGCTCGCCAAACCCGCCCGGCACAACGATACCCTGGGCCCCCGCCAGGAGGCTTTCAGGGCTGTGCCGCTCCAGGGCCTCCGAGTGCACCCACTCGATGTCCACAGCGGCATCGTGATAGATGCCGGCGTGGATGAGGGACTCCTTCACGGACATGTAGGCGTCGTGGAGCTCCACGTACTTGCCGACGACAGCCACGGTCACGCGCCCGGAAGGGTTCATGAGCCGGTCCACGAGCAGTCGCCAATCGGAGAGGTCGCGCGGGCTGGCCGGTAGGTTCAAGCGCTCGATGGCGTAGTCGCCCAGACCCATCTCCTCCAGCACCAGGGGCACCTGGTAGATGCTGGGCATGGTGCGCACAGGGACCACGGCCCGCGGCGGCACGTCACAGAATAGAGAGATCTTGTCACGGATGTCCTGGGAGACCGCGTGATCGCTGCGGCAGACGATGGCGTCGGGCTGGATGCCGATGCTGCGCAGCTCACGAACGCTGTGCTGCGTTGGCTTGGTCTTCAGCTCTCCGGTGGATATGTATGGGAGGAGCGTGACGTGGATACTAAAGGTGCCGTCGCGGCCCTCCTCGTTGCGCATCTGGCGGATGGCCTCCAGGAAGGGCTGGCCTTCGATGTCGCCGACGGTGCCGCCCACCTCAACGATAACGACGTCGGCCCCGGTCTCCTGCCCAACGCGGCGGATGCAGCCCTTTATCTCGTTGGTGAGGTGAGGGACGGGCTGAATCGTTCCGCCCAAATAGTCGCCACGGCGCTCTTTGGCTATCACCGATTGGTAGATCTGGCCGGTGGTGACCGAGCTGGAGCGCGTCAGGTCCAAGTCGACGAAGCGTTCGTAGTGACCCAGGTCAAGGTCCGTCTCCGCGCCGTCGTTGGTGACAAAGACCTCGCCGTGCTGGTAGGGGGACATGGTTCCGGGGTCGACGTTGAGGTAGGGGTCAAGCTTCTGGATGGAGACAGAGACGTTGCGGCTCTTGAGGATGCGACCGATGGCCGCTGTGGTTATGCCCTTTCCGACGGAGCTCACCACCCCGCCGGTCACGAATATGTATTTCGGCATGACCCCTGGATATAGACTCGGCGGCACCGGTAGGAGGTGCCGCCCACCAACATATTACGTGCCCCCGCCTCAGGGTGTCAACACCCCACCGGCACGCCGCGACTGTACTGTGCGGCTTGACGACGAGGTCAGTCTGTGATAAGTTGTGCATGGCTGCAACGGGACACAGGCTTCCCACAGGAGGATGCAAGAGATCCCAGCAGCGGGCCTGCAGCAGAATTGGCGGTATTGTGGCCATTGCAGGCGCCAGGCGCCTCTCGGTGGTGCCCTTCCCCGCTTGCCTGCTCTCCTCTCGTTTGACATCTTGCGGGCCTTTGAATAGCGTCGCGGCGTGGGCTGGCCATGCAGCCTGCGGCGAGTTGTGCCGATATTCCTGGTAAGGACCCAGGTACGTACCCGGAGGTGCCTATGCCGAAGCCCAGCAGCAGCAAGCGAAGACGTGCTCCCGCGCCGCGCCTGCCTGCCCCGAACCGTCGCCGCCTCGAGCGCGAGGTGGAGTCGTATGCCGCCGCAGTCCGCGACGACTTCATGCGTGGTCACCGCGCCATAGTGCAGCTTTCTGAGGCCGAGCGAGTGCGGGCGTTGACGTAAAGTCGTTTTCGACCGAGACGCAAAGGGGGAGCCCCCGGGACTGGGGGCTCCCAGTACGTTCGGGAGGAGAAGGCAGTGCCGCGCCAAGAGACACCTTTCGAGAACTTCCGTTTGCTTGACGTGACCCGGCCGCAGGATCTCGAAGCCTTGGAGGATCTGCTGCTCCCATCCCTCGACGGAGGGCCTGCCGCGTGGGCGGTACTTGATCTCCTGGTGCGACTTGGACAGTGCAGGACTGTGATCGTCGAGGAGAGCTATGTAGATCGAGCGCATCGGCGGGCCTACGCTTCGTTCTACATCCACGGGTTCCGCCACATAGACCGTACATCAACCCGCCTTCACTTCTTTTCGGAGCCCTTCTCGCGTCGCCAGTTGACGACGCTGGAGAGCAATCCGCGGATAAGGGAGTCCTACCTCGGCTACTGCGTACTGCGCCCTTTGACTGTGAGGAAAGTTGGCCGCGCGGTTCTGGCACCGCCGCCAGCCGACGCTGACAAGAGATTCGTGCTAGCGCAGTCGGCGTTCCCCGCTAACGTGGGTGCATGCCAGCTCACCGCTGAGGGCAGCGCGTACATAGAACAGGATCGCAGGGTGGCCGCCTGCGCATCGTGCGCAATCTGGATGAGCTCTGCGAACATGTCTGACTACATGGAGACGCCAACTCCCACCCCTGCCGAGATCACCAGCCTGGCCACAAGGAATCTAGTCGGTGACCGCGCGCTTCCGTCGGAGAGCTTGACTCCAGAGCAGATGATGCAGGCGCTCCACGCCATCGGGTACCAGCCGGCTCTCACCGCCGTGCTGGATAGACAGCACGCCATGAGCGTGCTGTACCCCCACATTGAATCGCGCATCGCCCCGATCCTGTTGGTGCAGCTCCTTGAAGGGTTCCACGCAATCACGGCGGTGGGCCACACCTACTGCCCGGACGGTCCCCTGTCGCAGCAAACGCAGATCCCGTGGGCCCGGGGAGAAAGCATCAGTTTCTGGAGAAGCTCCTGCTGGGTCGACAGCATCCTTGTTCACGACGATCAGCGTGGGCCCTACCGCACCCTCCGATTCGTGGACCCCACCGACGTTCCTCCGCTGGTGGATGGGCTGAAGCAGTACATGCCAGACTCGGTCGTGCCCTCCCCGGAGCTGAGCGAATGGCGCTGCCCAGTCGTGATCGACATGACCTTGCCGCTTTGGGAAGCGCGAGGTGGCTCCGGGTGGCCGCCATACGGTGTCGGGAATCTATATGGCGTGATCCTCCCGCTGCCACCACGGGTCTCGCTCCTCGGCTCGGAAGCTGAGCGGAAGGCTGCACGATTGCTGCGCCTGTGGTATGGGATGATGTTGGATCAGCCCGTGCCGGATGACACGGTCTTGAGGACCTACCTCACGACGTCAAAGGACTTCAAGCGAGCTGTTGCCACCGCGAAGGGACCTAGCCGTTTTGTCAAGCGCATGTACTCAGGGAAGCCGTTGCCGCGCTGGATCTGGGTGACTGAGGTGGGCAAACGCTCCGAAATGATTACGGCTCAGAAGGGTGCTAGGAGAATTCGCGGCGAGATCGTGCTCGACGGAAACGGGAGCCCCTGGACGCTTGGCTTCGTGGCAGTCCACTTGGCGCTGGGCAACGGGATCGGCTACATGGGTACCACGAGGCCGGAGGACAAAGATCCCCAGGATGCCCTCTTGCGCGGCCGGGTCTTCACTGGCGACTTCCCGTATGAGGGCCTCGTCCGCTAGCGACGCCGTCCATTGCCCGGCAGGGAACACAGGAAACCGGCCGACCTGGCCAAGAGGCCAGGGAAGCGTGGCCACTTGTGCCGGTCATAGCATCCCACGGGGCGAATGATGCGGTCGTTCCCTGCTCTACCGGACCTCCATACCCAACCCCGGGCCCACCCGGCTCCGGATGGGCCCGCACGGCGCTCTTGGCAGGACGGTCCTATGCGTGGAGGACGTCGGCCACATCCTTGAGGCCCAACTCCTCCAGCTTGCGGCGGCTGGGCTTGGTGGTCTCCAAGTCCCAATCGCAGGCCTCCAGGAACTCCTCCTCCTGTGTCTTCCAGTCCAGGGTGAAGTCCTTGAACGGCCCTTCTTTCAAGGGGGGAGAGCCCACCATCCGGCCGGGGACCTCGCGCTTGGCCGGGTTGCCGCCTTCGCGCACCTCGAAGGCCATCCGCAGGTTGGCGATGCGCTCGCCGGTCTTCAGCAGCTCTTCGGTGGTGGTATCCCAACCTGTCGTGGCGTTGATCCACTCCGGGATGCGGTTGTTGGGGGCGCACATCATGACGAACATGCACATGCCTGTGGCGTTGACGACGTGCATGTACTCGGCTGCTCCCTTGTGATGGGCGGCTCGGCCGGTGCCGACGCCCTTCTCCTGCTGGGTGGGAGGTACACCCCACTGCGCGCGCGCCGCGCCCTCGTATTGAGTGTGGCGCGCCGGCGTGGCGTCCAGCTTGTAGGTAGTGAAGTACTCTGGCTGCAGCTTGGGGTCGTGCATGGGCAGCTCTTCGCCGCCCACGTGCATGGCGAAAGGCACTGCCCGCGGCCCCAGACGCTCCGCCGCCTTCTTGATACCGTCGGCCAGCACGTCCCCGAAGCCCTCGCGCTTGCCGATCTTGTGCAGCATGGCGATGCTGGCCTCGGGACTGGCCCAGCGAAGCTCGATGCCGTCGGTGTCCTCCTTGGTGATGAGACCGTTCTCATAGCACTCGACGGCGAAGGCGATGACGGCACCGGCGGCTATGGTGTCCAGGCCATAGAGGTTGCAGAGGTGGTTGGTCTGCTGGAGGAAGTCGATGTCGGCGTTGAGGGCAAGCGTGCCGAAGGCGCAGGCCGTCTCGTACTCGGCGCGGTGGGTGCGGGCCGGGTAGGGGAACTTGGGGTTCTCCGATTCCTTGCTCTCGGCGCCGCAGGCGATCGGGCAGTGCCAGCACGCGTAGCGCTTCTCCATCTTCTTGTTGAAGTTGTCGCCCGCCAGCTCCATGGCCTGCGCGAAGTCCGCCGTGCCCGCGCCGCCCCAGTTCTTGACCGGCGAGTCGCCGGACAGAGCGGAGCCGGCCGTGATGCCGGTGGTGCCGTAGTTGCGGAAGAAGCCAGCCACCGGCTGCACGAACTCGTCCAGAGAGGTGCGAACCAAGGCACGGACGTCCTTGTCGGCGCCCAGGATCATGGACCGGGACGAGTTGACGACGACGGCCTTCAATCGCTTCGAGCCCATCACGGCACCCAGGCCGCTTCGGGCAGCCAGACGGCCCCACTCGTTGCAGATGCCGGCCATGTAGGAGAGCTTCTCGCCCGCCTCGCCGATGCAGGCGACGCTGGCCTTCTTGCCGTGGCGCTTCTTGAGCTCCTTCTCCACAGCGATTGCGTCCATCCCCCAGAGGTCACCGGCGTCCTTGAGGGTAGCGCTGTCGTCCTCAACGTGCAGGTAGACCGGCCGCTCGGAGATGCCCTTGAACAGGACGCCGTCCCAGCCCGCGTTCTTCAGGTAGGGACCGACGTCACCACCGGCGTTCGCGTCGCCCCAGCCGCCCGTCTTCGGAGACTTGGCGACCGCTTGATAGCGAATGCCGAAGAAGGGCGTGCCGGTCAGCAGGCCGGGGAAGAGGCCCAGGACGTTGTCAGGCCCCAGGGGGTCCGCACCCTGGGGTATGCGGTCGAACAGCAGTCGCGCACCCAGCCCGTAACCGCCAAGACAGGTGCGGTACATCTCCTCGGGTAGGCGCTCCACCTCGACGGCGCCGCTGTTGAGGTCAACGTTGAGGATCTTGCCGTTGAAGGCACGTTCTTCCATGATGGAACCCCCCTTCAGCAGAGGCACGGAATTGATGGGACACACAGGAACAGCGGAGACGATTATAGGCTTGCGTTGGGAGGCTGGTCAATCGCGCGGCGATCCGCCACGCTGCGCGCAAGGGATACACCGTATTGCGATTCCAAAGTCCCTTGTGGTATGCTGGCGCTCGAAGATCAGGTAAGGTTCGTCGCTGCCCGCTGAATGCTGAGCAAAGAACAGAAAGACAGCCTAGTCACGGCTCACCGCCACCACGAGGGGGATACGGGCTCCTCGGAGGTGCAGGTCGCGCTCCTCACCGAGCGGATCAGGCAGGTGACGGAGCACCTCAAGGTCCACAGCCATGACTACCACTCGCGGCGTGGACTCCTCAAGATGGTTGGACGGCGACGAAGACATCTAACCTACCTGAACAACCAGAGCGTCGAGCGCTACCGCGCCATTGTCTCCAAACTAGGCCTCCGCAAGTAAGAAGGGGCGGAGGCCCTCGCGCGTCGACGGGTAGAGACGAGAAGAAGGGTAGAAGACCACCCCCAAAAGCGTGAGACCCCTCAGGCAGACGGCACCACTGGGAAGAGAACGGTCCTCACAATAGACGGGCGGCCTACCCCAGCGGGGTCGACGGGCGATTTGGCGTACGCCCGCACCCCACTCAAGATGCGGTATTCGCAACCGTTCCAAGACGTGCACGGCAGGCGGAATCGGTGAGGAAGCCGGCGCCCGCCTGAGAACCACGTTCGCAAGCTAGAAACGCAACGGGAGGACTCATACTCATGTCCCAAGTCTACGAGCGCACCATCGGCGATCGGACCCTCTCCATCGAGGTTGGGAAGCTGGCGCTGCAGGCCAACGGCGCCGTCACAGTCGCATTTGGCGACACCATCGTCCTTGTCACTGCCTGCGCCAGCGCCGAGCCCCGGTTAGGGATCGACTTCTTTCCCCTGACCATCGACTACGAGGAGCGCCTCTACGCGGCTGGCAAGATCCCGGGAAGCTTCTTCCGTCGGGAGGGCCGCCCCAGCACGGAGGCGGTCCTGGCCGACCGCCTCACAGATCGCCCCCTGCGACCCCTTTTCCCCAAGGGCTACCGAAACGACGTACAGGTGGTCATCACTGTCCTGTCCGCCGACCGCGAGAATGACCCCGACATACTGGCCACCGTGGGCGCCTCAACAGCCCTCTGCCTGTCCGACATTCCATTCAGCGAGCCGGTGAGTTCGGTGCGGGTGGGCTATCTGGATGGGGAGTACGTCATCAATCCGACGTTCAGCGACCTGGGCAAGAGCCAGTTGGACCTGGTCGTGGCCAGCACTCGCGACGCCGTCATGATGGTGGAGGCCGGCGCTCAGGGGGTGTCAGAGGAGGTGGCTCTGGGAGGCATCCGATTCGGGCACGAGATGAACCAGGAGATCATCGCCCTTGAGCAGGAGGTGATCGCCGATCACGGGAAGCCGAAGACGTGGGTCGCTCCGGAGGGCCCGCAGGCAGAGATGCGCCAGGCGGTGGCCCGCTTCGCAGAGGACAAGGTAGGCGAGATAGTCGCCACCCCGGAGAGGAGCGAACGAGAGAACGCCATCGCCGAGCGACGGGAGGAGCTCCTGGAGCGCCTGGGCGAGACGTACCAACCGGAACTGCTCCTGGCCGCCTTCGACCAAGAGATCAAACGTGAGGTGAGAGCCCGCATCCTCAAGGAGGAGACCCGACCAGACGGGCGCAGCCCGACGGAGATCCGCCCGATCTCCTGCGAGGTGGGCATCCTGCCTCGAACCCATGGCTCGGGTCTCTTCACCCGCGGACAGACCCAGGCGCTCACCATCGCCACGCTGGGCTCCGCGAGGGAGGAACAGCGGCTGGACACCCTGTCGCCCGAGGAAAGCAAGCGCTTCCTCCACCACTACAACTTTCCCCCCTACTCGGTGGGCGAGACGCGGCGGATCGGTACGCCGAGCCGACGCGATGTTGGGCACGGCGCCCTCGCCGAGCGCGCCATCGAGCCTGTCATCCCGGATGAGGAAGACTTCCCCTACACCATTCGGCTCGTCTCCGAGGTGCTGTCCAGCAACGGCAGCACCTCCATGGCCAGCGTCTGCGGCAGCACGCTTTCGCTGATGGACGCCGGCGTGCCCATCAAGGCGCCCGTGGCCGGCATCGCCATGGGGTTGGTGATGGGCGAGGACGACGACTTCAAGGTCCTCACTGACATCGCCGGCATCGAGGATGCGCTGGGTGACATGGACTTCAAGGTGGCCGGCACCGCCGAGGGCATCACGGCCCTCCAGATGGACATCAAGGTCACAGGTATCAGCCTGGAGATCATGAGGGAGGCGCTGGCCCAGGCGCGGGAGGCCCGGCTCTACGTGCTGGGCAAGATGTTGGAGACCATGCCGGAGAGCCGAGCTGAGCTCTCTCGCTACGCGCCTCGCATGTATCGAATCGAGATCTCCCCTGAGAAGATCGGCGCCGTCATCGGGCCCGGCGGTCGCGTCATCCGCTCTATCGTCGATGAAACCAAGTGCACTATCGACGTCCAGGACGACGGCACCGTCAACGTCGGGTCCACCAGCGAGGAGATGGCCAACCGCGCCATCGAGATCATCAAGGGGCTCACCAGAGACGTGGAGGTGGGCACAATCTACACGGGCACGGTGACCCGGCTGCTCAACTTCGGCGCCTTTGTCGAGATCTTGCCGGGCAAGGAAGGCCTGGTCCATATTTCGGAGCTGGCCGACTACCGGGTGCCCAGCGTGGAGGACGCAGTACAGGTGGGCGACGAGGTCATGGTGATGGTCACGGAGATCGACAGCTTGGGCCGCATCAACCTCTCGCGGCGAGCGGTGCTGGAGGGCGAATCGGGTCCCCCCAAGCCAGTGGCCGCTGCAGCGCCCGCCAGCGGTGGCCGCGCACCACAGCGCCGCCATGGGGGTGGCGGCGGCTACCGTGAGGGTCCGCCCCACAACGCTCGCCGACGGGGCGACGGCCGACCCGGCGGCGCTGGCCGAGACGCTGGTGGGGGGCGTCGCCGCCGACCGCCGAACCGGGGAACTCCAGACCGCCCGCCCGGTCCCCCGCCGCCGCCGAGGGCACCCTACGGGCCCCGCCGCACGGGCCGCTGAGCCGCCGCCGGGCAAGGCCAGGCCGAAGAGAGCGCCCTTCCAGTCTCTCTTCATTCCCCATCGGCCGACGGGGTATAATGCCTCGACTACTGTCGATTGGAAGGAGTTGCCATGTCTCCCATTCGCGTCGTCGTTAGCGGCACGGGGAAGATGGGCAGGGAGATTCTGGCTGCCCTCTGCCGCGAGCCCGACCTGGAGCCTGTCGGCGTCCTCGAGAAGTTCTCGGCTGAGGAGTTCGTCTCCCTTCCCGATGGAACGGGGCTGGTGCCCCTGGACCGGGACCCACAGAGCCTCTTCGGGCGCTGCCGGCCCGATGTGGTCGTTGACTTCACCAACGCCGAGTGGGCGCCCACGGTGGCCCGCGCCGCCTTGGAGGCAGGGGCACGCCTGGTGAGTGGCACAACCGGCCTCTCGGAAGATGTCGTCGCTGAGCTGGAGTCCGCCTGCAAGAAGAAGGGTCTCGGGTCGGTCCTCGCACCCAACTTCGCGATCGGCGCCGTGCTTCTGATCCACCTGTCGAAGGTGGCCGCCCGCCACTTCGACTACGCCGAGGTGATAGAGCTCCACCACGAACAGAAGGTGGATGCCCCGTCCGGCACCGCGCTGATGACGGCCCGCGAGATGGTGGCCGCCCGCGGCCGCCCGTTCGAGCAGAACGTGCCCCAGAAGCAGACGCTGCCCGGCACGCGAGGCGGGTCAGTGGACGGCGTCACCGTTCACAGCGTTCGGATGCCGGGATTCGTGGCGCACCAGGAGGTCATCTTCGGCGGACTGGGCCAGACCCTCAGCCTCCGCCACGACTCCACGGGCCGGGAGTCCTTCATGCCGGGCACCCTGCTGGCCATCCGAGAGGTCATGAGCCGCAGCGAGCTCGTGCGCGGCCTGGACAAGCTCATCGGCCTCTGAGAGAACGCCTCCGGCTCCTCATGTAACGCATCGCCGAGGGCCCAGCGACACCCATCGGCCGCGTGGGAACAGAGGCCCCCGCGGCGGATTGATGCTAGACGCAAGATCGATTAGTATTTTGGGGCCGCCCCAAACAGCTTCGTTAAGACATGGGCGGCAGGATAGGGGACCTCATGGCACAGAAATCATCTGACGGGAAGAAACGGTACAACATCGCCTGTGTGGGGGCCGCGGGAGTGGTTGGCGTGGAGTTCATCAAGATCCTCCTGGAGCGCCGTTTTCCGCTCGCCTCCCTCAAGCTGCTCGCCACCGCCCGGTCGGCCGGCAAGAAGATGATGGTCGGCGAGGAAGAGGTAGTGGTGGAGGAGACCAAGGCACCGAAGTCCTTCGAGGGCGCGGACCTGGTCTTCATCTCCGCTTCCGGCGCCGCCTCGCGCGAGTACTGCCCCATGGTCGCCAAGATGGGCGCCATCGCCATCGACGACAGCTCAGCCTGGCGCCAGGACCCGGCAGTGCCCCTGGTGGTGCCCGAGGTCAACGCCGACGACGTGGAGTGGCACAAGGGCATCCTGGCTATTCCCAACTGCTCGACGACGCCGATAGTGACGGTGCTCTGGCCGCTGCACCGGGTGAACCCCATCAAGCGGATCACCGCCGCCACCTACCAGTCGGTGTCCGGCACGGGCAGGCTGGCAGTGGAGGAGCTGAACACGCAGACCAAGGCTATCCAGGAGGGCAAGAGCGTCGTCCCCCACGTCTACCCGCACCAGATCGCCTTCAACGTTCTGCCGGAGATCGACGTCTTCAGAGACGACGGGTACACCAAAGAAGAGTGGAAGATGATGGCGGAGACGCAGAAGATCATGCACGACGAGAGCATTGCTATCTCGGCTACGTGCGTACGCGTTCCCGTCCTGGTCAGCCACAGCGCCGCCGTCCACGTCGAGTTCAGCCGGCCGTGGTCGCCGGATGACGCGCGCCAGATCCTGTTGAAGGCCCCCGGCGTGACGGTGCAGGACGACCCGGCCGTCAGCCTCTACCCGCAGCCGTGGACCGCGGCGGGCCTGGACGACGTCTTTGTGGGGCGCATTCGCCAGGACAGCTCTCACCCTAACGGGATGGTCTTCTGGATCGTGAGCGACAACCTGCGCAAGGGTGCCGCCACCAACGCCATCCAGATCGCCGAGGAGCTGGTCGCCAGGAACCTGATCTAGCGCACCCGCCACCAGAGTAGGAGGCTCCGCAATGACTGAGATAGGCCGTCTGCTGACGGCTATGGTTACGCCTTTCACGCCCGAGGGCGCCGTCGACCACGCCCAGGCCGGGCGTCTGGCGCTGGCTCTACTGGAGTCAGGCAGCGACGGTGTGGTCGTGGCGGGAACCACGGGCGAGGCGCCCACTCTGACCTCGGAGGAGAAGCTGCGCCTCTTCAGGGAAGTGAAGCAGGCTGTCGGCGACGCCGGGGCCGTCATCGCCGGCACCAGCAGCTACAACACCGCAGAGAGCGTGGAGCTTAGCCAGGAGGCGAAGGACATCGGCGTCGACGGGCTGCTGCTTACCTGCCCCTACTACAACAAGCCGACACAGGAGGGCATCTTCCGCCACTTCGAGGCGATCGCCCGCGCCACCGGAATGCCCTGCATCCTGTACAACATCCCCGGCCGGACCGCGGTGAACATCACCGCCGATACGATGCTCCGCCTGTCACGTGTCCCCAACATCGTGGGGGTGAAGGAGGCCAGCGGCAACCTGGAACAGGCGGCCCAGATCATCGAGACCACCAGGGATAACTTCCTGCTCTGGAGCGGAAACGACGGCGACACGCTGCCCCTACTCGCCGTGGGCGGCTACGGCGTCATCTGCGTTACCTCCCACCTGGTGGGCAAGCAGATCAAGGGGATGATCGAGGACTATCTGGCCGGTCGGGTGGAAGACGCGGCCCGGACGCACCGCAAACTGCTGCCGCTGATGGGCACGCTGATGACGGCGGCCAGCAACCCCATCCCCATCAAGTACGCCCTCAACACTGTGGGATTCGGGGTGGGCGCCTTCCGGCTGCCCCTGTGCGATCCGGACCCGGCCGGGGCGGAGAAGATCGAGGCCGAGGTGAAGCGCCACCGCATCGACCTGCCGGTCGCGGTCTAGCGCAGTCTCCAGGAAAGAAACGAGAGCCGAGAACCGGGCCCTGAGGGCCTCCTGGTTCTCGGCTCTTGGCTTTGGTATCCGACCCTGTCCGCGAAACCCCAGCCCCACACGAGCGGCGGCACGGCGCTGGCGCCTTCAGACGGGTGGCAGCGCGGCGTACCTGGCCCTAGAGGACGGGCTTGACGATGATGGCCTGGTCGCGCTCAGGACCCACCGAGACGATGGCTATCGGGCAGCCGATGAGGCTCTCGAGACGGCGGACGTAGGCCTGAGCGGCCACCGGCAGGTCCTCGAAGAGGCGGATGCCCCTGGTATCCTGCTCCCAGCCCGGCACCTCCTCGAAGATGGGCTCGCAGCGGGCCACCTCCCAGGTGCTGCCCGGGAAGCCGTCCACAGGCACGCCATCGATGTGATAGCCGGTGCAGATCTTCAGAGTCTTGAAGGTGTCCAGCACGTCAAGCCGGGTGATGAGAGCGCCGCTGAGGCCGTTGAGCTGCGAAGTGTAGCGGGCGGCCACCGCGTCGAACCAGCCGCAGCGCCGAGGTCGGCCGGTGGTCGCGCCG
>DAOULP010000178.1:0-2161 GCA_034420175.1 Dehalococcoidia bacterium | reverse complement strand
TTTGGAGGCCGGCGTAGACGGATTCCTTACCGCGTTCAGAGGAGAAGACGCCGGTGGTGAGGACGACGAAGGCGAAGACAGTGGCGACGACGACGAAGGCGATAAGGATGATGGCTGTTTCGAGGCCAGTGATACCGCGTTCGTCGTTGAGGCCGGAGCGCAGGGCGGTGAGTAGTCTCCTCATTGGGGGCCCTCCTTCGTGGCTGTGACGGGTGGCCGGATGGACTGTGTGTGCCAGGGTGTACCGGTCCACCGTCCGGTGTCTCGGCCGTGGGCTACGGCCTGAGACGTATGTCCTGGGGTGATCTTCGTCCCGAAAGAGGGGGAGCACTATTGGGGAAACCCTCCATTCTTGGGGCCCAAGCCATCGACCTGAGGTGATGAACGGGACCAAGGTGCTGTGCCACATGGGCGACCCAAGCTCTCTGCCCTGTCGCGGGCAGAAGGGGCCGTCGGCAGGGCGACTTGCTTGGCCTGTCCCCAGTCTCCACGTCCTGCTCGCGTCAAATGAGGCGGCGCCCTGTGCTTGACCCGAGTCGGGCCGGACCAGGGCGCCGCTGCTGCGGGTCTCTCTTCCGCTAGTGGAGCTGCATCACAGTAGACAGCTCTGCGGGCAACTGGCGGGTGATGTCGAGGACACCACCGAGGGGTGCCTGGACCTCGATGGTGAAGCGCTTGTTGGCGGTGAGGGATGTCGTGCCGTCGATGTCGCTGCTGTCGACCAAGACGCTGAACAACTCGCCGGCCTCGAGGAGGTCGTCGGTGTCGCCTACGATGGCGGTGATGGTGTAGGTCACGTCGTTGTCGATAGTAGTCTCATCGCGGTAGGCGAGGATGGTGCGGTTGTCGCCGGAAGTTGCCATGGAAACGGGTTCGCCACCGGCGGAGTTGGCGACAGCGAAGGCTATGTCGTCGACGGTGCAGGTGGGGCATCCGGTAGAGGAGACAACGACGCCGCCGCGGACCTCCAGGGTGCCGCGGGCCTTTTGGAGGCCGGCGTAGACGGACTCCTTGCCGCGTTCGGAGCTAAATACACCTGTAGTGAGGACGACGAAGGCGAAGACGGTGGCGACAACGACGAAGGCGATGAGGATGATGGCTGTTTCGAGGCCAGTGATCCCTCGTTCGTCGCGGTGGCCAAAGCGCAGGGCACCAAGTAGGCTTTTCATATCAGCCCTCCTTCATGGCTGTGACGGTTGCCGCCTGCCCTGGCTCCGATGGGGTCGTATGGCTACCGTCGGGTGTCTCGGTCGTGGCCTGTGGCCTGAGACGTATGTCCTGAGGGGATGTTCGGACCGGGAGAGGATGGCAGCACGAGGGGAAGCCCCACAGTTCGCCGGCGGCGCCACCAACCTGGACAGGACGAACCCACTATCTTGAGATGAGTGGACCTGACCACGGCGGAGAGGTCTGTGGAGTCACGATGGATGGTGGCGGTGGGCGCTGGACGGGGCCGCTGCTACCTCCCGAACGCAGCGAGCCGCCCCGTCGCGGGAAGGGTTCGTCCCGCGTGGGGCGGCTCGGCCATCTGGTACTGAGCTGTGGTCTTCTGGGCTTCGGCGCCCGTTACCTGGGGCGGCGCCCTGTCCCTGTTCCGGCTTGGGCAAGCAGGACGCCGCCGCGGGCGAGGTCTCTTCCTTAGTGGAGCTGCATCACGGTGGACAGCTCTGCGGGCAACTGCCGAGTGATGTCCAGGACACCGCCGAGGGGCGCTTGGACCTCGATGGTGAAGCGCCGGTTGGCGGTGAGGGAGATGGTTCCATCGATGCCGGTCGCGGCGTCGACGTTGACGAGGAAGAGCTCCCCAGCCTCCAGCAGGGCGTCGGTGTCGCCCACTATGACTTGGATGGAGTAGCTGACGTCGTTGTCGATGGTGGTGTCGTCGCGGTAGGCGAGGATGGTGCGGTTGTCGCCTGATGTGGCCAGGGATACGGGTTCGCCGCCGGCGGAGTTGGCGACGGCGAAGGCGATGTCGTCAACGACGCAGGTGGGGCAGCCGGTGGCAGAGACGATCACACCCCCGCGGACCTCCAAGGTGCCGCGGGCCTTTTGGAGGCCGGCGTAGACGGATTCCTTACCGCGTTCAGAGGAGAAGACGCCGGTGGTGAGGACGACGAAGGCGAAGACAGTGGCGACGACGACGAAGGCGATAAGGATGATG
>DAOULP010000177.1:0-11499 GCA_034420175.1 Dehalococcoidia bacterium | reverse complement strand
TCGAGATGGCGCGGGCGATGGAGGAGCACGGCGTCTACTGGCTGGAAGAGCCCCTCTACTCCTACGCATACGACGAGCTGGCCAGCCTGCGCCAGCAGGTGAACCTGCGCATTGCCGGCGGCGAGCTAAATCGCGGCCTGGAGGAGTTCCAGGTCTACATGGAGAAGAACTGCTACGACGTCTACCAGCCCGACGCCACCTTCGCCGGCGGCATCACGACCGCCCGCAAGGTCGCGGGCATGGCGGAGGCGCGCGACCTGGCGTTCAGCCCCCACACCTGGACCAACGGCATCGGCCTCATCGCCAACGCCCACCTGGCCGCCGCCGTACCCAACTGCCCCTTCATCGAGTTCCCCTACGATCCCCCGGCCTGGACACTCGAGGCTCGCGACTTCCTGCTGACGGAGCCCGTCCGCGTCGACAGCGAGGGCTACCTCCGCCTGCCCGACAAGCCCGGCCTGGGCATCGAGCTGGACCCGGAGAAGGTCAAGAAGTACGAGGCAGGGGTCTAGGAGCGGGCACGCTGGGGAATGAGAAGATGCCAGACACACTGATCCTTCGCAACGCCACCCTTATCGACGGCACCGGCGCCGACCCTCGGCCCGGAATGGCCGTCACCGTTCGGGAAGGGCTCATCCAGCGGGCAGTGGCGTCACGCTCACTGCGTGCTCCCCGGGGGGCGCGTGTGATCGACCTGGCGGGCGGGACGCTGATGCCCGGACTGATCGACGCCCACGTGCACCTGGGGATCACCGAGACCTCGTGGGAGAGCGTGACGCGACAGGCCGGCGCCGTGTACGCCCTCAAGGTGGGCCGCGTCATCGAGCAGACGCTGGAAGCCGGCTTCACGACCGTGCGGGACGCCGGGGTGCTGGACGGCGGCTTCGCCGAGGCCGTGGAGGAGGGCTACCTTCGGGGCCCGCGCATTCTCCCCAGCGGCGCCCCCATTTCCCAGACCGGCGGCCACGGCGATTGGCGCGCCCGCTTCCAAGACCACTGGCCCGACCCGGTGCCCGGCCTCGTAGCGCCGCCCGCCCTCTGCGATGGCGTGGACGAGGTGCGTCGCGCCGCCCGCCAGCAGTTGCGGCGGGGGGCCACGCAGGTGAAGGTGATGGCTTCCGGCGGCGCCATGTCGCCGAGTGACGACATCGAGACCACCCAGTTTACCGTCGAGGAACTGGGGGCCGCCGTGTATGAGGCGCAGGCCGTCGGTCGCTACGCCATGGCCCACACCTACAGCCCGGCCAGCATCCGCAACTCCCTCGAGGCGGGCGTCGCCTCGATTGAGCACGGCAACTTCCTGGACGAGGAGATCGCCGCCCTAATGAAGGCGCGGGGGGCCTACCTGGTCCCCACTCTGGCCACCTACGAGCTCATCGACCGCTTCGGCGAGCAGTACGGCGTCTCCGCCTTCAGCATGCAAAAGATTCGGCTGGCGAAGGCCCGTGGCGCTGAGAGCGTGCGCATCGCGGCCGCGGCGGGGGTGAAGATCGGCTCCGGGTCGGACCTGCTGGGCCCCATGCAGCCCTTCAAGACCCTGGAGCTGCCGCTCAAGGCGGCGATCCTCGGCCCGATGGCGGCCCTCGTCAGCGCCACCCGAACGAACGCGGAACTCCTCCACCTGGACGACCGCATTGGGACCATCGAAGAGGGGAAGTGGGCCGACCTCATCGCCGTCCAGGGCAACCCGGTCGAGGACATCGACGTCCTGCGGGAGGCGAACAACGTGCGCCTGGTCTTGAAGCGGGGAGAGCTCCTGAAGAACACGCTGACCTGACGGGGCAGGCAGCGAGGAAGCGGCGGGCAGGGAAACAGCGGGAGGAGGGCTGGGTCCCAGTTCCCAGTTCCCAGTCAGGGCAGGCCCGCCTCCTCCAGCTTCTCGAGCATGTCCTCCCGGCCGATGGCGCCAACCTGCGTTCCGCGAAGGACGCCGTCGCGGTCCACGAAGAAGCTGTCGGGCAGGCCCAGCAGGCGATACTCCTCGAAGACCTCACCCCCGCTGTCCAGCAGAACAGGCATCGTGAGACCCTGCTCGTCCCAGAATGCCTGCACGCGGCCGGCCGCTTCTTGGACGTTCACGGCCAGCACCACCAGGCCCTGCTCCCCCTTCTCGTCGTAGACGGACTTGATATCCGGTAGCTCGCCCCGACAGGGGCCGCACCAGGTCGCCCAGAAGTTGACGAAGACCACCTGACCCCGGAAGTCGCTCAGGCGATGGATCTCGCCGTCCAGCCCCCGCAGCGCGAAGTCCGGCGCCAGCTCGCCCACCTTTGGCGGCTCGCCGTCCAGCGGGCCCAGGCCGGCAGAGTCATCGCCGACGGGCCCGTTCGTGGGCGCCTCGCCGATGTCCACAAGCTCCGGACCGCTGCCTTCGTCAGTCACCCGCTCTATCACGACCAAGGCCGCAACGATGGCCACCAGCACCAGGAGCCCTACCGAAGTGTGTACGTACGGACGCCGGTACAAGCGCAGGAGGCGTCTGCCCACACGCTCGTCGGTCTCACCTTCAGGCTGCTTGATGGCCATGCTACGTTCTATGCTACCACTCGGACGCCGAGTGGATACCGGCGGCGGCCGGCGTAGTCCCGCCCATAGACTCCGATGTTGCGTTTCCGGCGGGTGCGGCTCGGTTGACGCGTCTAGAGACGGCCCGTATCATCGGAGCAATCATGGCCAACCAGCGGCGGCTCTCCTCCAAGGCCTCAGCCCCCGTTGGGGCGCCGTCCGAGGCGGCTGCGCCCAGCGCTTCGACCGACACCCTCGCCATCCATCTCCGCTTCCTCCTCATCTCGATGCGACCGCGCCAGTGGACGAAGAACCTCATCGTCTACATGGCCTTCATCTTCTCTGTGGGCGACTCCTGGCACCTCCGGGAGCCCGACGACTGGCTTCCTCTCCTTGGCAAGGCCAGCCTCGCCCTTGTGCTCTTCTGCCTCGCATCGAGCGCCGACTACCTGGTGAACGACGTCCGTGACCGCGAGACGGACCGCCTTCACCCCAGGAAGAGACGCCGGCCCATCGCGGCCGGCGTCCTATCGCCGACGGCGGCCCTCGGCTGGGCAGCCGTCCTCTGGCTGGCAGCGTTGGGCGGCATGTTCGCCCTCGATCTGCGGGCCGGCGGGGTCATGGCTGGCTACATCGCCCTCATGCTGGCCTACTCCTTCCACCTGAAGCACGCGGTGCTGCTGGACATCATGACCATCGCCGCCGGCTTCGTTCTACGGGCCATGAGCGGCGCCTTCGTCATCGACGTGCCCATCTCGCCCTGGCTCTACGTCGTGACGGCCCTTGGGGCCCTCTTCCTGGCCATCAACAAACGGCGGGCGGAGCTGCTGCTCCTAGATGAGCAGGCCAACCAGCACCGGGCGACTCTGGGGGAGTACACGCCGGATCTTCTGAACCAGCTCGCGGGCACCGTGACGGCCTCGACGCTCATCGCCTACGGCCTCTACACATTTACCGCCGACAACCTGCCAGAGAACCACTCGATGATGCTGACGATCCCATTTGTCCTCTACGGCATCTTTCGCTACCTGTTCCTGGTCCACGCCAAGAACCAGGGCGGCAGCCCCGAGGAGGTGCTGCTCAAGGACTGGCCCCTCCTCCTCGACATCCTCCTCTGGGTGGTCGCCTCCCTGGCGGTTCTCGCCGTTTTCCGCGAGTAGCATCCCCCGCCCTGTGGCCAAAGAGGAAAGGCCCCTGATCGGGGCCTTGCTCGTGTGATCTTGTGTTCCTGCCGACACACCTAGCTGTCAGCAGATGGGCCGAGCGTCAAGCCGATTCGTCCTGGAGTTCCTCCTCGCTGTCGGCCGTCACCGCCTGGCCGCTGCCTGTCAGCATGACGGGCCGGGCCCGCCCGAGAACGGTGTCAGCGCTGATCACGCACTTCTTGACGTCGCCCCGAGACGGGATCTCGTACATCACGTCCAGCAGCGTATCCTCCAGCACGGTGCGCAGGCCACGGGCACCGGTCCGGTGTCGAATGGCCTCCTCGGCGCAGCTCTCCAGAGCCTCCGGCGTGATGACCAGCTCCACGCCGTCGAGGCCGAAGAAACGCTCGAACTGCCTGACCAGGGCGTTCTTGGGCTCGGTGAGGATCCGCACCAGATCCTCCTTCTGCAGCGACTCCAGGCTCACCACCAACGGCAGGCGCCCCACGAACTCCGGGATGAGGCCATACTGAAGGAGGTCATCGTGGGTGACGTACTTCAGGAGTTCGTCGGTGAGGTCCTGGCCGGTCTTGTTGGCGAGGTCAGCCCCGAATCCCAAGGACCTGCGGCTCTTGCTCAGCCGCCGGTCGACGACCTTATCCAGGCTCTCGAAGGCGCCGCCGCAGACGAAGAGGATGTTGGTGGTGTTGATCTGGATGAAGTCCTGGTGGGGGTGCTTGCGTCCCCCCTGTGGCGGCACGTTCGCCACCGTACCCTCAATGATCTTGAGCAGCGCCTGCTGCACGCCCTCTCCGGACACGTCGCGGGTAATCGAGGGGTTGTCACCCTTGCGGGCTATCTTGTCGATCTCGTCGATGTAGACGATGCCGCGCTCGGAGCGCGAGATGTCGAAGTCAGCGGACTGAATGAGGTGGAGGAGGATATTCTCCACGTCCTCGCCCACGTAGCCGGCCTCGGTAAGAGCCGTGGCGTCGGCGATGGTGAAGGGGACATCCAGGATGCGGGCCAGCGTGCGCGCCAGGAGGGTCTTCCCGCACCCGGTGGGCCCGAGGAGCAGGATGTTGCTTTTTTCCAGCTCCACGTCGGCGGGCTGGCCACCGGCCGAGATACGCTTGTAGTGGTTGTAGACGGCGACGGAGAGGACCTTCTTGGCCTGCTCCTGGCCGATGACGTACTCGCCTAGTTGCTCATAGATGACCTTGGGGGGCGGAACTCGGTGCTGCCCAACCTTGGGCTTTGTGGTGCCCGCCGCCTCCTCATCGATGATCTCCCGACACAGTTCAACGCACTCGTCACAGATGTAGACGGCACCGGGCCCGGCGATGAGCCGCTTCACTTGATCTTGGTTCTTACCGCAAAACGAGCAGTGGTAAAGGACACGGCTGCTGCGGCTGTTTGCCATCTCTAGCTACCCTCTCCGCCATCCTGTCCCGGCACTTGGGGTGTGTCTACTCCTCAGGCCTGGACAGGATCTCGTCGACGATGCCGTATTCCTTGGCCTGCTGGGCGTCCATGTAGAAGTTGCGATCGGTGTCACGTGCTATGCGGTCAGCCGACTGGCCGGTGTGCTTGGCCAGGATGTCGCGGATGATCTGCTGCTCACGCAGGATCTCCTTGGCGGCGATCGCGATGTCCGCTGCCTCACCGGTGGCCCCGCCCCTCGCCTGGTGCATGTGGACAGTGGCATTCGGCATGGCAAGACGCTTGCCGGGTATCCCCGCGCACAGAAGCACGGTGGCGAAGCTAGCCGTCATGCCCACACAGTACGTGGCGATGTCCGGCCGCACCAACTGCATGGTGTCGTAAATGGCCAGTCCGGCCGGGATAACACCCCCCGGCGAGTGGATATACATGTTGATGTCTTTGTCTGGGTCCTCCCGCTCCAGGTAGAGGAGTTGGGCGATGATCAGATTGGCGATCTGGTCATCGATGGGCGTACCCAGGAAGATAATGCGCTCCCGAAGCAGCAGAGAGAAGATATCGAAGGAGCGCTCGCCGCGGGCGCCCGTCTCGACAACCATGGGGATGATGTTGTGAGGCCTCACATCCATTGGGCTCGTTCCTCCGGAATCCGCTTCCTTAACTCTTCAACGCCGTTCCCCACCGAGGCATATCGTGTGGTGCTTGCTTGCAGGCGGGCGGCCCATTGCCCTAGGAGGGGTCTTCGTCCCCCTCCGCGGCAGCGGCCACCTCCTCCTGCTCCCCGCTCTCCGGGGCGCTCTCGCCTGAGGCGATGCTCACGAGACGGTCCAGGGTCATGCGGGTCAGCATCCGCCGCCTGAGAGCGTCGCGACCCTCGTCTGCATTGAACAGACGCCGCATCGGCTCCGCTTGGGAACCCGCCGACGAGACTAGCCTCTCGATCTCCTGGTCGATTTCAGCGTCGCCCACACTTATATTCTCGGCTTCCGCCACCTGACTCAATATAAGGGAGCGCCGTACCCTCTCGATAGCCGCAGGTCTTAGTTCCTGTCGCAGCTCCCCCTCAGACTTGCCCCGCGCCTGAAGGTAGCGCTCCATTGCGTCAGCGCCCGCAGGGCGTCCAGGGCCGCCACCCGAGGCCATCACCTCGTCGCGTATAAGGCGCTCCACCTCCCGCTCGACGATGACCGGAGGGTACTCTATGGTGGTGACCCGTTCCTCCAGGGCCGACAGCACTTGGTCATGATAGCGGTGGAGAGCCATTTCCTCCTCCGCCTGGCGGATGTCCGCTTCGACCCGCTCGCGGAGAGCAGCCAGAGAGGGGAACCCCTCGCCGACCTGGCGGGCGAACTCATCGTCCAAGGCGGGCAGCTTCTCCTCTTTGATCTCGTGGATGAGCACCCTGTATCTTGCCGTCTTGCCCGCCGCCCTCTGATCTCCGAAATCCGCCGGGACGGCGATGTCCAGCTCCGTCTCGGCACCCTTCTCCATCCCAACCAGCCGCTCGCCCAGGCCGGGGACGGATACCGTCTGCCCCTCGCGGAGCCAAAACTCCACGTCCTTCTGCTCGACGATGGTGAGGTCTCCAACGGTGCCCGTGACGTCGGCTCGCAGGACATCACCCCACTGTGCCGACCGATCGACGGGCTCCAGCACGGCGTAGCGACGGGACAGATCCTCCAGCGCCCCATCCACCTGCTCCTGCGAGACCTCGACGGGTCCCCGGGTCACGCGCACCTCGCCATAGTCGCCCAGGTCGACCGTGGGGCGCACAGGAACAGTGGCCTTGACCACCAGGGGCTCGGTCGTCACCACCTCCAGCTCCGGGAAGTCGACAGGCTCGACATCCTCGTCGCGGGCCGCCTCCTGGTAGACCTCGGGCACCAGGCGGTCGAGAGCCTCGCGCAAGAGGGCGTCCTGACCCAGGTATCGCTCAAGCATCGCGCGGGGCGCCTTCCCAGGGCGAAAGCCGGGCACCCGCGTCTTGCTCACCAAACGGCGGTAGGCGCGGTCGAGGGCCTTCTCCACCCTCTCGGGCTCGACCTCGATCTCAAGGACGACCTGGCTATCGGGGATCTTCTGAGCGGATACCCTCACCGTCTCTCCAAATGCCTCCAACCCAGAATTATACACGAGGGTCCGACGAGGCGATAGGAGCCGATAGACTCAGGCTACCGAGCGCGGGGGGTCAGGATGTCGGTGAGAGCATCGCCCAGGAGGTTGAAGGCGAAGATGAGGGCGGCGATCACCGATCCGGGAATGAGCAGCAGTTGTGGGTGAGCCTGAAGCGTGCGGATGGACCCGCCTTCGAACAGCATGGCGCCGAAGCTTGGCGTGGGCGGCTGGATACCCACGCCAAACCAGGTGAGGGCGATCTCCGTGCCGGCGATGGCGCCCAGGCTGGCTGATAGACCTACGATGATGATGTTGCTCACGTTCGGCAGCAGGTGTCGAAAGACGACCCTCCACGCCGAGCCGCCCATGGCGCGCGCCGCGACCACGTACTCGGTCTCCCGCAGGGCCAGGACCTGGGAGCGAATGACACGGGCTCCTCCCACCCAGGCAAAGAGGGAGAGGGCACCGAAGATGAGGATGTAGTCGGGCAGCCCGTCCACCCGCAGCCAGTCCTCGAGGTTCTTGATCCAGGGCTGGTCCACCACCTTCGGCTTCAGGGTGGCGTTGATCAGAATCAGCATCGGCAGGCCGGGGAGAGCGAAGAAGACGTCGCCCACTCGCATGATGGCGGTATCCACCTTGCCGCCCAGGTAGCCAGCCAGCAGCCCCAGCGAGACCGAGAGCACCAGGCCCCCCGTCACCAGCGTGGCCACCGTCACGATCACGGTGGTGCGGGACGCCCAGATAACGCGGCTCAACGTGTCACGGCCCAGCCGGTCGGTACCCAAGGGATGAGCCACAGTAGGGCCCTGGAAGACGTTGTCCAGGTCCTGCTTCGTGTAGCTGCGTGGGGCTACCACGGGCGCAAAGAGCCCGCAGAAGTAGAAGACCAGAATGAACGTCAGCGCCGCCACGGCGATCTTCTTGCGGAGGAGCCGCCGGAAGGCCAGGCCCAAAGGGCTGTGCCCGGGACGAACCGTCGCGTCAGCCAGAATCTCCGGCGTCGCTTCTGCCTCAGCCATGTCAGGTCAGTGCGCTTCGCTGGTAGCGCACACGCGGGTCGATGAACGTGTAGGCGATATCGATGGCGATGTTGGCCAGGATGAAGGCGGTGGCCAGCACGAGGGTTAGTCCGAGGATCACGTCGTAGTCACGGCTCGTGACGGACTCGAAGGCGAGACGCCCGATTCCCGGGATGCCCAGGAGGGTCTCCGTGAAGAACGCCCCTTCCAGGAGGGTGACGAGAGAGATGCCGATTACGGTTGTCATGGGCAGGAGGGCATTACGGGCCACGTGCTGGCTCACGACCGTGAACTCCCTCAGGCCCTTGGCCCGAGCCGTACGGACGTAGTCCTCCATCAGGACGTCCAGCGTGGTGGCACGCATCAGACGGGCCACCCCAGCGATGCCGGGCAGCGAAAGCGCCAGCGCCGGTATGACGATGTGCTTGCTGAAGATGCCATCCCATCCGCCGGTCGGGAGCCAGTGCAGCTTGACGACGAAGACTAGAAGCATCACGGGCACGGCCACCAGCACTGGTATCGACTGAAAAAAGAGGAACGTGCTGATGGCGGCGGGATCGAGCCAGGTGCCCTGCTTGAGGGCGGCCAGGATCCCCGCTGGTACTCCTATGCCGAAGGTGATGATAAGAGCCACCAGCCCCAACTGGGCAGAAACCCACATCTTGGGAAAGATGATATCGGAGACAGAACGGTCCCGGTAACGGAAGCTCTCGCCCAGGTCCCCGTGCAGGACATCCCGCATGTAGATCCCGTACTGGCCAAAGGGGGGACGCCAGTCGAGGATGGGCTTGTCCAGGCCCTTCAGGTGTCGGACACGCTCCAGCGCCTCGGGATCGCGGTACTGGCCCATAGCCACACTAATGGGATCACCGGGACCGAAGCGGGTGATCGTGAAGGCGATGAACGAGACTGCCAGAAGGATCAACGGCGCCCAGAGGAGGCGCCGCAAGATGTAGGGCAGTACTCCTTGCATAGACGTACAGCCGACTGGGGCGGGCTCTCGGCTACCGCTCGATGCTGACGTAGCGCAGGCGCGGGATCACCATGGGCGGGAACTCGAACCCCTTCACGTATGGCTTCACCAGGGCATGGTCCCGACCGTGATACAGCGGCACCCACGCGGCCTGTTCGATGATGCTCTGCTCAGCCTGCTGATAGAGAGATAGACGCGTGTCTACGTCCTGCTCGGTGCGCGCTTGCTCCAGCAGGGCGTCCAGCTCCGGATCGCTGAGGCGGGTGCTGTTGAGCCGGCTCTTGCTGTAGAAGTGAATGTCGACAATGTCCTCGGGGTCCGGATAGTCCATGATCCAGCCGGTGACGAACATGTGGAGACGACCAGAGTCCAGATCAGAGAAGAAGGTGGCCGCCTCCGTCTGCTCGATCTCCACCTCGACTCCCAGGTTCTCCTTCCACATCTCCACCATGGCCTGAGTATCGAAGCCAACGACAGCGCCACCTCCTACCTCAGTGAGGGTCACAGTGGGCAGCCCATCGGTGCCGCCGTACGTGGACTCCTCCAGGAGCTGACGGGCCAGATCAGGGTCGAAGGACAGAGCCTTGCTTTCCGGATTGTAGCCGGGAAGGCCGGGCATCATGATGCCCTCGGCAACAGGGAGCATGTCCTTCAGCACCACCTCAGCGATCTTCTCACGGTCTATGGCGTGGGCGAAGGCTTGGCGCACCTTGGGATCGTCGAAGGGCTCCGCCTGAGTGTTGAACCCAATATAGGAGATGGACAGCTCATCGCCGGTCACGTACTCCGCATTCAGATCGGAGCTGGGGTCCAGCACGACATCGATATCGTTGATGCCGACGCCAGCCACGTCTATATCGCCGATCTCGTACATCGTGAGCACGGAGCCGCCGGCCAGGAGATACGTCACCGTCTCCACCGAGGGCGCGCCGAGGTGATAGCGGTCGTTGGCTTCCAGCGTGATCTGTTCGCCCAGGCTCCAGTCGCTCATCTTGTAGGGACCAGTCCCGTTGGGCTTGCGTGTCCAGTTGCGGGGGTTGGACTCCACCTGCTGCCGGTCGACGACGAACGCAGTCGGGTAAGTGAGCTTGGCCAGAAAGTAGGGCTTGGGAGCATCAATGGTGATCTTCAGGGTGAAGTCGTCCACTACCTCGATGCCGCGCACCTCTTCGGCCCGGCCCCGCGACATGTCCTTGGCTCCGACGATGTCACCCAGATAGGCATCCGCCACGGTCGAACCCGTACTCGGGTCAAGGGCGCGCTCCAGCGAGTACTTGAAGTCGCTGGCGGTGACCAGCCGGTTGGTGTTGTGGAAGACCACGTCGTCGCGCAGGTTGAACGTATAGGTCACGGTGCCGTCGGCGTTGTCCACGATGCCGCCGTTCTGGCGAGTCGGCAGCTCCCCGGCGATGTCGGGCTGGATGGTGAGGTCCAGGTCGATTGTGACGAGGCCGCCGAAGATCTCCACGATGTAGGTCGCCGAGTCGGCGTCGGTGGCGAGGGCCGGGTCGAGGGTGATGGGGTCGTTCCCGGGCAAGCGAAGCTCACCCGATACCCCGCCTCCATCCCCATTCCCACCGTCTCCGTCTTCGGGCTGGCCGTCCTCGGCGGCTGCTCTGGTGGGTTCGGCCTGTTGCTCGTCCCCTCCGTCGCCTCCGCGTACGATGACCACCGCAGAGATGCCGCCGATGGCCAGCACCAGCACCACCACGACCGCCAGCACGACCCCGATAAGCCGGTTGCTCATGACCCTCCCGTGCCCTCCAAGTGCTTCATCGGCGGGACCCGCCGCCGTTCACCACTATTGTCGGCACTGTCATCGGTGCCGATGATACCAGACCGCTGATCCGGGCTTCAACGCAGCGCGACGGGCGGCCTCCCGGGAAGCCGCCCGATTCCACCCACGTCGCCGGGTACGTCGCGATCACGAGCCTCCGCCCTCCTTCAGGGCCAGACCCACCTCATCCAGTTGCTCCGCCGAGACGGGTGAAGGGGCGCCGGTCATGGGGTCGGAGGCGGTCTTCGTCTTGGGGAAGGTTATCACCTCCCGGATGTCCTCCACCCCCACCAGCAGGGCAACGTTGCGCTCCAGGCCCGCTGCGATGCCGCCGTGGGGGGGCGCGCCGTACTCGAAGGCCTCCAGCATGTGGCCGAATCGAGCCTGCGCCTGCTCCGGCCCGATGCCCAGCATGGCGAACAGGCGCTGCTGGACGTCGCGCTGGTGGATTCTGACACTGCCGCCCGCCATCTCCCAGCCGTTGCAGACAACGTCATAGGCCTGGGCACGCACGCGCCC
>DAOULP010000176.1:0-4824 GCA_034420175.1 Dehalococcoidia bacterium | reverse complement strand
CGGTGTTGGCGCTGATCCCCTGTGCCGAGCATCTCCTGCTCGACCCCAGAGGGGTTGAGGAAGAGATGTTCGTCTATGTCCAGCACCGCATACGGCTGAGGCTCCCAGGAGGCCGTTTCACCATCAGCAACACGAGCCAAATCTGCCGGGTCGTAGAAGATGAACTCTGCATCGAAATGAGTGCTCCACCAGCCGCGGTAGTCGTTGTGGCCGGCGCACCCGGAAAGATCTTCAGCCGGGCAGAGCGAGCCGTCGGCCAGGCGGCAGAGGGGAAACTGACCGATGAGCTCTGTTTCAACGCATGGCTGCTCGGGGCCGGCAGGATTGACCCACCCATACCAGTACTTCGTCCCATTGGACTTGGTTCCGGCGAACAGCAGCGCCGACTTGCCCGAAGCGGTGGTGACCCAGGCGCCGCCTGCCCACTCATCGGGATGCTGGTAGCCGCTTAGGGAGCGCTCGATGCTCTCGGTGTTCATGGAATTCTCGTAGAGCAGCAGCGTCGTCTCCTCCAGGTGAGAGCCGGAGGGTGCGGGAGTGCCGCTTTCGTCCACCCAGGGGAGATAGGCGAACAGCCCCGGGCCCATTCCCGACCAGCCGCCATCCCTGAAGCGACCGGTGCCAACATAGCGGCCCTGGGCGTACGCATCCGCCCAGGCAGCCGGGATGTCAAGCATGTAGTCGTTCACGCTGTAGAATGAGCGATCGCCGATGAACCATTCACCGTGGAAGTCTGGGTCCGAAAGGTCGGGGCTGAACCAGGCGTGTGTGGGTGCCGTGGCGTCGGGCTCGAAGTGCTGTCCGTAGGCGATGTGGATCTTGGGACCAGTGGCCGGGTTGTCGAGATACAATAGGCCAATGCGGGGGATCTCCTCCATTTGCGTGAAGTGCCCGGCAGCCACATCGTGAAAATCCTGGAGCAACTCAGCGCGATTCAGGTCGGCCAGGCTCCCTGAGGAGACCGGATCGGGAATGCTGACCTCGGCCACCTGGCCTCCATCCGGCAGCTCACCGTATGGCATGCGGTCGTGCCCGGTGATGAACAGCGACCCTGGAAAGCCGTCGTCCGGGCCGGAGGGGTCGCCGTTGGGATTGATGGTCATGGCGTTGGCGCCGTAGGCGAAGGTCCGGGGTCGCTCGCCGCCTTCGGGCAGCCGGAATGCGCCCAGATACGCCAGGTCGGTCGGCTCGATCAGCTCTGTGGCAACGCCCGTGTCGTCCGGCGTGTCCGGCGCAGAGGCGGCTGTAGGGGGAGTCGTCGGAATGGTCTCGGATGCCGGCAGCGTCGCGGTGTAGGTCTGGATCGCCTCGTCGATGAAATCGGCGAATAGAGGACCGATTGTCTGATTGGCGAGCTCGTTCGGGTGCGCATCCCACTCGTCGGCCCGGTAGTCGGCCTGCAGCACGTTGTCGGAATCGGCCAGCAGATCGAAGAAGTCGAAAGTGAAGACGTTCGAGTGGCCGCTCAGGTACTCATCCGATGCCAGCCAGGTGGCGAAGGCGCGCGCCCTCTCAGCGGTCTCGGCGTCGGTGTTGTTCGGCACCTCCGGCGGCTGCGTCACTACGATGAAGATCTTGTCCGGATACTCGTCCATCCGGTCCCGGATCGACAGGTAGTAGGACTGGTACTCGGCCAGCTGCTCGTCGCTCTCGATGATGCTGACCGGGAAGCAGGACTTGAAAGCGATGACGTCGTACTCCATGAGGTGGCTGAAGGTGTTGTCCGGCGGGTCGTTCAGAGGCTGGGCAAAGATGGCGGCGTATCCGTCTGGGTCAGTGTTGTCGTCGGGGACATCGAAGTTGCGGCCCGTCCAGGTGCCGTCGGCCAGGACGAGGCCGTCCTCGTTGTAGCCGTGGTCGTAGAATTCGTAGCCCAGGTCAGTGAGGTGCTCCCGCACGCCTCCTTGCTCGATCAGGTTGGCGCCACAGGAGTGGTGCAGGAAGATGACGCGCCTGAAGTCCGCCGTATCAGAGGCCTTTGGGGCCTCTCGCTCCTCTTCCTCCGCCTCCTCGGTTGGCGTCCCCTCCTCCGCCTGGACCCCCATCGTGGGGGTGGGGTCCTCCGCGTCCTCGCCGCCGCAGCCGCCGAGGAGAAGGGCAAGCCCCACCAGTGCTACCGCCAGAACGCCCAGTCGGTTCATGACTCACGCTCCCTTTCGTCTGCCTTCTGCCTGCCGGCCAGGGCCAGGCGGGTCTCGCCGCCCATGCTAACGGGCAGCCCCGGCCGTAGCAAGGCCAAGCAGCTACCCGCCGTGAGAGACAACCGCCGCAGCGGTCTCGCGAATCAGCTCCCAGGCACGCTGCACGTGCTCGCGGCGGGTCTTGGCCTGCCCGATGGACATGCGTAGCGTTAGGTCGCCGCTCAGCCTTGTATGCGTGAGGTAGACCCTGCCTGAGCTGTTCAGGCGGTCCATGATCTCCTGGTTGACGGCTTCGCCAGCGCGATGGCGGAAGCAGACGAGACTCAGCGGCACGGGGGCTGCTAGCTCAAACTGCGGGTCATCATCGACCCAGCTCGCGAACTCCCGGGCGATCGCGACGTGGTCGCGGATCCGCTGCTGCAGCCCCTCGACGCCATAGTACCGAATCACGAACCACAGCTTGAGCGCACGAAAGCGCCGCCCCAGCGGGATGTGCCAATCACGGTAGTCGATAACAGCCCCAGACTCGGTCGCCTTGTTCCTGAGATACTCCGGCAGAAGGCTCAGCGCCCGGATGAGCTCGCCTCTGTCGCCAACGTAGAGGCACCCACAGTCAACGTTTGTGAACATCCACTTGTGCGGGTTGAAGCAGTAGCTGTCCGCCGATTCCAGACCGTCATGGGTGAATCGAAGCTCCGGGCAGATCGCCGCCGTTCCGGCCATGGCGGCGTCGACGTGCAGCCACACGTCGTTCTCGCCGCATATGCGGCCGATCTCCGGCAGCGGATCGATCGCGGTCGACGACGTCGTGCCAACGGTCGCGCAGACGAAGCACGGCCGATGCCCGGAGGCTCTGTCCACCGCGATCATCTCCGCCAGCCGGTCCGGCCGCATGGCATACGCCTCGTCCACGTCAACCAGGCGCAGGTTGTCACTACCGAGGCCGGCGACGCGCACGGCCTTCTCGATCGAAGAGTGCGCTTGGCTCGACGCATAGGCGACAAGCTGACTCCTGACGCCCTCCACGTTGGATTGTCCACCGGTGGCACGCTCACGAGCGGCGAGGAGGGCGCACAGCGACGCACTCGAGGCGCCATCCTGAATGACACCACCGCCCGTGGAAGTTGACCTGAACTGCGGCGGCAATGCCAGCATGTCGACGAGCCAGTCCAACACGTGCGTCTCAAGCTCCGTTGACGCCGGGCTCGTGATCCAAGACATCCCCTGCACGCCCAGGCCCGCCGAAAGAAGCTCGCCCAGGATGGACGGACCGGAGTTGTTGCCGGGGAAATAGGCGAAGAAGTTGGGCGACTGCCAGTGCGTGATGCCGGGCATGATGATGTCATCGACGTCACGCAGTATCAGTTCGAACGACTCACCCTTGGCCGGCGGATTCGGCGGCAGCTTCGAGCGGATGTCGCCCGGGGCCACCTGCGCCAGCACTGGGTATCGCTCCACCTGCTCCATGTAGTCAGCAATCCAGTCGACGACCTCGCGCCCGCGACGTCGGAACTCCTCTGGCTTCATGTCATCCCGCCCTTCTCAGTCGACCCCCCGGCGTCTGCTCCTGACTAGACCGCAGGGTCAGCACCTACGACGCAGGTCGGATCCTCGGGCTCCCCAGCCACAACGATACTAGGGCATGGGAAGGCAAGACTCCATCCGTCCTTCCAAGGACCAGCCGACCGTCCACGGGCAGTCGCAATGCCAGGTCTCCCAAGGAACATGATGCCTCAGGACCGGCTCAACCACTCGGCCCGCCTCGCGTCCGGCCACGCAGGGCATTCTGGTATCCTACATCCGAGACTCAATCCTCAGGAGCATGCCATGTCAGCGTGGACGAAGCAGAATCTGGTCCGCTCTCTGGCTGCAGCCTGCGTGCTGCTGCTGGCGAGTTGCGGTGGAGCAGACCAGAGCGAAGACATCCCTGAGAGCCCGACGGCGGTCCCGGAAACGCCAACACCCGCGGCGGAGGCCCCGGTCTGGCCTAGCACGGACTGGGAGGTGTCAACACCCGAGGAGCAGGGGATGGACAGCGTCCGTCTGGAAGGCGTCGCGGACTACTGCGAGGAGCACGGTTGCCGCGCGGTCGTCGTCACGCGACACGGGCGCCTTGTGTGGGAGCGTTACTGGGGAGGATGGGACGAAGACTCGACGGACATCGGGTGGTCCATGGCCAAGAGCGTGACCAGCGGGCTGGTGGGAATCGCGATCGCCGAAGGGCACATCAAGAGCGTCGACCAGAGCGCGGCAGACTTCATCGAGGAGTGGCGTGGAACGGACAAAGAGGAGATTACGCTGCGCCATCTGCTGTCCATGACATCGGGCCTGCTGTGGAATGAGGACTACGACAGCGTGAGCGACGTGACCTTGATGGTGCGCGCTGACGACCAGGTAGGCCACGTGCTCGAACACCCCCTGTTTCGACAGCCGGGGAGCGACTGGTACTACTCCAGCGGCGACACAGAGCTCTTCTCCCGCATACTCCGCGTCGCGACGGGAATGGAGGCGAACGAGTACGCGCAGGAGAAGCTTTGGGACGTGCTCGGGATGACCGCGATGACCTGGCCCACCGACAAGTCGGGCCAGACCATGACTTATTGCTGCGTGACGACTACGGCTCGCGAGTTCGCCAAGTTCGGCTACCTCTACCTTCGGGGGGGCCGCTGGGAGGAGAAGCAGG
>DAOULP010000175.1:0-3961 GCA_034420175.1 Dehalococcoidia bacterium | reverse complement strand
GCCGAACGTCGTCCGCTCGCCGGACGAAACTGAGGGCCACGTAGTCCACCCCCATCTCGACGCCCGCCCTCATGTCCGACAGGTCCTTCTCGGTCGGGGCGGAGACGCTGACCGGGACGCCGGGCAGGTTGATGCCTTGGTGAGACCTGAGGACACCTCCACGCACGACTTCCGTGTGAACGTCGAGACCGTCCGTCGACACTACCCTGAGCTCGAGGGCGCCGTCCGCCAGGAGGAGCCTGTGGCCGGGATGCAGGTCCCCGGCCAGCTCCCGGTCGGTCGTCGACACCGCCTGCTGGTCTCCGGGCACTGCTCGGCCCGTGACTGTGAATGGCGCGCCCGCCACCAGTTCCACCGACCCGCCGGTCAGAGGCCCAGTCCGGATCTTGGGCCCCTGCAGGTCCTGGATCACGGCCAGGGGGCGCCCCATATCGGACGCGAGACGGCGGGCCAGCGCCAGGGACCGAGCGTGCTCCTCGACCGTACCGTGGGAGAAATTGAGGCGCAGCGCGTCGACGCCTGCGAGCAGCATAGCGCGCAGCCGCTCCTTCGAGGCGCTGGCCGGGCCTACGGTGGCGATGATCTTCGTCCTGCGCACTTGGCCTCCATTGGCGCCGTTCGGCGGCGGCGCCGAAGGTAGTATATCGCGAAGAGCGCCACCGGGCTCGACCGGCCGCAGGCTCTTCCGGTCTTGTGGACTAGGCCCTGCCAAGGAGGGCGGCCTTCTGGCAGGATTCCAGGGGCACTCGGTCGTGTATGATACGGGGGACCGGAGAGGTGCGTCATGAAGCGACTGAGCATCGTGGCGGTAGTGCTCGCCCTGGTGGCCTTGCTGGCCGTTGGCTACAACACGGCACGGGCGCAGCCCGTGGCCGAGGTTGCACTGCCAGCGCCTGGTGCCCCCCAGCCTCTCTACCCAGGCTGCAACAACATCAGCCTAACCTTCCCCGACGGCACAGCGAGCACGACCGTGGCGCAGTCCGTGACGCCCGCAGGGATGCTGCAATCGATGTGGCGCCACAATGCCTCCATGAACAAGTTCGAGGGCTTCTCTCCGGCGGCGCCCCAGGCCAGCGACCTGGCAACTGTGGACTTCTTGGACGCCGTCTGGCTGTGCATCTCCGTAGCTACGCCCACAGCCCAGGCTGCGCCGCCGGCCGCGACGTCCGCGACGGGGCCGACGTCGGCTTCGCCCGCCACGGCCGCTCCTACCGATGCCCTGGGTAGCTTTGCCTACGTCTTCGAAATGTCGATGTATGCGGACAGCCAATTCGTCATGTCGTACAAGACGGCGGGTGAATTCGAGGCACCGGATGATGTGCGGTGCAGGATCAGCTTCTGGCTAAGTGGGCTCGGGGAGACCATGACCCAGGTGGTGTCGACCGGTGAGGGCGCCTGGGTGGATGAGGGCGACGGCTTTGTTGCTGTCAGCAAGAGCGATTCCAAGCTGGCAAGGCGCCTCAGCATGTGTCCAGGGCGGCCGGCGTTTTGGAAGGGGTTTTCCCTGCCGACTCACCTTCCGCCAGGAACGCCCGAGACGGTCAACGGCGTCGCCGCCCACCGCTACTCGCTGGCGGAGGCGCTGGCAGAGACCCCTGCCTCGTTCGGGGCTGCGCCCTCCGAGATGGAGGGGATGACGGTCTATGCATTCGACGTGTGGCTGGCAGACGACGGAGGGTGGCTGGTGCGACTGGTCGAAGATGTTTCGACGGATCCGCAGGAGTCAGGAGGAGAGGCAGAGCCACGCCGCGTGGTGATACGGGTGGATATCACAGACCCCAACAGCCCCGACATCCATGTCGAGTCGCCCGCACCCTAGCTAAACTGGCCGAGTGGCGAGGGGCAGCAGCACATACGCGGTGCCGGCGGGCGCGGTCGCTGGTGCGCTGGCCTTCGCGGTACTGGCGACGCTGGCCGTTAGGAGATGGCGGGTCACGTAGCAGCCGTCCCCGCAGTCTTTGTCTCTTCAGGAGGTGACTGTCATGGCGCGACGCGGCATCGTGGCGGTAGGGCCTGCCTTGGTGGTGGGCGTCTGCACCCTGGCTCTTACAGCCTGCGGTGGAGAAGAAGTCGTCGAGAAGACCGTGGTCGTGACGCCGACCGCCGCGCCTACACCAGAGTCTGGTGGAAGACCAACAGGCAGGATAGGCTTCACTTCGGAACGCGACGGCGACACGGAATTCTACGCCATCAACGCCGACGGGACTGGAGAGACCAACCTGACCGGCAATCCCGCATATGACCTCGAATTCACGGTGTCCCCTGACGGCCAACGCGTTGCCTTCCTTTCCTCGCGCGACGGCAACATCGACATCTATGTGATGAACGCCGACGGGTCGAGTGTGACCCGACTCACCGATGACCCCGCGATCAAGTTCGGCCTCGTCTGGTCGCCCGATGGCACCCGCCTAGCCTTCAACTCCATCG
The DNA here is from genome assembly GCA_034420175.1 of Dehalococcoidia bacterium. Classification (GTDB taxonomy): domain Bacteria; phylum Chloroflexota; class Dehalococcoidia; order DSTF01; family JALHUB01; genus DAOULP01. The sequence goes on along the minus strand of DAOULP010000175.1, from coordinate 1,534 downwards.
ATGCCGAACAGAGTTTCTACGTGATGAAGGCCGACGGTTCCGAGGTCTCGAACCCAGCCAAGGACGTCGGTGGTCGGAACTGGTCACCTACTTGGTCACCGGACGGCAGCCGCATCGCCTTCGACCATGCTAGCGGTCTCAGGCACGCCATCTACACTGTGAGCGTTGACGGTTCAGGTGAGACGCGCCTTACCGACACCCTGTCTGATAACTCGCGTCCCGAGTGGTCGCCCGATGGCAGCCGCATCGCCTTCTTTTCGGACCGCGACGGCGATCGCGCGCTATACGTCATGAACGCTGACGGATCGGGCCAGACGCGGCTGGCCGAGAGTCGGTACGACTGGCCTCAGTGGTCGCCCGATGGCACCCGTCTCGCCTTCACCTGCGACGGCGGGGACACGGAGATAAGCAGGGACGTATGCGTTGTAAACGCCGACGGCTCTGGCCTTGCCAACCTCACCAACGACCCATCCGGTGACTATATGGGCAGCTGGTCACCCGACGGCACCCGCATTGCCTTCCACTCTGACCGACACGGCAACATGGAGGTGTACGTCATGAGAGCCGATGGGACGGCGGTGACTCGGCTAACCTACAGCCCAACGGATGACGTCGGCCCGGTCTGGTTGTCGGCAGCGGGCGATTCGCGACAACGATAGCGTCCCAGCGTCACCGGCTCGTCCGCTCACTGAGGCTCGTAGAGCCAGGCAGGTCCAGCGTACGCGGTCCTCGCAGGCGCAGCGGCGGGTGTTTCGTGGCGCTGCCAGCGCTGGCCGCCAAAAGGCGGCGCGTCAGGTAGCATCCGCGTCACAGGCTGGCTCCGGGGCGCACGAGCCTTCGCTTGCGGGAGCGACAGGGGTAGTATATCGTGAAGAACGCCGGCGGTACTGCGGCTCTCGCTAACGAATTCGGAGGTCTGACATGCGACAGGTTGCCATCATCGGCGCCGGGATGACCAAGTTCGGCAAGTTCCTTGACCGCGGCCTGAAGGACCTGGGCCGGGAAGCCGTTGACGAGGCGCTGAAGTCGGCCGGCGTGGACAAGTCCGCCATCGAGGCGGCCGTCGTCGGCAACGCCACGGCGGGCCTCATCACCGGTCAGGAGTGCGTCCGCGGCCAGGTCATCCTGCGGGAGATGGGCTTCGGCGACATCCCCATCATCAACACTGAGAACGCCTGCGCCAGCTCATCGACCGCCTTTCACCTCGCATGGCTCTACGTCGCCTCCGGCATGTACGACGTGGCCCTCGCCCTGGGCGTGGAGAAGCTCTACCACGAAGACAAGCGCCGCTCCTACCAGGCGATCGGCGCCGCCGTGGACGTGGAAGTCGTGCAGCAACTCCTGGCCCGCATGCAGGCAGAAGCCGCGAAGAAGCCGAAGGAGCCGGCCGCCGCCACCGCACCGGGTGGCTCCGGTGCCGGCCAGTCGCGAAGCATGTTCATGGACATCTATGCCGGCCTGGCCCGCAGCCACATGGAGAGGTACGGGACGACGAAGGAGCAGTTCGCCAAGGTGGCGGTGAAGAACCACTTCT
>DAOULP010000174.1:0-2024 GCA_034420175.1 Dehalococcoidia bacterium | reverse complement strand
GGGATGATGACGTCGGTGTTGATGTCGGCGCCGTACTTGTGGACATGGCCTCGAAGAGGCATCACAGAACCTCCTCCGGGTGCACGATTCGACCGGCAATGGCGGCGGCGGCGGCCACCGACGGATTCGCCAGGTAGAGCTCTGAGCCGGGGTGGCCCATGCGGCCGCGGAAGTTGCGGTTGCTGGTGCTCACGCAGCGTTCGCCCTCGGCGAGGATGCCCATGTACCCGCCCAGGCAGGGACCGCAGGTGGCGGTGCTGAAGGCGCAGCCGGCCTCGGTGAAGAGCTCGGCCAGACCGTTTCGCAGGGTCTCGACGTAAATGTCCTGGGTGGCCGGGATGACGATGCAGCGCACCCAGGGCGCGACCTTCTTCCCCCGCATGATCTCCGCCGCTTCTAGGAGGTCCTCCATGCGGCCGTTGGTGCAGGAACCGATGAACACCTGGTCGATCTTGATGTCCTGTTTCACGACTTCTGAGAGCGGGGCCGCGTTCCCGGGGCTGTAGGGGAGGGCTACCGTTGTCTCGATCTTGGAGGCGTCGAACTCGTGGGTGGCGACGTACTGGCAGTCCGGGTCCGGCTCGTAGACGGTCCACTGTCGCCGCGCAACGGGGCGGACGTAGTCTAGCGTCACTTGGTCGACCGGCATGAGGCCGGCCTTGCCGCCCGCCTCGGCCACCATGTTGGTCATCGTGAAGCGGGCGTTGACGGACATGTCGCGCAGGGCCTCGCCCTCGAACTGCATGACGGCGTAGAGGGCACCGTCGGTCCCGATCTGGCCGATGGTGTGAATGATGAGGTCCTTGCTGTCCACCCAGCGGTTGAGACGGCCGTGGTAGATGAAGCGCTGGGTGGGTGGGACGCGCATCCAGATCTCGCCGGTGGCCATGGCGATGGCGATGTCGGTTGAGCCCATGCCGCAGGCGAAGGCTCCCAAGGCGCCGACGGTGACGGTGTGGGAATCGGCGCCGACGTACACGTCGCCGGGGACGACGTAGCCTCGCGAGGGGATGAGGATGTGCTCGATGCCGCCCTGCCCTTGCTCGAAGTAGACGCAGCCCTGCTCGCGGGCGAACTCGCGCATCATCTTCGACTGAGTGGCGCTCTCTATGTCCTTGTTGGGCACGTAGTGGTCGTTGACCAGGGCGACGCGCTCGGGATCGAAGACGCGCGAGACGCCAAGCTTGCGGAACTCTCGGATGGCAATGGGCGCCGTCACGTCGTTCGACATGACGAAGTCCGCCCGGCAGTTGATGAGGTCGCCCGGCTGTACCTCCTTGCGGTCGCAGTGGGCGGCCAGGATCTTCTCGGCTATGGTCATGCCCATGATGGGGCGTCCTTTCTAGTCTCGCTGTCCCGCACGTCCGCCCCGCAGAGGCCGGCGGTCGGGGAGCGTTTCTTCCTAAAGTGTACCTACTCCCCGGCGAGGGTTCGCGCTTCGTCCCGAAGCCGGTCCACCAGGGCCTGCACCTCCCGCGGCCGGGGGATGCCCCGCAGGGAGAATTTCCGCACCGCTCCCGCCGTCTGGCAGTCGATGTCGCCGTAGTCAAAGACCGTGCTGAGGATGCCGGCGCGAACCACGCTCATGTCCTCGATGTCCACCAAGTCGGCCGTCGACATCTGGAGGTGGAACCAGTTGTTCTTGACGCTGTCAATGACGCGCTGGTTTGTGACGACCCAGATGTCGTTGTCATAGCGGTACTTGAAGAAGTACAGCCTGACTGCCCAGTAGACCAGCCAGACGACGGTGGCCAGCAGGGCCAGCCCCCGGGGGACGGCGTTGTCAGCCCAGTCGAGGCGCGCCAGGGCCCACCACAAGACGCCGACGGGCACCAGGGCGAAGACAATGCCCCCCGCCAGCTTCGGATAGACGAACAGCCAGTGGCGCCTGGCCAGGGCCAGGAGCTGCTCGCTCTCTTGCATGGGGAAGGGAAGCTTCATGGTCGCGACTCCACTCCATTGGCGCCAGCGCCGACGCCCAGCCGCTCTCGAACCCGGTCCAGCGCGGCGTCCGTGAGGGACTC
>DAOULP010000173.1:0-2807 GCA_034420175.1 Dehalococcoidia bacterium | reverse complement strand
ACAGGTTGGCCTCGTTGACGATGTCGTTCGGGTCCTCGGTGACGTCCTTCTGCATCCGCACCGTCGGCGGGAAGCAGAGAACCGACTCGCTGACCGAGTCGCTCAGCGGGTCAGCCCACTCAACGTCGACGTCGTTGACACAGGTCGTGCCCTCCGAGCCGACGACCTCAGCGTCGACTGCCATCCCGATCACTCCGCCGGGATCAATTCCCATGCCGGAGCAGTCGCACGTGCAGTCGTCGAGCGTGTCCGTGTCGGCGTCACCCATCATGCAGGCGCACGGCCACACCATGTCGGGTGGGGGCGGCACGACGAGCGCGAAGCAGTAGGTCATCGACTGGTTGGCGTCCACCTCGTCGAACAGGACGACGTCGGATGCCGGGGACGGGCCGTTGCTGGTAGCCTCTATGTCCCAGTGGATGGTGTCGCCCTCGCTGTAGATAGCCTTGTCGGCCGTCTTGGTCAGGCTGATGTCAGCCGGCAGTACCTGGGTGAAGGCACAGCCGATGTTCCCCGGGTCCAGACCGAGCGGCGCACAGTCCGCCTCGTTGGACATGTCGGGGTCCGCCGTGCTCAGCGAGCCCGCCTGGGCCGTGTTCACGTTCAGCTTACCGGCGTCGTACAGCGGAACCGATACCGTGACGGTGAGGACCACCGTGCTGCTCGCCGGGAGCGGGCCCAACGCCGACAGATCGCACATCAGGACGTTGTACAGCTCTTCCATGGTAACCGGGTGCACGAACAGCGGGTAGAACGCGCACACCGGGTAGGGGCCGCCGCCGTCCACCGTCAGCGAGTAGTCCTCAAAGATCTTCTGAGGCACGCTGGCGGGGTCGTCCGGAATGGGCATCTCCGGCAGGTTGTCGCCCAGCGTCAGCCCTGCCACCGAGTTGGGACCGGCGTTGTGGACGGTGATGACGTAGTCGAACGTGTCACCGGCCAGAGCCGTGGCGGGCCCATCCTTGATGATCTGGACGTCCGCTTGCTCCTCACACTCGATCGAGCCGTCGTTCAGAGTAGTCGAGATGACCGTTCCGCCCACAGCCAGCATTATGCTGTTGTTGACCCCGCCCCCTGGCGGGAGGAGGTGCAGGTCGGAGATGCCCGTGCCGACACAGTCGAACGTTGCCGTCCCGGCAACGCCCGTCTCTGTGGTGGTACCGGAGGGCCTGGCGTCACCGACCTTCAACTGGTCACAGCCGGCCCCACAGCCGTCGTCCACTACGGTGGGCATGGCGGGCAGCGTCAAACCGCCCAAGGGGTTGTAGACAAACGTGTTGTAGTTGATGATGCTGTCATCGAACTCTATGACGGCGCCGTAGCCCGCGTAGGGTGCGGCCTCAACGTCGTCGATGGTCAGGTCAACGTCGCATGTGGAACCGATGGCCTGCGGTCCGCAGGAACCGATCGACATGTCGTTTTGGCCGTCGCCCAGCGATGCCCGTGAGGGCGATGCCCACACGCCCGCCAGTCCGGCAACGACGACCAGCGCAATGAGCGCGCCCGTCCGTACGTGTCCTCGTATCGCCATTGGCTCACCTCCTTCGCCAAGCTCAGGCTTCCGGGTTGGTAGGGGACGCCACGCCCTCGAGCCGGCTGCTGCAATCAGCCACGAAAGCCCAGACAGTGAGCAGCCGTATCTGCGCGAATCCTGCGTGCCATGAGGTGCCGCCTCCGGCACCACGGGCGGGGAAGCCAAGGCAGAAGCCACCAGCTACGCCAGCATACCACCCACGGAGGATTTGTCAAGCCTGTGCTAAGCGGCGGTGATGGGTGCGCGGACGCGTTCGCAGTGCCCCACACGGCCCTCCTCCGCGCGACTTCTGGCGCTTGCCTGCCAGGGGGCATCGTTCGCCCCCCTACGGGTGCCGCCGGTGCGCCACGTGTCCCAGGTAGGCAACGAGCTTCCCTGGTTCGACGGCAAAGGGCCTCGCTCGGGCGACCTGGCGGCGGCCCCAGGTCATCCATCGTCGGGCCCAGAACCACGAGACCGCGGCGGCGGCGACAAGCCCCATGAATCCCAGCACGGCGAAGTAAGCCCACGACCAGCCGAGCTCCGGCATGTTCTCGAAGTTCATGCCGTAGATTCCGGCCACCAGGCTGAGTGGCAGGAAGATGGAGGCTACTATCGACAGCACCCTCATCGTCTCGTTCTGCTGGATTGCCACCGCCGAGAGGTAGGTCGCCAGGGCGCTGTCGGCCCTGTCTCTGAGGGACTGGACCAGGTCTTCAATCCGCACCGTGTGGTCGTAGACGTCACGATAGAAGACCTCCGCCTCCTCTGAGACAAGCCGGAACTCGCGCCTGGCGAGGCGATTCAGAGTCTCCCGCTGCGGTCCCATGACTCGATGCACCTGCAGGGCCGATCGCTTGAGCTTCATGACGGCTTCCAGCGTCGTGTGTTGAGGCCTGGCGATGGCCTCCTCCTCCAGGTCCTCCGCCACCTCGCTCATCCTGTCGATGGTGGGCAAGACGTTGTCGACCAGGGCGTCCATAAGGGCGTGAGCCAGGAAGTCCGCCCCCCGCCTCAGTGGACGGCCGTCGTCTTCCACCAGCCGTGTGACGTCGTCAACGCATTGCAGGGGGACGTGGTGGGCGCTGACCACGAAGTGTGGGCCCAGGAAGATGGCCAGCTCGGCCGTCTCCACGATGTCCGATTCGGCCGAGTAGTCGATCCCGTGGGCGATGAGGAAGAGGTAGTCGGCGAAGTCATCCACCTTCGGGTGATGCAGGTTGGTGCTGACGCAGTCTTCGATGGCCAGATGGTGGAAGTCGAACGTCCGCTGAAGGAACTGGCCGTCTTCGGG
>DAOULP010000172.1:0-7716 GCA_034420175.1 Dehalococcoidia bacterium | reverse complement strand
GCGGGCGGCTGCCTTCTCAACAGGGCCTTTGTCGTTGCCTCTCCCGTTACGACCTGATCATCGTGAGGAGCATCTTGAATCGGCTCACGGCCTTGAGCGCATGAGGCTCGTTGGCCGGCATTATGATGGCTTCCCCTTCCTTGACATTGAAGGGGTTGCCCGAAATGGTGAGCTCCGCCTCGCCATCAAGCAGTTGGACCAGGGCGTCAAACGGTGTCGTGTGTTCGCTTAGTCCCTCTCCCTCATCAAAGGCGAACAAGGTGACGGTGCCGGTCTTGCGGTTGATGATCTGGTGGCTCACGACCGAGCCGTCCTGGTAGCCGACCAACTCGGTCAGCTTGGCGGTCTGGCCTCGAATCCTCGCGCTGCCTTTCTGTTCCTTGGCGTCTGCCATAATCCGACTCCCCCTCCATCTCGCGGCATCCGGTGCTCGGTCTGCCGGGTGCCCCTCGGCCGCCAGGCCGCTCACCGCATTGCCCGTCAGGGGCCCTCCGGCACCATCTGCTCCTCGACCGCTGGCCTGCGCCAGAAGAGCAGAAAGCCTGCGGCAGAGAGGATGGCCACGCCCAGCGCCACCATCTGCATCACGTCGAGGTCTCCGCCAGCTATGAGCTTGCTATCCTCCCGCAGGAAGTTCAACCCGAAGCGCATGATTGAGTACAGGAAGAAGCAGGAGAAGAAGAGGAGACCATCCTTGCGGTAGAGCCTCGCCATGACGAACAGCAGGCCGAAGATGAGCAGGTCTCCCAGCATCTCGTAGGCCACCGCCGGGTGCTGAGGCGGCAGTCCGAAGTTGGCGCTCCCCGAGTGCGTGTACTCCACTGCCCAGGGAAGGCTCGACGATTCGGCCAGAGTGTCGCCGGCTATGAGGCAGCCGATGCGGCCGATGGCCATGCCCAGGATGAGCCCGAACGCACCCGCGTCGAGCCCCCTTCCGATGGGCAGGCGTCGCCACATCCCGTAGGCCAGACCGCCCAGCACGCCGCCGATGATGGCGCCGTAGATGGAGATGCCGCCCTCGTTGATGCGAAAGATGTCCAAGGGCGCGTCCTCGAACAGGTGCCAGTTCTCGGCCACGAAGAGGACGCGCGCTCCGATGATGCCGGCCGGCACCCCGGCGAGCGCGACGCTGTAGGCATCGTCCTCGCTGAACCCTTTTCGCCGGCCGATGGCCACGGCCACGTACACCCCGATGGCGATGGCCAGGGCCACGAGCACGCCGTGCCAGGTCAGTACCAGTCCGCCCCAGTGCCCTATCTCAGGGTCGATGCCGATCTTGATGGTTAGGAGGCTCACGAACGCTATCACTGCTTGCTCCCTTTCGTCCGGCTGGCCTTAGCCTTCGCTGTCCGCCCAGCCGTCTGCGGGATACAAGTGTTTCATCCGGCGTCTGACAGGTCAAGCGAGCGGCCCGTGCCGTCACTGGTTCGTGGTTCGTGGGTGAATTGGCTGCAGATCTCATGGCACCGCCGACTGAAGTCGGCGGCATGGTTGGCGGATCTGGAAGCCGCGGGCTTTCAGTCCGCGGGAGTTGCTCCAAACCAAGACCCACCGGTAACCCACCAGTCACGCTGCGCCCTACCCCACGTCAACCCGCGTGGGGATGACCTCGGAGCGGCTGAGGAGGCGCCGCTCGCCGGTGATCTCGAAGCTGCCGGTGAGTCGGATGTCCTCCGATGAGCTCCCCACAAGCACCTCGATCTGCCCGGGCTCCACGACGAAGTTCATGTCCCGGTCGTAGAAGGCGAGCTGGCTCACGTCGAGGCGGAAGCTCACCCGGCTTGTCTCGCCGGGCGCGAGAGCGATCCGCTGGAAGCCCTTGAGCTGCTTGACGGGCCGCGTCACGCTGGCGGCGACGTCGTGCACGTAGAGCTGTACAACCTCCTCGCCGGCGCGCGACCCGGCGTTCGTCACCTCCGCGCGCACGTCCACGGTCCCGGTCGCCGGTACCTCGGCTGCGCTCAGCTCAAGGTTCGCATACTCGAGGCGGGTGTAGCTGAGCCCGTGGCCGAAGGGGAAGAGGGGCTTGGTCGGGAGGTCCACATAGTCTCCCCTGATCTGACTGCGCCCACCGGACGGCTTGTGGCTGTAGTAGACCGGCACCTGACCGGCCGACCGGGGGAGCGAGATCGGCAGCTTGCCGCCGGGCGCCACGACGCCGAAGAGCACGTCGGCGACGGCGTTCCCTCCCTCCTCGCCGGGGAGCCACGCCTCCAAGACCGCGGGCACGTGCTCGGCGATCCACGGGAGGGCGAGAGGTCTGCCGTTGATCAGGACGACGACCGTCGGCGTGCCGGTCGCCACCGCCGCCTCGACAAGGGCCTGCTGGACGCCGGGCAGTCCAAGGTCGGCGCGGTCGTTGAACTCGCCGCTCGTGCAGCCCTCTGCGAGGCCCGACTTCCCCCCGACCACCACGACGGCCACATCGGCTCGGCGCGCGGCGTCTACCGCCTCGGCGAAGCCATCCGTCGAGTCGTCGAGAACGTCGCAGCCGGGGGCGGCGACGACCTCCGTCTCCGGCGAGACGGCGCTGCGGATGCCCTCAAGCACGCTCACCATGGGGACGAAGTGCTGCGCCGGGTCGACGGCGCCGGCCGGACCGACGCGCATTTCGAGGTGGGACGGGTAGTGATAGTCGCCCTGCAACAGCCGGATGCTGTCGGCGTGCGGGCCGATGACGGCCAGCCTTCGCAGGGAGCGGTCGAGCGGCAGGAGGTCGCCCTCGTTCTTGAGGAGCACCATGGACTTCTGGGCCAGGCGCCTCGCCAGGTCGCGCTGCTCCGGCGTGTCGAAGACGGCCGGCGCGGCATCGGCGTCGACGTAGGGGTTCTCGAAGAGGCCCAGCTCGAATTTCATCCGCAGGACGCGCCCGACGGCCCGGTCTACCCAGGCCATGTCGGCGCGTCCGTCCGCGAGCGCCTCGCGAAGCGGCTCCCCGTAGTAGCTGAGGGCCGGGAGCTCCACGTCCAGCCCGGCCTCGAGAGCCAGGGCCGCCGCCTCGGCTCTGGTTGCGGTCACGTGATGGTAGTGCATCAGCATTGGGATCGTGCTGTAGTCCGATACCACGACACCGTCGAAGCCAAGCTCTCCCCGCAGGAGCGCCTCGAGGAGCTCTCGCGACGCCCCGCAGGGAACGCCGTCCAGCTCGTGGTAGGCGTTCATCATCGAGCCGAGCTTGGCCTCGCGGATGGCGGCCTCGAAAGGCGTCACGAAAACCTCGAGGAGCTCACGCTGCGGGATGTGGGCCGGTGCCCAGTTGAGGCCCCCTTCCGAGACGCCGTAGCCGACGAAATGCTTGCCGGTGGCGACGATCCCGCGCCGCCGGTCGTCTCCCTGGAGGCCCCTCACGTAGGCGACGCCGATCCGGGAGATGAGGTAGGGGTCCTCGCCGAAGGTCTCCTCGGTGCGGCCCCACCGTGGGTCGCGAGCGACGTCGAGGACGGGTGCCAGCGTCTGGTGAGCGCCGACGGCCCGCATCTGGGCCCGCATCACGTCCGTCGCCTGCTCGATCAGCGCCGGCTCCCACGTGCTGGCAAGCCCGATCGCCTGGGGGAAGCAGGTGGCGTCGCGGGCCATGTATCCGGCGCAGCTCTCCTCGTGGACGATCGCCGGGATGCCGAGCCGCGTCTCTTCGACGAGGAACCTTTGGACGGTGTTGGCGAGCCGGGCGCTCTCCAGCGGCCGGAGCATGGTGGCGGCGCCGATGCGGGTCACGTGGCCGATGCCGTGACGCAGCGCCTCGCCGGCCTTCTCCTCCGAGAAGCTCTCGCCTTCGAGCAGCGCCGTGGACCAGACGGCGCCGATCTGCGCCAGCTTCTCGTCGACGGTCATGCGGGCGAGCAGATCAGCGACCCGCTCCTCGATGGGCAGCCCCGGGTTGCGATACGGCGGATCCGGCTCCTCGGCCGAGTTGCTGTCATCTGCCATCTGGGGCCTCTCTTGCTGTCCCTCGTATGAACGAGAGCACTCCGTGCTTCGTGGGTCCCGTTTCCACTGCCGTGAAGCCGGCTTCCTCCATCATGGCTGGCAGTTCGCCCACGTTGCCGTGACCCGCCCCATGGTGGGAGAGCAGCGTCTTTAGCGGCCCGGGCAGGGCGCTGGTGGACGGCTTGAAGTCCACGGCCAGGAAGCGGCCGCCCGGCTTCAACACGCGGCGTATCTCGGCGAACCCCTTGCGTTTCAGGTCGTCCGGGAGGTGGTGTAGCACCAGGCTGCTCAGCACCACGTCGAAGTGATCCTCGGGGTAGGGCAAGTCCTCGGCTAGACCGACCTCAAAGGCGACGTCAACGCCCGCCTTGGCGACCTTGCGACGGGCCACGTCGATCATCTCCGGCGCCGCATCGACGCCGTGCACCTCGCCCGCTGGTCCGGCCCGCGCCTTGGCCGCGAGCGTCAGGCTACCGGTGCCGCAGCCCACGTCCAGCACGTTCTCTCCCGGCGCCACCGCAGCCAGCTCGACGGTCATCTCTCTGATGGAGCGCTGTTTCCCCAGCATGAGCACCGCGGTGACCGCATCGTAGAAGCGGGCCCATCGTATCGTGCGGCCTCTCGTCTTCGGAGCTCGTTCGTCGGCTGGCGCTCGATCCGTCGGTGTCATGGGCTGCTCACCTCCCTTCGGCAAGGGAAGCCGTGTGTCTTGTTGGTCGACCGGCGAGTCACCGCTGGCGCCCCCGGGCTAGGCGCTGCCGAAGTGCTCTCGGTTCCAGCGACGCCCCTCGTCGAGCATCGCCAGGTAGTTCTCCTTGGGGATGTAGTTGGCGGCCGTGTTGCCGCTGCCCAGGCAGTAGCCGGTTCCCTTGGCGGCGCAGGCCTCCAGGATCTGCCGCGTCCTGGCGCGCACCTGCTCCTCCGTGCCGCGGCCGAGCAGGTCCATGTCCACACCGCCCAGGATCGCCACCCGGTCACCCCAGCGGCGGTAGACCTCCTCGACCGGCAGGATCTTGTCCTCGTACGAATGCTTGGCGTCGATGCCCACGTCGTCGATCAGTTCGTCCATCAGCGCGTAGATGTTGCCGCAGGAGTGGAAGACCAGCAGCTTGCCCGCCTGGTGGGTGACCTCCGTTATCTTCTTGTAATGGGGCAAGACGTGGCGGCGCAGGACGTCCGGCGAGACCAGCGTGCCGCCGAAGAAGCCGAGGTCATCGCTGAGGAAGGTCATGGCGACGTTGTCGATAGCCATGGCCTGTTCGACGGTGGCGGTCGCCAGCTCGCCGACGCGCTGGCAGATCGCCTCCACCAGGTCGGGCTGGTCGCGGAGGGCGTAGGAAAAGGTCTCCAGGCCCATGAGCCAGGTGGAGTGCTCGAAGATGCCGCCGTACATGAAGGCGGCGATCTTCATCCCCTCCGGCACGATGGTGTTGACGTACTCCAGGGCGACGTGGCTCATCTCCTCGGGCTTGGGCCAGGGGTAGGTCTCGAAGTCGGCCCAACTCTGGATGGGGCCGCTGGCCTCGTCCTGCCAGTAGCGCTGGCCGTCGGGCCAGTTGCTGGCTCCGGCCGTGTCGTCGGCGGCCTTGAAGCTGCGCTCCAGGCTGAAGCCCGTCACCATGAACACGTAGTCGTAGCCCGTCTCGTGGCAGAAACGGACGTACATGTCGAGCGACTGGATCAGGCCGGGGAGGTCCTCCTCCGGCAGCTCCAGGACGGGCTCCTCGATGTAGCGGTGGAGGTTGACGGGGAACTTCTGGCCCAGGACGGCCTCCACCATGCCGGGATCGGCGAAGAGTTCGAAGAGTGGCACCGGGCCGGGCGGGCCCTGGCGCAGGATGGTGCGGCGAAGGTTGTCGAAGTTGGGCTGGGGCGGCATGGGTGACCTCCGTGGCTAGGGGTGACGTAACACTTCCAGGCTCGCCCTTCGACAGGCTCAGGACGAGCGGTTCCAGATTCCGCTCGTGGTGAGCTTGTCGAACCACGAGCTGGCTGCCAGCCCATTGTAGCGGCGCGCCTCACGGGTGCAAACCCACCGGCTGTACGAAGGCGGCTCGCCACATGCCGCCCCGGCCCTGCGCCACCCCGCTCCCCGCGATTGTGTATAATGCGCCGGAAAAGTGGTCGTAGAGGAGGCTGGGGATGGCCGACCCGGTCACGATCATTGCGATTGTCGGTGGCGTCGTTGGGGTTGTCGGCGGTGGCGGCGGGATCCTGAGCCTGATTCGGGTGTACGTGATGGTGCGCCAGGCGCAGCGCGAACACGCGCACGCTATATGGGACAGCTATGAGAGGCAGATCACGTCGGCCGACGCCAGGAAGGACGGTGCAGAGGCCCAGCGCGTGCGTAGGGAATACGAAGCCCAGCTTGAGGCCTGGCGCGCGCAGCAGGGGCTGGCAAAGGTGGCGCCCAGGGACATACACCCGGCGGGGGCCGGACCGTCCCCTACGGAGGACGAGGTCAATAAGCTCAGGCAGCTCCTTGCCGGGTCGGCGCTGCTGCTCCCTGCCTTCCTGTCTGCCGATGACTACTTCCTGCGCGGCAACGCCTATTACGATGCGGGTCAGTATGACGAGGCCCTCGCCGCCTTCAGCCGGTCGCTGGAGCTCCGGGCGAAGCATCCCGACGCCCTGACCGCTAGGGGCGCGGCTCTGCATGTCCTGGGTCGCCGGCACGAAGCGCTCGTGGACTTGAGCCGGTCGCTGGATCTGAGGCCGGATCACGCCGCCACCCTCAATATCAGGGGGATAGTCCTCCGTAGCCTGGGCCGTCACGAGGAAGCGCTGGCGGACTACAAGCGGGGGCTCCAGTTGACCTCCGACGACGCCGTCACTCTCCGCGCCAAGGGCACTGGTCTGCATCGCCGCCGCCGATACGGCGAGGCGCTGGCCAACTTCGACCGGTCGCTGGAGCTGACGCCTGACGACCCGGACACCCTCAACAACAGGGCCATCACTCTGGACCGAATCGGTCGATGTGGCGAGGCGCTGGCGGACTACACTCGGTCGCTGGAGCTAAGGCCGGACGACCCGGAGATGCTCTCCAACAGAAGCCTTGTCCTGTTTCAGCTCGGCCGATACGGCGAGGCGCTGGCGGACTGCAACCGGTCGCTGGGACTCCGGCCAGACCACGCGCCGACGCTCACCAACAGAGGCCTTGCTCTCTTTCAACGCCGCCGATACGGTGAGGCGCTGGTCGACTTGAACCGGTCGCTGGAGCTGAGGCCGCACGACCCCAATACCCTGACGAACAGGGGCGCTGCGCTGCATCAACTCGGTCGATACGACGAGGCGCTGGCGGACTACGACCGCTCGCTGCAACTAAGGCCGAACGACCAGATCGCTCTCAACAACAGGGCGATCACTCTGGCTCAGCTCGGTCGACAAAGCCCCCGGGGCCAAGTACAGCCGGTCGCTTGAGATGAAGTGGGACGGCCCCGGAACCTGCGGCATCCGCGCATGTCTGTTCGCGCCCTCGTGGACGGGGATGAGTCGCCGCCGGAGGGCACGGCGGAGGGCGGCGCCGGTTGACACCGGCTCAATCGCCCGCTAGCATAGCTGCAGACTGCAACGAAAGGAGGGCCCGACGGATGTCACCGAGAGTGTCTGTCCATGTGTCTGCCTGCATGCGTCCTCGGGCCGCCTTGCCGTAGAGAGCGCCATCTCTCACGTTGACCGGCCGGGGACGCCCGGCCGTTTTCTTTGCCCAGCGTGAGGAGAGCAATGCCCCAAGAACTATCAAAGCGGCGCCTCAAGGGAATCAAGAAGGCGCTGGACCACAACAAGCGC
>DAOULP010000171.1:0-16360 GCA_034420175.1 Dehalococcoidia bacterium | reverse complement strand
GGGCGAACGCGACGACCAAGGCCACGTATCCGATGTCACCCACGATGCGTCCTCTCCAGGACTCGGGTCATTCGGCGGGCGTGTACTTGCTGGGGCACTTGGCGAGCAGAGAGGAGGCTTCGAAGGTTCCGGAGGGTGTCATCTTGCCCTGCAGGACGACCTCAGCGCCATCTTCGAAGGCGTCCGGCAGGCCGCCTCCGTAGGACACCGGCAGGGTATTGGTGCCATCGGTAACGACGAAGTGTGTCACCCCCTCTGGACCCGACTCGATGGAGCCGTCCACCACCGTGGCCCCCAGCCGGATCTTGTCGCCGTAGACGGCGTCTCCCTTGGTCTCCAGTTCTGCCAGTGTCATGTAGTACATGGAGCTGCCGCGCACGCCGAGGTAGATCAGGGCCCCCACGGCCGCCATGACAACAACGGTGGCGATAAGGAAGCGCCTGCGGCGGAAGAAGCTGGCGCTGGATGACGCTGGCGTGAGTCTGGGTGGAGGCGTCTGGAGCGGCACGCGACGGGTCGGTCCGCCGGGGTCCGTTATCCTGTCTCCCATCGCAGCCCCTCGCAGCGCGCTTCGGCGTCAAGGGTGTCAGAGAAAGGCCGGCGATGACAGAGGCCGGTGCCTCCCTCTCCCGAGACTCGCCTCAAGGAGACCCCGACATGCTACTGCGCTGCAGCCGGGTCTCGCGATCCTCGGTACACACCCCTCGACGGCGCGCCAGGCACACCTAGTCTACTTCGTCAATGCATCCATCGGCCATCGCTGAAAGTACCCAATTGATAGGCCGAATGTCTCATTGTGCCTCGTGGTTGCGCCCGCCGTGGGCGGTCTCGGTGCTTCCTCGAAGCCACGACGGGAGCGCGGGAGGCCGGATTGACCCATCACAGGCCCTGCTTTCGCGCCGTTCCCGTCGCCTGGGGTGTACCCAAGTATTCTGCTGGCAAATGCCCTTGCACGTCCGGAATGCCCAAACCAAAGCCTCCATCCGTCGATAATCACTTAGGGGGTTGGGAGGACTATGTTCTTCCGCGGACGGTCCAAAGAGGCCGAAGGCCCCGGTAAGGCCGATGGCGAGGCCGTGGAGAGCACCGAAGCCGCTCTCCTAGACGAGGCCACCGGGCTGTACAAGAGCTGGTACTTCGAGCGCCGGCTCAACGAAGAGGTGCAAAGATGCGCCCGCTACGGGCGTGTCTTCACGCTGCTCTACTGGGAGCCGCGCCTTCTGCCTGGGGAAGTCCTGGAGCCTCAGGTAATGGCCAGGGCGGCTGCCGTTGTGAAGGAGGGTCTGCGCCAGACCGATCTGGCGGCCCAGACCGAGCGCACTAGGTTCGCCGCCATCTTGGTGGAAGCCGACCAGAACACAGGGCGCACGGTCGCTTTCAGAATGAAGACCCAGTTGGCCTCGCGAGTGCGCGGCGCACCCGGCACCTGGAGAGCTGGCATGGCCGTCTTTCCCGATGATGGCGTGGATGCGGTCAGTCTCCTCCGAGTGGCCGCCCGTAGGCTCGTGGAAGATGTCAGCATGGCGGCCTAGGGAAGGCGGACCGTCGTGGCTCCTGCACGGTCAGGCTGTCGTCTGCGGAGAAGGAGGTCAGAACCCGCTTCCGGAACGTGCCCGACGAGCACGCTGCCTTGACGCTGCCAGTGCGGTTGACTATGATCCGCGCTGCCCCTGTCGGTAGGTGGGAATGAGCTGTCCCCCAACCCAGTGGGGCGAAGGCCGTGAGGGCACGTGTCCCTTCGAAGTCAGGAGCCGTCTCCTGCTCCCATGTCTCTGAAAGAACGACTGAACAGCGATCTGCGGGATGCCCTGCGACGCGGCGAGGAGCATCGCAAGGCCGCTCTGCGCATGGTTCTGGCCGCGCTCCACAATGCCGAGATAGAGGCCGGCGGCGACCTGGACGAAGAAGGCGTCTTGAGGGTCCTGGCCAAGGAGGCCAAGCAGCGGCGTGAGAGCATTGAGGAGTTCCGCAAGGGCCGCCGCGAAGACCTGGTAGCCCGCGAAGGAGCTCAACTGGCTGTCATCCAGCAATACCTGCCCCAGCAGATGAGTCGCGATGAGATCGTCGAGGCGGCGCGCGCCGTTATCGCCGAGGTGGGAGCCCGCGGTCCCGGCGACAAGGGCAAAGTCATGCCCGTTCTCGTTGGCCAGCTCCGCGGTCGGGCTGACGGCCGCGAGATCAACGCCGTCGTTACCGAGCTCCTGACGGGCTCGTAGCGGGCAGTCCAGCAGCGACCTACGGTCCTGTCGAGTGGCCTCCCCGAACCCATCCCAGCTTCCCCTTTCTGCTATCATGGTGATGTCGAGCGCCGGTTCGTCCGGCTTGTCGACGGGCAGTCGGCGTCTCAATTCGTGCCATGACTGATGGTCTACGGTCCCGCGATGGAGTCAGCCGGGCGCAGGCCCTGGTCTTCGCTGCGGTGCTGGCGCTCGCCCTGGGGTTGTCGCTCTTCCCCGCCTTCCCCCACCAGATGGACGTGCACGAGGGAGACGTGGCCTCGCGCAACTTCCTGGCTCCCCGCGATATGTCCTTCGAGAGCGAGGTCCTGACGGAGAGGCAGCGCGAGGAAGCCGCGGCCGCCGTGCCCGAAAGCGTCACATTCGATCCCAGCGTGCAGACGGAGCAGCTCGCCAAGCTGGATGCGGTGTTGGGTGAGGTGGCGGACGTGCGCGGCTCGCTCGCCCTGTCGCCACAGGCCAAGACCACCAGGCTGGGGCGCATCGCCAACCTGAACCTCTCGCAGCGAGCCACGTCCCTCATCCTATCCTTCGACGATCAGGATTGGCTCCTCGTCAGCGACGAGGCCCGCCGTGCTCTTGCCGAGGTCTTGGGCGAGTCTCTGGCGGCGGAGACCGTCGACTCCGCCCGCAATGGGGTCAGAGAGCTCATTTCGCCGGAACTGGGCAGCGATCAGGCTCTGGTGGCGGAGGAACTGGTCCGGCCTCTGGTGGAGGCCAACCTCCTCGTCGATCAAGCGCGCACAGATGAGGCCCGGGAGGCGGCGCGGGCGGCCATCGTCCCCGTCCAGGTTAGCTTCGCCAGAAACCAAGTCATCGTGCAGAGCGGCGACGTCATCGATGCCACCGAGCTGGAAGCTCTGCGACAGGCCGGCCTCCTAGCGCCGCGCCTGCACTGGGACACCGGCGGCGCGGCCACCATCGTCGCGCTGATGGCGGGGGTGTTTCTGGGCGCGTACCTGTACCTGTTTCAGCCGGCCAGCGTTTACTCCAACCGCCATTTGCTGATGATCGTCCTGGTCGTGGCGGTACCCGTCCTGGTAGCCAGGCTCTACCTTCCTCTCATTCTTCCGGACGACTCGCGGCACTTCCTGGCCTACATGCTGCCGCTAGCAGCAGCCCCTATCCTCGTGGCGGCGCTGCTGGAGGCTGAGCTCGCCGTTGCCGTCGTTGCGTTGCTGACCGCTCTCCTCACATTTGCGGCTGTCTACCTGCCGGACCTCTCCGGAGTAGCCGCCATGGGCCCCCTGGATGCCTTGCGGATGGTGCTGGTCACCGGATTCGGCGGCCTGGCGGGCGTTCTCTCGATTCATCGGGGCGAGCGGCTGAACAGGCACCTGGCCGCCGGGCTGGTGATCGCCGTCACGGTGATGGCCGCACTCCTTGGCTCTTGGCTGCTGGACTCCGACCGGCGGGCCCTGGATATTCCCTGGATGATAGCCGCTGCCAGCGTCAACGGTCTCTTGTCCGCCGTGATCGCCCTGGGTGCCTTCCTGGGCTTGGGCTTTCTCTTCGGAATCACCACCAGGGTGCAGTTGATGGAGCTCTCCCAGCTCAACCAGCCGCTCCTGCGTCGTCTCCAAGACGAAGCGCCCGGCACCTTCCATCACAGCATCATCGTCGGCAACCTCGCCGAACGGGCGGCCGACGCCATCGGTGCCGACTCGCTGCTCGTGAGGGTGGGCTGCTACTATCACGACATTGGCAAGCTGCTCCAGCCGGGATTCTACGTGGAGAACCAGATGGGTGGCGAGAACCCCCACGAACGCCTGGAGCCCCACGTAAGCGCCGAGATTGTCCTAGAGCACGTACGCGGTGGCCTGGACCTGGCCCGAAGGCACCGCCTACCCCAGGGCATCGCGGCTTTCGTGCGGGAGCATCACGGCACCCGCCTCGTGACCTACTTCTACCGCAGGGCGAGTCAGAACCAAGGCGAGGTGGACGTCGCTCGCTTCACCTACCCTGGTCCCAAGCCGCAGAGCCGGGAGACCGCTCTGGGGATGCTGGCCGATTCTGTGGAGGCGACTGTGCGCAGTAGCTCTGACCACTCGCCGGAGCGCATCGATGCCCTGGTGGACGAAGTGATCGGTGAGCGGATGAGTGAGGGTCAGCTTGACGAGTGTGACCTGACGCTCCGCAACCTCAAAGTCGTCGCTGAGGCCTTCAAGGCCACCCTTCGCGGCGTCTATCACCCCCGCCTGGAGTACCCGGAGCCCACAGAGGCAGAGAAGAGATCGGCCCTCTCCCTTGTCCCGTTCCCCTTCAGGGGCGTCGTGTCGCCGCCCCAACCCCTGGGCACCCGGCCGCCACGCCGGGGCGGCCGGGCCCGCCGCGACCTTTAGCACGTCTAGCACGTCCCGCTCTGCCACGACTGACGCGTCTGCCGTATAATGGGCCCGGCAAGGATAGCGGAGCTCAAGGAATACTGCGTGCGATTCGCCGTACTGGTCTTCCCAGGTACTTGGAGCGATGGTGACTGCTACTACGTTCTGGACGAGATCCTGGGCCAGTCCGTAGACTACGTCTGGCATCGCCAGAGTGACCTCTCGCAGTATGACTGCGTCGTTCTCCCCGGCGGCTTCTCCTACGGTGACTACCTGCGCTGCGGTGCTATCGCCCGCTTCTCGCCGGTGATGGAGGCTGTGGCCCGTCACGCCGAATCCGGGCGTTTGGTGCTGGCTAGCTGCAACGGCTTCCAGATCTTGTGCGAGGCGGGTCTGCTGCCCGGCGTCCTCCGCCGCAACGACAGTCTCCAATTCCGCTGCCAGCCCGTCGACCTCCGCGTGGAGACGGCGGACACGCCTTTCACCCGCGAGTGTCGCGTGGGGCAGGTGCTGCGCGTCCCAATCGCGCACGGCGAGGGCAACTACTACGCTGATGAGGCCACCCTGGACCGACTGGAGGCCAAAGGACAGGTGGTCTTCCGTTACTGCACCCCGGAGGGGCTGGTGACGCCGGAGGCGAATCCCAACGGCTCGCTACGCAACATCGCCGGTATCGTCAACGAACGCGGCAACGTCCTGGGCATGATGCCCCACCCGGAGCGGGTCAGCGAGCGCCTCATGGGTGGAGAAGACGGCCTGTTCATCTGGCGCTCCGTGCTGGGAAGCGCCGTGGACATCCTGGCGGGCTAGTTGCGGTCAAGGAGGGCCACATGACTACCGATGCGGCGGCATACCCGGTCACGCTCGACGTGGATTACCCGGAGCGGCAGTCGCGCTGGAAGACGCTGCTCCGGCTCTTCCTTGTCATCCCACTGTTCATCTTTGTCAACCTGCTGAGTGGCAGCGTAGCCCTGGCCATCTGGGCGGCCATCTTGGTGAGGGGGAGAATTCCGCGCTGGCTTTTCGACTTCGAGGTGGCGTACAACCGCTGGGTGGTCCGTGCTGGCTCCTATTCCCTTCTGCTGACAGATCAGTATCCCCCCTTCGAGGGGGACTACCCGATTCGCTACGATGTCCAGTACCCAGAGCGGCTCTCCCGTTGGAAGCTCATCATCTGGAAGGGTATCACCTCTATTCCGCACGTCATCGTGCTTGCCTTTCTGGGGCTCACGCTGCTGGCGGTGGTGCCCATCGGCTGGTTCGCCCTGCTGTCCGCTGGACGCTTTCCGCGAGGGCTGCATCAGTACGTGGCGGGCGTTCTCCGTTGGGGGATCCGGGTTGGCGCCTACTTCTTCTCCCTGACCGATGACTTCCCGCCCTTCAGTCTGGCGGCGGACGCCGGACCCGGAGGCAGGGATTCGTATGTCGTTTCTTCCGTGGTCGGCGTGCTGGCTGCTGGTGGCGTCATCGCGGGCCTTGTGGCGCTCGCCGTGATTGCGAGTGGAGAGGAGACCGTTCGTGTCTCCTATTCAGACCTGCTGGCGGGCGAGGTGCAGCCAGCGGACACCCGCCTTACCGTCGACTCAGTCACCGTCGAGCTCACTGACGCCAGTGACCCGGCCGATGCGGCCTTGCCGTTTCTTGTTCCGAAGCCAGATCATCGCTTCGTTGCCTTCGAGCTCGTCATCGAAAACGAGAATCGTGGTGACCTGCCGATCCGCACATCCGATTTCCGGCTTGAAGACGAGGATGGAGATGGCCACAAGGCGTACTTCGTCCTCGTCGGAGGGCGGATCCCCCGCGTGGACCTGGAACGGCATGAGAGCGTTGACGCTGACCTGGTCTTCGAGTTGCCGGAAGGCGTCGAACCCGCGGAGCTCCGCTACAACGCGGGCTATGATTTCGTCAAGACAGCCGTCTACGAGTTTCGCTAGAGAATGACCGTCGATCTCAGCCTCCTCGAGCAGATAGCCCTCTCCCGGGATGAGTACGAGCTCATCGTCTCGCGCCTGGACCGCGAGCCCAACGCGGTTGAACTGGGCATGTTCGGCGCGCTCTGGAGCGAGCACTGTGGGTACAAGCACAGCAAGCCGCTCCTCCGCACGTTTCCCAATACGGGCCCGCGCATCCTCATCGGTATGGGACGGGAGAACGCCGGCGCCATCGACATCGGCGATGGGCTCTGCGTTGTGATGAAGATCGAGTCGCACAACCACCCGTCCTTCGTCGAGCCGTACGAGGGAGCGGCCACCGGAGTGGGCGGGATAGTGCGCGACATCTTCGCGATGGGGGCCCGGCCCATAGCCATCCTCGACTCTCTGCGCTTCGGACCCCTCAGTGAGCGGCACAATCGCTATCTCTTCGGCGGCGTCGTCGGTGGCATTGGTGGCTACGGCAACTGCCTGGGCATTCCCACCGTGGCCGGCGAGGTGAGCTTCGCCGGGTCCTACAGCGGTAACCCTCTTGTGAACGCCATGTGCGTGGGCTACGCCCGCATCGATCGCCTGGTGCGGGCTCGTGCGGCGGGTCCCGGCAACCCCCTCCTGCTGGTTGGGGCGGACACCGGCCGCGATGGGATCGGCGGCGCCAACGTTCTCGCCTCTCGCGTGTTCGACGAAGGCAGCAGCGAGCTACGGCCGACGGTTCAGGTAGGCAATCCCTTCCTGGAGAAGCTCCTCATGGAGGCCTGCGTCGATCTGGCGGAGAATCACCCCGACTGGATCGAGGGCATCCAGGACCTGGGCGCGGCCGGCCTCACCAGCTCCGCCGTGGAGGCCGCCGCCCGCGCGGGAACCGGTATCGAGATCGACATCTCCTGCGTTCCGCGGCGCGAGCAGGGGATGAACGCCTACGAGGTTATGCTCTCCGAGTCTCAGGAGCGCATGCTCATCATCCCCCGGCGCGAGCACTTGGACGATGTGCGCGCCCTCTTCGAGCGCTGGGAGCTACACTGCGACATCATCGGCGTCGTGACCGACGACGGCCTGGCGCGCATCCGCGATGGCGGCGAGGAAGTGGTCTGCTTGCCGGTTCAGGTCCTCACCGACCCGCCCGAATACCGTCTGCCGGAACAACCGCCGGGCTACCTGTCGGAGATCCAGGCCTTTGACCCTTCGTCGCTCCCTGACCTGCCCGACTTGCTGCCGGTCCAGGTCTTGGAGGGCTTTCACCTGCCGCCTCCTGCCCCCGACCTCTCGACGGCGGAGGCGGCCCTATGGCGGCTTGTGGCCTGTCCGGAGATCGCTGACAAACGCTGGGTCTGGCGCCAGTACGACCATCAGGTCCTCACCAACACCGTGGTGGGACCGGGCGCGGACGCCGCCGTCATGCGGGTCAAGGGCACGCGCCGGGCGGTCGCCCTCACCACCGACGGCAGCGGCCGCCTCTGCTACCTTGACCCCTACGCTGGGGGCGCCATGGCAGTGGCCGAGGCGGCCCGCAACGTGGTCTGCGTCGGTGCCAAGCCCCTGGCTATCACCGACTGCCTCAACTTCGGCAACCCGGAGCGCCCGGATGTCTACTACCAGCTCGCTCAGGTCGTGTCCGGCATGGCGGCGGCCTGCCGAGCCCTGAACACGCCCGTCGTCTCCGGCAACGTCAGCCTCTACAACGAGACGTCGGGCGAGGCCGTCTACCCGACGCCCGTGGTGGGCATGATGGGCCTTCTGGACGACGTTGACCGCCGTTGCCAGATGGGCTTCCAGGCCGACGGCGACCTCGTGTTCCTCCTGGGCGCCGGCCTCGAAGCGCCGGCTGCCTCCCTGTCCGGCAGCGACTACCTGTACGAAATGCAGGGCCTTGTCGCGGGTCAGCCAACCATCGACCTGGAGCTGGAGGTGCGCGTGCAGCGGGCCTGCCTGGAGGCGATCCGCGGCGGCCTCCTGCGCTCCGCCCACGATTGCTCCCACGGCGGCCTGGCCGTGGCGGTGGCGGAGAGCTGCGTTGCCTCGCGGAAGGGGCTGGACGCGGCCGAGTTGGCCTTTGGGGGCCGCCTGGACGCCGCCCTCTTCGGCGAGGCGCCCTCACGCATCGTGGTGTCATGCCCGCCGGCCGCACGCGCCGACTTGGAAGCCCTGGTCGCCGCCAGTGGCGTGCCCCTCACCTATCTGGGCGTGGTCGGCGGCGAGCGCCTGCGCCTCGGCCAGCACGTCGACCTACCCGTCGCCGATCTCGTCCGCGCCTACGAGGAAGGACTGCCCCGCGCGCTGGAGGGGTAGGGCCGGGCGCCGCGCCCGGCCCGCGCGGCCTTCGAGAGCGCTATTCGTCTGTCAGGCGGATACGACGCGCTCCCCCAGCAGGTTCAGCTTGTACTTCCGGATCTGCTCGGGGGGAATCCGCTGGCCCGTGGGGTCCACGAAGGAGAGGGCGTCCTCCGGACACTGAACTATGCAGGCGCCGCACTGGACGCACTCGCTGCCTTCCAGGATACGGGCCTTGTGCAGTTGGCTGTCGATCTCGTAGCAGTTCTTGGGGCAGACCTGCTCGCAGATAGCCCGTCCCTCACACCTGTCGAGATCGAGTTCGACGCGCAGAAGCCTGTCTTCGTGAAGGCCGCTCTTGTACAGCGGTGTGCTGCCCGCCAGGTCGAGGCTGATCAGGAGAGCGACGGCCAGGCCGGCCAGTCCCCACCCGATGATCGTCGTCCAGTGCCAGTCGGCGGCGACGCGACCGTAGGCGGCGAGGGCGGCAAGCAGCAGCCCCCACACCACCAGCACCTTCTGCGATCGTGCGTCGAAGACGATCAGGTATCGAGTCCAGCCGGGGAGGGCATGGCTGGGGGAGACGGCGGCCCGACTGGGGAGCCACGGGAAGCCGAGGAAGATGAGCAGGGCCAGGGCCCAGACGACCGCCAGGAACGGCAAAGCCAGGCCTCGCCACCAAACGAGAAGCGGGACCAGGGGAATGACGGAGATGGGGAAGGCCCACATGACCGCCATCTCCAAACGCTGGCCCAGGTCGAATCGGACCGTCCGCATGCGCTCTGTCTTCCGGTAGTGGTTGTGCAGGTAGGGGGGAATGTCTTCGGCGTAGACGGGTCCGAAGACCGAGCGCCAGCCCGTTCGCTCTTCCAGGGCCTTGCGCTCGATGCCGGTAGCAGCCAACTGAGGCAGCACCAGGCGGCGGTGGTCGACGAGACCGCCGATGCCGCTGGTCTTGATGACGGCCACGACGTCGTCGGTCGTGAAGTGACCGCCGGCAGCCGCGCACCAGACGTTGATCCCCCGGCTGTTGGCTACCAGCAGATAGGCATCGATGCCGCTGAGGGCTCGGCACAGGCGGCGGACGGTGAGCCCGAAGTTGCCGGTGACAAGAACCGGGGACCCACGGCCGGGGCTGCCGAGTCGTCTGAGGCCTGTCTTGACGGGGAAGGGCAGAAAGCGAAGCGCTGTCTGGACAATGTCGCTGAGGTAGCCGCCCAAGGTTCGCATGGTTTCTCTCGCCTCTACTCTGGTTGCCTGACGGCAGCAACGATCTGGAAGTCACCCAGGAACGTCGCGTCCGTCCACTCCACGTGGAACCCGGCAGCCGTGATCTGGCTCTCCAGGTCGCGCACGGCGCGCGTCGTGGTTTGGGTGAGGGCGTAGGTTACCACCACCAAAGGGAGGCGGACCAGCATGTGGAGCAGTCGCTTGGGCCAGGAGGGAGGCACTTTCTCGTCGGCGATCACGACACGACCCTCCCTGGCCAGCAGGCGGTGGCACTGGCGCAGCACGAACCGCTGCTCGTCGTCCGACAGCTCGCTAAAGACGAGGGTGCTGGTGATGAGATCGAAGCTGCCGTCCTCGAAAGCTTCGTCCAGGTCGATGGCGCTCATCTGAGCTAGCGTCACCCCGTCCCCGATCCCGGCCTCCTCGACCTTCCGGCGGGCCATGTCGAGCATCTGCGGAGAGAGATCGATACCTGTGACCCGCGCGCCTCGGCGGGCAAGAGCGATCGCCAGGGAGCCTGTTCCGCAGCCCACATCGAGGACGTGGAGGCCTTCCGCCGCGAACCTTTCGGCGATCTGACTGTGGACCTTGTCCACGTGCCCCAGCGAGAGCAGCCGGATGCCGATGTCGTATCGCCGGGGTGCCGACTCGAGCAGACGCATGAGGACGAACGAGCTCATCATCCACCTTGGGACGGCCCAGCCTGTCGGACGCCGTCCAGAAAGACGGTCACCGCTAGTTCGGGGATCTCTTCCAGGCTGGGCCAGCTCCTCCCTGAGCCCCAGTGCTGAACGTACAGCGCCGTCAAGAGGCCCACGAACACCAGCGCACGCTGGCGCAGCGGCCGGCCCCCACGGATCTCTCCGGACGCGACGCCCTGGGACAGGATCTCCTCGATCTTGTCCAGAAAGGGAGCCAGATGCTCGACGACAAGTGGGTAGGTCTCCGGTCGGAAGCTCATGGCTTCCCGGATCAAGACCTTGAGGAACTCCTCCTCCTGGCGCAGAACCTCAACGTCGGCCGCGACCAGGGAGGTCAGCCGGTCTCGGACCGACGCTCGGGGCGCCTTCTCGTCGTAGAGGCGCAGGGCGCGTCGGCAGGCCTCAGTCAGCACCTCAGCGAAGAGGTGCTCCTTGCTCTGGAAGTAGTTGTAGAGGGTGCCCTTCGCGAACCCGGCGTCGAGAGAGATGGCGTCGACATTTGCGCCGTCGAGGCCGCGCCGCGCGAAGTGCTCCGCGGCCGTCGCGAGCAGGCGCTGTCTTACGGTCTCCTTGGCGGAAGCGGTGATACGCGCCATAGTCGCACGCTTAATATGGGTGACTCCTCACCCATATTAACGCCGATGGCAACACGTGTCAAGGTTGTGCAGGCGAAGAGGGACGGCCACAAGGTGCTAGCATGCCCGAGCCTGTGCTGTGGTGTGCTTGCCAGGGGCGCGGTGTCTCGCGAGCGTAGCGCGTGCCAGCGCGCTCGTGTATCATGCACGTGCTGAAGCGCTTGACAGAACAGAACGCGTGTGCGAGAATGGGCGCCAGGAGAACATGTATTCTCTCGTCAGTGTGGATGGATTGGGGTGCTCTGTCCACAGGCGGGAGGCCTGTGGTTTCGGGATGTGGAAAGATTTTCCCGGCGTTATGTTTCGGCCCGCCTTGATTCTCCCGCCGCCATCTGTAAGGTGAGAACCGGCGGCGCCGGCCGCCGTCTCACATATCCGGAGGTCGCATGAAGGTTGTGTTTCTTCAGAACGTAGAGGGCTCCGGCCGCACCGGCGAGATCAAGCAGGTCGCCGACGGCTTCGCCCGGAACTATCTCCTGCCCCGGCGCTTGGCGGCCCCAGCGACTCCCGACGCCGTCAAGCGCGCCGAGGCTCGAGCCGTCGTCGAGGCCCGCCGCCAGGCCGAGCTGGACGAGCAGGCGCGCGCCCTGGCCGAGGGAATGGCAGCGCCCATCGTCATCACCGCCCGTGTCGGCGAGCAGGGCCGGCTCTACGGCTCCGTCACTTCCGGCGACATCGCCGAGGAGGTTTCGAAGCTGGTGGGGCAGGAGGTGGACCGTCACCTGGTCGTGCTTGAGGAGCCCATCAAGACGCTCGGCACCTACGAGATCCCCTTGCGCCTCACCCGCAACGTCGAGGCCAAGGTGACGGTGGAGGTCGTAGGGGAGGGCGTGGTTGCGGAGGAGGAGGAGGCCGTTGCCGAGGGCGCGGTTGCCGAGGAGGCCGAGGCCGAAGACGTGGCCGCGGAGGAGATAGAAGAGATGCCGGAAGAGGCATCGGAGGACACAGAGGAGGACGCGCCGGAGGACGCAGAAGAGGAGAGCTAGCTGTCCCGGCCGGCAACGGATGCCGGAGTCTGCAGCGTCGATTCGGGAGGAGACATGCCGGAACCAGAGGAGCAGGCAGAGGCGCTACACGCGGCGGAGAAGGAACTGAAGTCCGCCCAGACGGTGGAGGACGTTCGCACCATCTGGCGCAAGCACTACTTGACGGTAGGGCACCGCAAGCTCGGGCGTCTCTTGCTGGGCAGGACGGCCGACCAGATCCTGGCGGGCCGCCAGAAGGACTGACCGAACCGGCTTGGGTCGGCGGGACCGCGGCCGAAAGGCGCGGTCCCGCGAATGGCCGTCGGCACCCGACGAGCCGGCGGGCAAGCTCACGGGCGGGCCAGCCCGTCCGGCGGCAGGTAGGGCTGTCTTCTGGCAGGCAGGGAGTAGCCGGATTTGGTCGTTGAGAAGCTACCACCGCATGACATCGAGGCTGAGGAGGCTGTGGTCGCCTCCCTCCTGGTCGATACGGAGGCCGTCTATCGCGTCGCCCCCATCCTGAGGCGCGAGGACTTCTTCCGGGAGAAGAACGGCTGGGCCTACGAGGCCTGTCTGGCTCTCTTCGACCGCAACGAGGCCATCAACCAGGTGACGGTGGCCCATGAGCTGGCTCGTCGCGAGCGCCTGGAGGAGATAGGTGGCGCTGCCTACCTCAGTCGGCTGGTGGCCGAGCTTCCTACCGTCGTGGGCGTGGAGCACTATGCCCAGATAGTCAAGCGCGACGCCATCTACCGCCAGCTCGTGCAGCGTTCCGCTCAGATCGCCCAGTTGGCCTACCAGGGAGGCCCCGACTTGGAGGGCGCTCTGGCCCGGGCCGAGGGCCTCATCCTCACTCTTCGTGGCGGCGAGCGCCTGCGTGACTTCGTCCACATACGTGAGGTTCTCGACCAGTACTGGGAGCAGGCCGGGGTCGAGGCCGAGGGGCCCCGCTTCCAGGGCCACGTCCGCACCGGGTTCGTGGACCTGGACACCCTGCTTGGGGGCCTCAAGCGCTCCGACCTCATCATCCTGGCGGCGCGGCCCAGCCTGGGCAAGACCAGCCTGGGCCTCAACATTGCCCGCAACGCCGCCGTCGGACAGGGCGCGCGGGCGGCCGTCTTCAGCCTGGAGATGGCGGCGGAGCAGCTAGCGCAGCGGCTCCTGGCCAGCGAGTCGGGCGTCGACTCGACCCGTCTGCGCCTCGGCGAGCACACCGAGCGTGAAGAGCGCCGCATCATGCATGCCCTGGGCACGCTGGCCCAGGCCGAGATCTATGTCGACGACTCGCCTGTCCTCACGGTGACGGAGATCCGGGGCAAGGCCATCCGCCTGCACCGGGAGAGGGGCCTCGACCTCGTCATCGTCGACTACCTTCAGCTCATCCACGGCGGCGGCCGCAGCGACAACCGGGTGCAGGAGATCAGCTACATCTCCCGTTCGCTCAAAGAGCTCGCCCGTGAGCTGGAAGTGCCTGTCATCGCCGCGTCCCAGCTCTCGCGTGCCCCTGAGATGCGCACTCCCCACATCCCTCAGCTCAGCGACCTGCGGGAGAGCGGTAGCATCGAGCAGGATGCCGACGTGGTCGCGTTCATCTACCGTGAGGACGTCTACGTGGGCCGGGAGCAGTGGCAGGCGGGTCACCCGGAGGCGGCGGGCGACGCCTATCCGGCCGGGATCGCCCAGATCATCGTCGCCAAGCACCGCAACGGGCCTACCGGGACCATCCACCTGCGCTTTCGCCAGCGCGTCGCCAAGTTCGAGGACCTGCTGGTGCGCGAGGAGGAGGCGGTGTGAGCCAGGTCCCCTTCGCCGGCTTCCCCCCGGAGGCCTGGGAGACGCCGATCCCAAGCGCGTTCTTTCCGCGTTTGCTGCCCCGTCTGACCGACCCCGTGGAGCTGGGGATCGCTCTCTATGTCTTCTATCTGCTGCACCGCAAGAAGGACGACCCTCGCTTCCTTACCCGCGATGAGCTGGCCGCCGAGGCCGACCTGGCCCTCTTCCTTGACCGGGCTTCTCGTACAGACGGTCTGGCCGCCGACCACGCTCGCTCGGTGGAGGTGAGACGGGCGGCGCTGGAGCGGGGCCTGAGGGCCCTTGTCGACGTTGGCCTCCTGCTGCCCGTATCGGTGGAGGGACCCGAGGGTGCTCAGGACATCTACTTCCTGAACGCCGCCGCCGATCGCCTCGCTGCGGAGAGGCTCCGCAGCGGTGAACTGAAGATAGCGCCCTGGCGGCCGCTCCCGGAGGCCGAGCCGGTGGAACCTTCGCGCAGCATCTATGCCCTCTACGAGGAGAACATCGGGCCCCTCGCGCCTCTGGTGGCCGAGGAGCTGCGGGAGGCGGAGGAGCTCTACCCACAGGAGTGGTTGCGTCCGGCCTTCGAGAGGGCGGTCGCCAACAACGTGAGGAACTGGAACTACGTGGCTGCCATTCTGAAACGGTGGGAGAAGGACGGACCCGACTATGCGCAGGCTGGACGAGATTCTGAGAGGGGAGCTAGGCGTCCGGGCCAGTTCTCAGGGAAGTACCGCGATCGGGTTCAACGCTGACGAGGAGGAGCCGGCCTGTCCGCTGTGCGGCGGCGCCGGCTTCGTTAGGGCAGGGGTGAGCCTGGGCCACCCCGACTTCGGTAAGGCCCTCCCCTGCCGCTGCGTCGTCGAGGAGAGCGAAGAGCGGCGCTCCGCCCGCCTGCGCCGCTACAGCAACCTGGGTCCCCTGAGCCGTCTCACCTTCGACAACCTCATCGAGGGGGGCCGTAGCAGCAACCCTCGCGACCAGGAGACCTTCGCCCTCTGCGTGACTGCGGCGCGGGAGTTCACCGACGAGCCGCGGGGCTGGCTGGTGCTGCTGGGACCCAGCGGCTGCGGCAAAACTCACGTCGCCGCCGCCATCGCCAACGGCTGCATCCAGCAAGGCCGCCCCGCCCTCTTCGTCGTCGTCCCTGACCTTCTGGATCACCTGCGCGCCTCCTACAATCCGGCCCGCCACCCGGCCGAAGGTGGGTCGCCATTCGGGGATGGCCGAGCCGGTTTGCCCGCTGCGAGGGGGGAGGCCGACGGCGTGCCGGGCGAGGACCTGCCCTACGACCAGTTCTTCGAGCAGGTGCGTAACGCTCCCGTCCTGATCCTCGACGACCTGGGCTCCCAGAGCACCACCCCCTGGGCTCAGGAAAAGCTCTTCCAGCTCATCAACCACCGCTTCAACACTCAGGCGCCGACGGTTGTGACCACCGCCGTGGAGCTGGAGGGTCTGGACAGGCGGCTGGCCAGCCGCCTGGGCGATCCGGCTCTCTCGCGGGTCTTTAGCCTGGGGATGGCCCAGGCCCAGCGGCGCGGCGCCATTCCCAGCCTCTCGCTTCCGCTCCTCCGGCAGATGACCTTCGAGAGCTTCGACGTGAGGAGTTTCTCGGCCGCTCCCGAGGTATCCCGCAATCTGCGTGACGCCTTTACGACCGCTCGCAACTACGCCCGCGACCCCGACGGGTGGTTGGTGCTCCTGGGAGGCACCGGCGCGGGCAAGACGCACCTGGCGGTGTCCATCGCCCAGGAGTGGCGGGCAGCCGGTCGTCGGGTCGAATTCTTCTTCGTTCCCGATCTGATGGATACGTTGCGGGCGGCATACGGCCGTGAGGAGGACGTGCCCGGTTCGACTGCCGACCGGCTACGTGCGTGCGACTACCTCGTCCTTGACGACCTGGGGGTACATGGGTCGACGCCCTGGGCCCAGGAGAAGATCTTCCAGATCCTCAACCATCGATACAACGCCAAGCTGCCTACTGTGGTCACCATACAGGGGGCTCTGTACGACGTTCCCGACTCGTGGGCCTCGCGCATGTGCGACCCCAAGGTGAGCCTGGTGTTCGAGATCCTGGCGCCGGACTACCGAGGTCTGCCGCGTCGCCAGCGGGACGAGGGCGGAAAGCGCGTGGGGCGTAGTCGGGGGAGGGGGAGGGCTAGCCGCGGCTCCGGGGGCGACTCGCCTTGAGGGCTGCCCAGTCGCGAAGAGCCCAGTGAGTCGTCTCGAAGGCGAGTTCCTGCCAGGGGATCTCCTCGGGCCGGAACCAGCCCGT
>DAOULP010000170.1:0-5762 GCA_034420175.1 Dehalococcoidia bacterium | reverse complement strand
CCCCGGAGCCCACCGGGGCTTATCTACAGATAGGCGAGGTCGCCGAGCGCACCGGCGTCACGCAGCGCACCCTTCGGTTCTACGAGGAGAAGGGGCTCCTCAAGCCGCCCAGCCGCATGGAAGGCGGCTTTCGCCTCTACTCCGAGGACGACGTTCGTCGTGTCGAGGAGATCCTGCGTCTGCGCAAGCTCCTGGGCTTTACCCTGGCGGAGATCAAGGAGATGGTTGAGGCCGAAGAGGTGAAGTGGCAGCTTCGGGCCGCGTACCGGCCCCAGGCCGACCTGGCGGAACGCCACCGCAGCATCACCAGGGCCCTCGAGGTTACCGAGAGCCAGCACGCATTGATCCGCCAGAAGGTGGACGCTCTTCACGACATGCAATCTGGGCTGGAGGAGAAGCTGCACAAGTACCGCGACTGGCTCGCCCAGATCGAAGAGGAGATGGCGGCCCGTCAGCCCGCCACCTAGCCCCGCCTACCGCAACCACAAGGGGATGACCCTGAGGCCATCCCCTTCTTGCGCTGGATGGGTTGGCGCCCCTAGTGAGTGCCGTGGCCCTTCTCTGGGGGAGGGGGCGGCGGCGCCACGAGACCCAGACGCACTCGCACCAGGTAGGCCACCAGACCTACCACCGCTGCCGCAACCGCCACCCCGAAAGTGGCGAGAGCCACGGCAACGAGGTCATCATTCTCTTCGCTGGCCGGCTGAGCCGCCTCAAACGCGGCAGGCCCGACGCTGCTGTCCATCGATTCCCCGGCACCCGACGACGGGCTGAGCAGCGCGAGGCGCACGGTCGAGTCCGTCCACCCGGCCTGGTTCTGCGCCGCCACTCCGCTGGCGACAAGCAACATGGCCACCATTGCCGCGCCGATTATCAGACCGTAACGCACAGGTCGCACCTCTCGAGCCGCTCTAGAAGTATCCCTGCTCCATCCTGGCCCGGCGGTCGGGCTCGGGACGGGCAGGAAGCTAGCGCCGGCCAGCAGGAGAGTGTAGCATTGGCTCAACTGCACGTCAAAGACGGTCGGCTTCTCACGATGACCGCCTCGGCCTCAACGCCACGTCTCATCCCCCCGGGGCGCGCCGTCCGGTGCGCTGCCGTTGTCCTTGGTGCCACGGCCATTCTCATCGCCGCATGCCGCGACGGGCCAGCGCCGACCCCTGACGCGACAAGCCCAGCACCGTCGCCCACGAGTGCGCCGCCGACACCAGCGCCGCCCGACGCCGCCGTCGGCCACGAACTCCAGCGCAACGGCGAGTATGACGAGGCCATCGCTGTCTACCAAGAGGTTATCGCCCGCTCCCCCGAGCCGGCGCGACCGCTGGCCCAGCTTTCGCTGGCCCGCACATACCTCCTCAACGGTCAGCACCTTGAGGCCCGCGACGAACTCGAAAACGTCCTCGCTCAGGCCGGCTCAGACAGCGACCGCCGGGTGGCGCAGTTCCTCCTGGGCGAAGCTCAGGAGGCCCTCGGTGATCTCGAGGGGGCGCTGGAGCACTACGGCAGCTTCGCAGAGGAGGGCAGCGCCGCCGCCCCCTACGCCGACCTCGCCCGGGCCCGCCTGCTCGCCTCCCTCGGTCGCTCCCAGGAAGCGGCCGAGGCCGCCGACTCGGCGCTCAGTGCCGGACTCCCGCCTGTGGTGGCCGCCGGCGCCCTGCTCGACATGGCCGGTGCGTTCGAGTCTGGTGGCACTCTCGACGATGCCATCGCCTGGTACGAGCGGCTGTTCGAGGAAACGACGTCCGACGCCGACCGGGCCCTGGCCCGCTGGCGGATCGGCGTCCTCAGCCGCCTGCGTGGGGACCCCGACTGGGCGGACCATCATCTGGCCGTCATTGCGGACTACCCATCGGCGCCTGCCTCGCTCGACGCCCTGCTCTACCTTGAAGAGGCGGGCGTGAGCGTCGACGGCTACCTGGCGGGGCTTGTCTACTATCGCCACCTTCAGGACAGCGAGGCCCAGGCAACACTGGAGGAGTACCTCGAGCAAGACCCACCCGGCCCGCACGATGCCGAGGCCGCCTACTATCTGGCCGCTGTCCACGAGCGGCGGGGTGACGAGGAGGCCGCCCTCGATGCCTACGCCGACTCACTCGCTCGCGACCCCGATGGCCCCGTGGCGGACGACGCCGCCTGGTGGCGCGCCCGCCTGCTTGAGGATCTCGGTCGCTACAGCTCAGCCAAGAGCGCCTACGAAGCGCTCCCCCGCCGGTACCCCCGCTCCCCGTGGGCCTCGGAGGCGCCGTTCCGCGCGGGCCTGCTCTTGTACAAGGAGGGCCGGTACGACGAAGCCATCTCCGCCTTTCGCTCGGCCCGATCGCTGGCGGATGACGCCGATGACGTCGCCCGCTCGCGCCTCTGGCTGGCCAAGGCTGAGAGAGGTGCCGGCCATTCGGGTGAGGCGCTCACGATCCTCCAGGAGCTGGCTGAGACCGACCCGGATGGCTACTACGGTCTCCGCGCCGCCGCTCTCCTGGGGCGGCCGGCGCCCTCTGCGCAGCCCGACCAGGTAGACCTGACAGATGCACCCGCGATCGACTGGACTGCCATTGACGCCTGGGCCGCCTCCTGGCTCCCGTCCGACCTGTCGGGCGCGTCGCGGGCCTTCCTCAACGACCCTCGCTGGCTGCGGGCCAAAGAGCTCTTGGACCTCCAACTCTTGGACGAGGCATCTCTTGAACTGCAGAGCCTGCTGGAGGCCCACGGGACGACGTCTCCGGCCCTTCTCGCGCTGGCCAGGGCGGTTCAACCCCTCGGTGTCACACGCCTCTCGGCCCAGGCCGCCAGTCGTTTGCTGGCCGCTCTGCCCGAGGCTGCGGCCGATGCCGCCCCGCCCGATCTGCTCCGTCTGGCCTACCCCATCGACTTCGCGTCGCCGATTCAGACCACGGCTGAGCGCACCGACACTTCGCCCCTTGTCCTTCTGGCTGTTATCCGTCAAGAGAGCTTGTTCGACCCCCGGGCCGGTTCGTCGGCCGGCGCCCTGGGACTCACCCAGGTCATTCCCTCCACCGCCGAGGAGATCGCGGCCGACCTCGGCCTCGAGGAGGATGTCTCGGAGCTGGATCTGTTGCGGCCCACCGTCAATATCCGGTTCGGCGCGCACTACCTCTCCGAGCAGCTTGACGCCTTCGACGGCCGCTTGGCCCCGGCCCTCGCCGCCTACAACGGTGGCCCCGGCAACGCCAGCCGCTGGCTCGGGCGCGGGGAGGACGAGGACCTCTTCCTGGAAGAGATCTCGTTTGCCCAGACCAAGGCCTACGTGAGGCTCGTGTCGGAGAACCTGGCCGCCTACAGCTCCCTGTATGGCAGTGCAAAGACTCCCTAATCTCCACCCGCCCGTGGCCCTTTGCCTGGCTGAGGCGCGCGGCGAGGCCGGGACGAAGGGAGGTACTTCGTAGGTCGGTGGCGGGGCTGGTCCGGCGCTGGGGTGGGGCACGAGTGGCTGGGCGGCGCCACCGACCGGCTGAGAATTGGCTCAGATTGAGTCTGCCAGAAGAGGCCGGAGCCCTTTCCTTTGCTAGACAGGGGTGGTAGTATTATTCACGCGTCTTAGCGGCTTACCATGGTGATAGGGGAATGGTCAGTACTCCGTTCGACAACTACCTTGACCTGGTCGAGGCGGCCCGCGTCCTCGGCATCCACCCCCAGAGTCTCAGGCGGCTCATCAAGCAGGGGAAGGTCCCCGCCGTCCTCTTCGCGGGCAAGTACCTGATTGACCGCGACGCCCTGAATCAGTTCAAGGCCAACTACGACCCGCGCCCCGGCCGAAAGGCCATCCGCCGCCTTCTGTAGGGAGCGATCGGGGGGCAAGGAGCAGGGAGAGGGCCCGTGCCCTCTCCCTGTGCTGTCGTCCGGTTGCCGCTGGTCTGTGCCTACCCCTCGGGCACCTCTATCTTGACGTCCGGGTCGTTGACGTCCGTGATGTCCATGGAGAAGTCGAGGTCGATCTCCTCGCCCTCGGAGATCATGCCGTGGGCCGTCATAGTGATGCGCACGGGCCAGCCGCCGTCCTCCGCCAGCCAGAGGTCGATGTCGAAGTCCTCTGGCATGTCAGCCAAGGTTTCGTCCCCGCCGAACAGGGCGCCCACGCTGCGCAGGGCATCGATGTCATCCCGCCCGATGCTGTAGCGCAGGCTTTCGACGCCGTTCACGGTCTCCTTGCTGGGCTTTATCAGGCGTAGCTGCTCCGCGCTCAGATTCTCCAGCAGCGAACTGGGTGAGATGTCGCCGAATTCGAACTGGGGCTCACCCTCGACCCAATCATCGCCGACCTTCACCCACGATTGACCGCCTATCGTGATGGACTCCTCCTCAAGCTCCAGCTCGTCGACGCGGGCAGTGACCCGGGTCTGAGTGCGGTCAGGTGCCACGAACGCCCCTTCAAGGTCCACGGCCAGCAGGCCCGCCCCCTCCGTGACCGTGCCCTCCAGGGTGAAGCGCAGGTCAACACGGTAGCTCTCCAGGTCAGCGAGGGCATCGGCGGGCGCTGCCCCTGCCTCTCCCCCTGGTTCCTCCGTCGCTATGGCGGCTGTGGCCGCCGGCTCCTCTGGCGTTGCGGGCGCTGCCGCGTCCGGCGTCTCGTCCCCTACCACCTCTCCGTCATCGCCGTTTCCGCCACAGGCCGCAAGGAGACCCGCAGCCAGGAGCACGAACAGGATCGCCAGCCAGCGCAGAGGGATTCGCAATTCCACACCTCCCGATAGTCATCGCCTCGGTTGTCGGCGAGAGTGTAGCACCGGGCTGGGGGAGGGTCCAGCCGATGTACTCGTTCGGCAAGGGCGGCCAGAGTGAGCAGCCTTCCAACCGGCGCAGGTCGTGAGGGTTGTGGCGGCGCCGCTACCGGCGGCAGGTCCGGCGGGTGAGGGCTAGGTGGCTACAAGTCAGGGCAGCGTTCTGGCCACGGTGGTTGGGCCGCGGGCTGTTAGCGAGGCCTGGGTCAAGGGCCCGGTGTATCCGCCGACGTCGACGAGGCACTTCCGAGGTACAC
Organism: Dehalococcoidia bacterium; assembly: GCA_034420175.1. GTDB lineage: Bacteria > Chloroflexota > Dehalococcoidia > DSTF01 > JALHUB01 > DAOULP01. The sequence goes on along the minus strand of DAOULP010000170.1, from coordinate 772 downwards.
ATCGCCGACGTCACTCGTGCAGCGAGGCAGGCTGTGCCGCCTGTCGCCCCGCAGCTTGCCGGCCTCGGGCTGAATGGTGACGTGCTGGATACCATAGCGCGCGTGAATGAGCCCGCATAGGTCCGTGAGCACCTCGTGAGTGTCTCGGTCGCCGTCCAGCTCACAGTGGCAGCTCAATGCCACGAAGCCAGAGGTCACGGTCCAGACGTGCAGATCGTGCACGCCCTCGACGCCGGGCACACCCTTCAAAGCGCCTTCCAGCTCACGAACGTCCACGTGTGCCGGGACGGCCTCGAGGAGTACCATCAGCGACTCGCGCAGGAGCCGCCAGGCGCTGATCAGGATGAGGCCGCCAATGAACACGCTGATCATCGGGTCAGCGAGAAGCCATCCGGTGGTGAGCATGATGACGGCCGCCGCAATGGCTCCCAGCGAGCCCAACACATCGCCCAGCACATGAAGAAACGCCCCCCTCACGTTCAGGCTCTCGGTCCTGTGGCTGTAGAGGATAGCGCCGCATGCCAGGTTGGCGCCCAGTCCGGCCGCCGCCACCCCCAGCATAGGGAGGCTATGAACGTCAGGGGGCTCTTGGAAGCGATGTCCAGCCTCCCAGAAGATGTACAGGGCGATGAGCACCAAGGTCGAGCCGTTGGCCAGGGCCGCCAGGATCTCCACCCGATGGAAGCCGTACGTCCTGGTGGCCGTAGGTGGGCGCATGGCTATCCAGATGGCGAACATGCTGAGCCCCAGGGCAGCCACGTCCGAAAGCATG
>DAOULP010000169.1:0-34024 GCA_034420175.1 Dehalococcoidia bacterium | reverse complement strand
GGGCTGCCCGCGGGATGGTGCGATTCCAGCGCTTCTTCGCGCCTGGTGGGGGCTATGAGTACCGCATCGTCGAGCAGGTGGGCGTCAATCCCATCGAGGAGCAGGACCCCCGCGCCATCGCCACCATCGACGAGGAGATGGCGGCGGCCCGCGCTTCCGGTCGCGACGCGGGCGACGCCGACCACGCCTACGTGGAGCCCGAGCACCTAACGTATCCTGAGGCCTACGAGCGAATCTCCCAGCTCTTCGACAGCCCGAACGCGCCCGACCTGGTGCTGAACCCCAAGACGTACGCTTTCGGGCGTCAAACCGGCCAGCATGGCGCCTGCGACGTCATCCAGTCGCGCTGTATCCTTGCCTTCTCCGGCCCCGGCGTGCGCACGGGCGTCACCGAAGCCTTCAGCCGCCAGATCGATCTCGCGCCGACGATCGCGCGGCTCATGGGTTTCCCCAAGATTGACGGTCGCGACGTGACCGGTCGGAAGGCCAGCGAACGCGGCGCCAAACCCGACGTGTACCTGCGACGCCAGGACGGCCGTGTGCTGGAGGAGGTCCTGGACACCGGTCCTGACGGTGAACTCCTGTCCAGGCCGGAGCGGGTCTATATCGTGCTCGTCGATGGCATCAGCAACTCGGAGCTGACCTGGCGGCTGGAGAACGAGGCCCGCTCGATCCCAAACCTCAGGCGGCTCATCGACCGGGGCGTCATGTTCCACTATGGATCCTGCGCCAACTTCCCCACCATCACGTGGCCCAGCCACAACGCGATAGGCACGGGCGCCTGGTGCGGCCACCACGACATCGTCAACCCCACCTACTACCTCCGACCGACGCGCCAGGTGGTGACACCCCAGGGGCAGCAGTTTGAGTCGGCCAGGTTCCTCGGCGAGGGTGTCGAGACCCTCTTCGAGGCCTTCCACCGCGTCTTCGGCCCCTGGCAGGGCAACGACGGGGCCTTCACCGCGTCCATCCACGATCCTTGCGGTCGCGGCGCCGACCACGCCGCCCTCGAACGAAGACTGATCCCCAACCGCGGGGAGCTGCGCGCCCTGAACCCGGAGTGCGAGGCGGACATCAACCCTCGCTGGAAGGCCGAAGGGCAGCAGGCCGTGCAGGGCATGGCCACAGTGGACGCCCGTGGCATGGCCCAAGTCGCGCTGCTGTTCTCAGAGGACAGCCATCCGCCGCCCATGTTTGTGTATCATGCCCTATATGTCACCGACGCCGCCGGCCACGACTACGGTCCCCACCACGAAGGACTGAGGGCTGCCCTGGATGAGAGCGACAAGCGCCTCGGCCGGGTGCTGAAGCTGCTGGAGGACAAGGGTCTCTTCGACTCGACTCTCTTCGTCATCACCAGCGACCACGGCATGGCGGCAATCGACACGTCGCTGGCTGCCAACCAGGCGGGGCTGCTGCCCCGGCAGGGGATGAAGGCCGTGGTGTCGGAGCACCTGGTCTACCTCATTGATATGGACGTCGTCGCTCAGCCCGCCGCTGACGGCCGTACGGCGATGATCACCGTTCTGGCCAACGACCCCGACGAATCGGGCGAGAAGCCGCCCGTGGCAGGCGCGGAGATCGTCGCGAGGGCCGGGGACCGAGTGATCGCACAGGCGAAGACGGATAGCTACGGCGTCGCCGGGCTGCCGATCCCCGCGGACCTGTCGCCGAGCGACATCGTGCTGACCGTCAGCCACGACGGCTTCAATCCACGGCACCTGCGGCTCGACGGCACGAACGTGGTCGACGACCTGCGGCAGGTACTGTACGAAGGCGTGTCGTGACAGCAGAGGGGCACGTCATGCGTTGCCCACGCGACCCCTCGTCGATTTGGCGCCTGCGAACGGTGAGCGATCACACTCGATTCCTCAGCAGCCACAGGTGCGTCGGTGAGTCACCATGACCGTCCACATACGCAGGGCCTGCTCAAGCGATGCCCCAGCACTGGCGGTCCTGCTCCGGGACCTCCACATGTTTGACTTCGTCAACAACCAGCCTGCCGAAGCCGTTCAAGCGCAGGTGCAGAAGCACCTGGACCTCTGCCTCGCCGACGACAGCCATTCCGTATGCGCGGCGGAGAACGACGCCGGCCACTTCGTTGGCTATGTGAGCGTCCACTGGCTGCCCTACTTGCTGCATCCCGGTCCAGAGGGCTATATCTCCGAGCTGTTCGTGGGGCTGGAGGCGCGCAGCGAGGGAGTCGGAACGCAACTGTTGACAGCAGTCAAGCAGGAGGCGGAGGCGCGGGGTTGCTACCGGTTGTCGCTGCTCAACTTGCGGGACCGCGAGTCCTACCGGCGCGGCTTCTACGAGCAGCGCGGCTGGGAGGAGCGCCCAGACGCCGCCAATTTCATCTACCTGTTCAGATGACTTCGCCTGACGACGTTGCGCACGGTGGCCGCTGCCCGTCATTCAGGCCGGCGCAGACTGACCAGGGTGCCCGCGAGCTCTCGAGGGGACGGCGGTGGGAAGGAAAGGAGCGTGACCTCCGTGCGCAGGGATGACATCGACACCCCGGCCCTGCTCCTCGACCTCGACGTGATGGAGGCGAACCTCGCTACCATGGCCGCCTTCTTCCGTGGCCGACCCCAGAAGCTGCGGCCCCACTTCAAGACCCCAAAGACGCCCGAAGTCGCACGCCGGCAGCTAGAGGCGGGGGCCATCGGCATCACTTGCGCCAAGGTGGGAGAGGCCGAGGTGCTGGTGAAGGCTGGCCTGGGACCGGTGCTCATCGCCAACCAAGTCGTGGGCCGTCTTAAGATCGACCGCCTGATGGGGCTCCTGGCGTCGGGCATCGAGGTCATCGTCGCCGTCGAGAGCGAGTTCAACGTTCGTGAGCTGGAGGAGGGGGCGGCCCGTAGCGGCGGCGCGCCCCAAGCCCTCATCGAGGTGGACGTGGGGATGCATCGCTGTGGCACTGCAACGCCTGAGGAGACGGTAGCCCTTGCCCGTCGCATGGCAGCGGGTGGCGTTCGCTATCGTGGCGTCATGGGCTACGAGGGCCACTGCGTGCTCATCGAGGACGCCGAGGAGCGGCGCAAGCGCGCCACCGAGGCCCTGGAGTGCCTGAGCCGCCACGTGGCCGCCTTGCGGGACGCCGGTTTGGCGCCGGAGATCGTCAGCGCTGGCGGCACCGGCACGTTCGACATCACCGGCGCGTGGCCCGACGTAACAGACGTCCAGGCCGGCTCGTACGTCTTCATGGACGGTCGCTACCGGGCCGTGCGCCCCGACCTGGGGCAACCCGCCCTCAGCCTGCTGACAACCGTTGTCGCACGCCACGGGCCTTTCGCGATCATCGACGCCGGCATGAAGGCGCTGACGAATGAGTTCGGGCCGCCCGCGGGGAAGGACCTGCCGGTCAAGGTGGCCTACCTTTCGGAGGAGCACGGGCACGTCGCCGTCGGCGAGAGTGACCCGTCGCCCGGCGATCGTATTGAGCTCCTTCCCAGCCACAACGACACGACCATCAACCTTCACAGCGAGTACTACGTCATGCGCGGCGGAGACGTGGTGGCCATCTGGCCGATCGAGGCCGCCCGGGCCTATCGATAGCGGCGGGTGCGACCCAGCCCGCGCGACATACTGCCGTAGGCGTTCGGCGATGGAGCGAAGGACCTCGGTCGGCATGGTTCCCCGGTGGGCGCCCACCTGTGAGGAGGCCACATGAAGCCAGCGTATTTCGAAGTCCTCAGCCCGGCGGAGGTGGAACAGATCCACGCTGCCTCCATGAATATCCTGGAGACCGTTGGGCTCCGCGTTGACCTCAAGCGGGCCAGAGACGCCTTCGGCGAGGCCGGGGCGCGTGTGGATGAGGCGGCCCGCTCGGTGCGCATCCCGGAGACGGTCGTGCGGTCGGCCATCGACCGGGCACCGAAGAGCTTCACGGTGTACGGCGCGGACCCGGACTTCAGAATGGAGCTGGGAACCGACCAGGTAAGCTTCGCCGCGCTCGGAACTCCGACGAACATCTTCGATACGGAGACAGGCGAGCTCCGGCCGACCACGCTCGAGGACCTACGCAATCACCTGCGCCTCATCAACGCCCTTGATCACATCGACAACAGCCAGATGGATATCTGGCCGATGGACATTCCCATGACCACCATCCATACGGAGGCCATCCTCGCCTGGGCCCAGAGCTCCCGCAAGTCATTTGGGCTGGGATGCTATGGGGCGATGGCCAGCGAGGACATGATGAGGATGATGGCCATCGCCGTCGGCGGCAAGGAGGAGCTCAGGAGACGCCCGCGGTTCTTCGGGATCTGCTCGGTGATGAGCCCTCTCCAGATGATCAAGCTCCAGCTCGAGGGCATGTTCCTCTTTGCCGAGTACGGGCAGCCCATGGCCATGTCGCCCGAGGCGATAGGCGGCGCTACCGCTCCCGCCACGCTGGCCGGGGTGCTCACCCAGCACAATGCGGAGATCCTGGCACACATCACGCTCGCCCAGATCATCGCCCCGGGCACGCCGGTGCTCTACGGCACCGTGTCCACGATCGCCGACATGGCGACCGGCAACGTCGCTCTCGGCGCGGTCGAGACCGGCCTCATCACCGCTGGCTCGGCGCAGATGGCCCGCTACTATGGCCTCCCCTGCCGAAGCGTGGGCGGCACCACCGACTCCAAGGCTCTGGACCTCCAGTGCATGCTGGAACGCGTCAGCACGCTGCTGCCGGCCGTTCTCGCCGGCGTCCACTTCATCACCTGCGGCGGCACGCTGGAGTCCAGCATGACCGAGAGCCATCCCCTGCTCGTCCTCGACGATGAGCTGTGCTCCCTGGCTCTGAGGCTGGCGCGTGGGATCGACGTGACCGACGAGACCATCGCCCTCGACCTCATCAAGGAGGTGGGCTGGGAGGGCCACTACCTGGCGCAGCCTCACACGGCGCAGCACTTCCGGCGGGAGTTCTTCCTGCCGAGGCTGCTGCGCAGGGATGCCAGGGAGGTGTGGGAAGGCAAGGGGTCGAAGACGGCGCTGGACTTGGCGCGGGAGCGCGTGCGCGACATCCTGGCGAAACACGAGCCCCGCCAGTTGGACCCGGCGGTGGAGAAGGAACTGCTGGACTACGTGGCCATGGTTGGCAAGCGCAGCATGGCCGACTTCGAGGCCGCCGAGTGGGAGGACTAGCGAAGGCGAGGCGCGTTCCCCGCGTCGCTTCGCCCGTCCTGTTCGGAGGGTAGCATGACCGAGTACCGATTCGACACGCAGGCCGTCCACGCTGGTCAGGAGCCCGATCCCGTCACGGGCTCCGTGACGCCGCCTATCCACATGACGACCACCTTCAAGCTGCCGGATCCCGGCCCGCTCTTGATGGACGCGCTCTTCCTCAAGGGAGATCGTCCGCCGCACGTCTACACCCGCTGGAGCAACCCCTCCCTGCGCACGCTCGAGGAGAAGATGTCAGCGCTGGAGGGAGCGGAGGCGGGCCTGGCGTTCGCCTCAGGGATGGCGGTCGTCTCCGGTGTGCTGCTCACCTTCTTGGGCGCCGGCGACCACGTCGTGGCGAGTGACGTGTGCTACGCCGGCACGGTGGAGTTCCTCGGCGTGCACGCGGGCCGCTACGGCATCGACGTGACGCTGGTGGACACGAGTGATGTCGAAGCCGTGCGCCGGGCGCTGCGACCGACCACGAAACTCGTGTACATCGAAACCCCCGCCAACCCCATCCTCCGCCTGACCGACATCGCTGCCGTCGCCGACGTCGCCCACGAGGCGGGCGTGCGGGTGGTGGTCGACAGCACCTTCGCCACGCCGGTTCTACAGAAGCCGCTGGCCCTGGGGGCGGACTTCGTCCTCCACAGCATGACCAAGTACCTTGGGGGTCACGGCGACTCTCTGGGCGGGATCGTCCTGGGACCCCGAGAGGGCATCGACGAGATCCGCCAGGGCATGCTCATCCATCTCGGCGGCGCCATGAGCCCGTTCAATGCCTGGCTAATCAACCGCGGCCTCGCCACCCTCTCGCTGCGGATGAGGAAGCATCAGGAGAGCGCGCTGGCGGTGGCGCGGTTCCTGGAAGGCCACCCGAAGGTCAGCCGCGTGATCTACCCCGGCCTGGAGAGCCACCCGCAGCAGGAGCTGATGCGGCGGCAGATGTCGGGGCCCGGCGGGATGATCGTCGCCCAGATGGACATGGAGACCGCGATGAACCTGGTCCAGCGGGTGCGGGTGTTCACGTACGCCACCTCGCTTGGCGACTACCAAAGCCTGCTCTTCTACTACCCCACCGAGCTCTACGTCGACAGCGCGACCTACCTGGACGCGGAGCAGAAGAAGGCCATCCGCGAGTGGGCCGGGGATGGGATAATGCGCATCAGCATCGGCCTTGAGGACGCGGAAGACCTCATCGCCGACTTGGACCGGGCGCTCGGTTCTGGAGGCTGAGGTGCGGCAGACAGCGAAGACAGCGCGACCTGCGGTCGCTAGTCGAGGCTGGCGAGCGGTCGCCCCAGGCCGACGTTCGTCTTCCCGGCGATGGAGGGCTCGAGGCCCAGCGACTCGGCGATCGGCACTGTTGGTATCGACCCGTCGTCGTTGACCACCGAGATCAAGTCTACGGCGAACACCGTGTCGATCTTCGGGGCGACCTCCTTCATCGTGGTCAGCACTCTCGACAGGTCCTCCAGTGCAACGTCGAACTCGATGATGCAGGAGAGGACCTTCTCGTCGAGGATGTCGTCCCGCAGGTCCCCGGTCTGCACGTTGGTCATGAGGTCGGTCAGCGGGTTCTGGGGCTCGAAGGCGACCCCAGTCGAGGCGAGAGCTCGCGTCACCGTCTGCACGTCTCGAAAGCGTGTCCCCACGCCGGGCCGGCCGACCTCGGCCGCCAGGCCCGCCCGCCCCCGCTTGAATCGACCCATCACGTCGTTCATCTTCATTTCGACGGTGCCGCGACCGCTGATGGTGAGCGCCTCGCCCTCGCGGTCCAGGAGCTGACGCCGGTCCATGTCCCGCAGCTCGGCCTGGAAGCGGCTGATGACGCGGTGCTCGAAGACAGGCGACATGTAGGGCGCCGAGGGGTCGCTGAACTCCATGCGTAGGGTCCGGGGCCACTCCAGGTCCTGAGGGTGGATGGCCTCCGGCAGGCAAACGCGGGCGCGATAGCATACACCGCACTCGACGCACTCGTCTTCGATGACGGCGGCCCGGCCGGCCCCGGCATCCTCGACGATGGCATCCATCGGGCAGTAGGGCAGGCACTCGAGGCAGCCGTTGCAGAGGTCATCCTTGATGATCACGGCGCTGCGCCCTGTTCAGAGCCGCGCGGCGGCGGCGAGAGTTGGCCTTTGTCGATGCCCTCTGCCAACTTGCCCATCAGGACCTCCGCCCGGACGTGATTGAGGATGTCGCAGAGGCACATCCGGCGCATCTCCTGGCAGGCCGCTGCCGGCGACACCTCGTCGCGCCGGATCCTCTCGGCGAGATGCCACACCAGGCTGGGCGCCACCAGCCCGTGCCCGCACATCGTCGTGATCTCGAGGACCTCGCGTGTCGGGAGCTTCTCCGCCCTGCCCCAGAAGCCCAGCGAGTGGTTGACGGTGTGGGCCCTGGTTCCCGACCGTTGACAGGATTCGGCCACTTCGTCAAAGAGGCCGCTCACCACCACCGACAGGCCGAGGTCCGCCTCGGCGAGCTCCTTGAGGGCGGCCTCCATGTTCTCCCTCTTGTCGAACACCCAGATGTACCACCCGCGCGGCCGGTCGGGGTTGATGGCGTGATGGCGGCGGCAGATGTCGTTGTACCGCTCCACCTTCTCCATGACCGGCGGCGGCCCTCGATAGGGGAGGCACAGCATCACCCAGTCGTTCTGGAGGTTCTCTCGCGTCCCCTGTCTGTGGTTGGAGTGTGTCACCGTCTGTCCTTCCAGCCCCGCGCCGCGGCCGAACGGTGCACTGTCGTCCTAGCCGGAGGACGCCCACACCAACGGGCGTGTGAAGATGGCAGCGCTCGGTCCTGACCCGCCGACGCAGAGGAACACAACGTCCAGGAAGTTGATCTCGGTGAGATCGCCCACCTCCGGGAAGAGGGGCGAGTAGCCCATCCACGTGCCGCGGTCGAAGTCCCAGAGCACCTGCAACATGCCCGGCGGGGAGACGGCGGCCGCGATCGTAGGGATGGGGGTGCCGTTGGGGTACGTCGTGAAGACGGGGGTGCAGACGCCGCCTCGGAGGTGAACGTCCTCGGTGGCCTCACGCGGCCCTGGGGTCGCCGTGGCCGTGGGCGTGATCGACACGTTCTGCGAGGCCGACGCCGCTTCGCCCCAAGAGCTGGTCACGTGAACAGGACTCGTGGCAGGGGCGGCGGTGGCATGCGCCGCCGGGAAGGCTACCACCGCGACCGCCGCCAGCGTGAGAAACAGCTTCGGTCTCATGCGGTGCCTCCGGTGTGGGTGGCGACGGCCCGCCGGCCTGGCGTTGTGGGTGGGGCTACCTTGCGAATTGTAGCCCATCTGTGGGGGTGGCGCTCACTAGGGGAAGCTGGGGTCTGGCCTCGGGTTGCCTGACCGGATCTGACCAGGCGATCGGGGAGGGCGCCGCCGTGTGATGACGGCGTCCGGGGCGTCAGGTATCGCCATCTGGCTTCCTCTTGGCCGGGAACCGCCGGTTGGTGGTCAACGGACCGCGAGGGGCAAGGATGGCATGCTGAGGTTGGGCACTAGGCGCTGACGCACTATCTTGGCGAGATGGGCACAGTTCTCCTTCGACGCTTTGAGCTCGCCGCCGCAGTGGCCCGCAGTGGCGTACACGACCCTCAGGCGCGATTTCTCTGTCGTTTCCTCGAAATCAAAGTCGGTCCGGGAGATCGCCAGGTTCACGATGCAGTTCGCAATCAGGTCGATATCGAGTGTGTCTTCGCTTACGAACCGGCTTGCTTGAATCGCGGCCTTGTCGGTGAAGAAGAATAGACCCTCATATCGCCTGGTCTGGTTCTCCTCCAGGTAGTCGCTGACGAATAGGTCCCGGATCTTGTCGTCGCAGACGGCTGCCACCGCCCGTTCCACCCTCGCAACACGCCCGACCAGAGGGCGGCCCATGCCGATTTCAGTCAGGTATCTTCTCCATTCTGCCTTCATCTGTCACTCCCCAGTCCGCGCTGACGCAGCCTCCGCCGACCCAGAGACGGACTGCCTATCTCGCACCTCCATGATCATTCCCTCAGCGTAATGCAATATGTGGCCGAGGTAGTTGGCGAGAAACTCGTCACTCTTGTAGTCCCACTGCCATTTAACGTCAGGCTGTGCACGTCGTTCACGCCTGGCCTCGTAGTACCTGTGGAGAAGGATACGGATCACATCTTGCAGTTGGGTCGTGACCTGGATTTCGACGGTCGCGTCAAGCTTCTCCGTATCCCAATCCGGTCTCGGTACCTCGACCCGCTGTGCAACTGCAACATGGGCTGCGTAGTACCCCTCCTCCCTCGCTTCAAGCGAAACCTCGCATTCCAGGGCGTGCTCCCGGCAGAGCGACATGATTCTGTCTGTCATGAAGTCAACCCCATCCAGGTACTTCACCACCAGTGAGGTGCGGACGATGTCGCCGACGCGTGCGTACCAATTGTCGGGGAGCACCCACCCGTTCGGGGGAGCAGCGGGCCACCCATCGTTTTCCAGGACGTTCCTTCTGAATGTCTTCTGCAAGAACGCGGCGAATCGTTTGGTCAGCACCGTCGGGGGCTGCGGAGCCGTGAAGAGGGGGTAGGCCGTTGCGAGCAGGTACTCCTCGCCGTAGTCTCTGAGACGAGCCACAAGCTCTCTCCAGAAGCTGGATGATTCAAAGGTCTCCCTTATCTTGGAGGCGACGGAATCGTAGCGGTTCCGCATCCTGATCCTGTCCACCTGAACGCCGTGCTCTTTGTCCAGCCAGTGCAGGTACTGTGAGATGCTGGTTGGTCTTTCGTTATGCACCCATCATCACCCGACGCGAGTGTCTCGGCGGCGGAGCCTCTTCACTGAGTCCCTGGTGCTGCGCCAACGGACGGATCGTATGTTCACGCCGGTACCCTGTCAAGCATGCTGCGGTGCGGGGGTCTAGTAGGCACCTGGCTGGTAGCGGGCAAGGCGACGCCTCTCCCCCATTGGCTTCAGGATGGTCCTGGGTCATGCTGACCCCACGCCACCCCGCTCCGCGACCGGGTCCCATCCACTGGCCCACGTTGACACTCCCCCTTCCCGCGGTCCATCATTCCCCCGTCTGCTGAGCGCGGTGGCACAGGAGGAGGCGCCGTGGGAATCACGACAGGCAGGGAGCGGATACTGGGGGCTCTGGCTCTGGGCCAGCCGGATCGAGTCCCCATCTTCGAGCTCGGCATGAACGAGGCGAGCATCGTCAAGCTGGGCAAGCTCCTGTTCGGCGAGACCATGCTGCCGGACCGCGACCTGCCCGACCTCGCCCCCGAGGAGGCGGTGCGGCTCATTGACGTCCTCTGCGCCATCGTCGAGGAGCTCGACCTGGACGCGTCGTCCACCGTCTTCCTGACCGGCAGGAAGCGCCAGGACGCCGACCACGTCCGGGACAAGTTCGGCATTGTCTATCACACCAGCCAGCACGGCGAGCCCTACCCCGTCGAGGGTCCGGTCCACGATGCCTCGGACCTCCGGCACGTCGAAGGCATGGAGCCGGAACCCGCCGATTTCCTGATGCTCCAGTACGTCATCGGCAAGCTGGGCAGGGAGAGGGCGCACGTGTTCACCATACCCGGGCCCTTTCGCTGGAGCTGGAGCCTGCGTGGGGCGATGGAGCATCTCCTCTTGGACTACATGACGGATCCCGAGCTGGCCCATGCCCTGGCCCGGCTCGCCACGGACTTCTGCAACACATCCGTCTCCAAGGCCATCGAACTCGGGGCCGACGTGATCTGCATGGAGGGCGACCTGGCTCACAACCCGACCACGCTCATGTCGCCGGCCCACTACCGCGAGTTCATCAAGCCGTACCACAAGGAGGCCGTGGACGTGGCGCACTCGCGGGGGGCCCGCATCATCAAGCACTCCGACGGCAACCTCTGGCCCATCCTGGATGACCTGCTGGAGGTCGGCTTCGACGGCATTCATCCCATCCAGCCGCAGTGCATGGACATCGGCGAGGTCAAGCGCCACCTCGCCGGTCGCGCCTGCGTGCTCGGCAACATCGACTGCATGCATCTTCTGCCGTTCGGCAGCGAGGAGGAGGTCGTGCAGTCGGTCAGGGAGACGCTGGCTGTGGCGGCGCCCGGCGGCGGGTACATAGCCAGCTCATCGAACTCCATTCACCCGGGCTGCAAGCCGGAGAACTACGTGGCGATGGTCAGGGCCATCCGGGAGTACGGCGCCTACAAGTAGGGCGCCCTCGGCCACCCACGGGTCGAGCTGTCGGGGGACCACACGAGCTCAGAAGGGAGTGGGTCCGACGCATGTCATCCAGCAAACCTGACAACATCCTGCGACTTACGGACGGGCGGCTGCTCGGCTACGGGGAGTACGGGGATCCGGAGGGCAAGCCGCTCTTCTTCTTCCACGGCATGCCGGGCTCCCGTCTGGAGGCGCAGTTGGGTCACGAGGCGGCGAATGAGCTCGGCGTGCGCCTCATCGCTCCCGAGCGGCCGGGCTACGGCCTCTCCGACTTCAAGGCGCGGCGGACGTTCCTCGACTGGCCGCAAGACGTGGTCGAGTTGGCGGATGCGCTGAACGTCGAACGGTTTGCCGTCGGCGGAGTCTCAGGCGGTGGGCCGTACGTCGCGGCCTGTGCCTTCAAGATACCGGAGCGCCTGACGGCGGCGGGAATCGTCAGCGGCGTGGGCCCCTTCCAGGCACCGGGAGCAACCGGAGGCATGAGCCGGCAGAACCGGCTGATCTTCGGCGCCGCCCGCCGTCTACCCTGGCTGGTCAATGGGCTCTATTGGGCGATGGCCCAAGGAGCGCGACGGCTCGGGGATCGAGCTGTGTCTGCGATGATGCGCTCCATGCCCGAGCCCGACAAGGCCGTGCTGGCGCGCCCCGAGATAAGGGCGGTGTTCGTGGAGGACGCGGTCGAGTCGTTTCGCCCTGGAGGCCGGGGTGCGGCCTGGGAAGCGGTGATGTACGCGCGTCCCTGGGGATTCCGGCTGGAGGACATCGCCATGGAGGTGCACCTCTGGCAGGGAGAAGAGGACGTGAACGTGCCTCCCTCGATGGGACGCTACCAGGCGGGTGCGATTCCCAGGTGCCAGGCCACCTTTTACCCCGGCGAGGGCCACCTGCTGCTCGTGGACCACATGGAGGAGATCCTCGGCTCCCTCGTCTCCTGATGTGGGTCCGTGAACCAGTAAGCGGGCCAGGCGGCTCTGACTCCTTGCGAGAGCACAGGGCGAGGCCATAGAATCCCCTCATCGGTCGGCTGAGTAGGGCGACCAACGGACCAGTCAACCGCCGAGGGTGGCGGCCGCAGCCCCCGGCAGGCTACGGCGTGCGCGGCCACGAATCCAACGGAGGCATCGACTCGATGAGTGACGTGTTGCTGATGAGCCAGGCGGGCCACGTGCGGACGCTGCGGCTCAACCGACCAAGGAAGAAGAACGCGCTCTCCATGGAGCTGGCGTGGGGCATCATCACCGCTGTCGAGGAGGCGGCGAAGGACGATGACGTCTGGGTCATCGGCATCACCGGTACAGATGACGCCTTCTGCTCCGGCCTTGACCTGACCCCGGAGGAGGACGGACGAAGGCACGTGCCGCTTTCGCCGCTGGACGCCTACCTGGACGATCTGGGCTGGGTGAGCCGCTTTCCGCTCCTCCTCCGTGAGCAGTGCGACAAGCCGATCGTCGCCGGGGTGAACGGCGTCGCGGTGGGTGCTGGGCTGTCGCTGGCCATGGCGGCCGACATGCGGATCGCTGCCGAGACCGTGCGGCTGATCGCCGGCTACCCGCGGATCGGCGGCTCGCCGGACGGCGGGCTCTCCTGGACGCTGCCGCAGGTGATGGGCTACGAGCAGGCGATCCGCTTCCTGCTGGAGAATCGGACTGTCGGCGCCGAGGAGGCGCTGCGCCTGGGCATGGTCGGCGAGGTGGTGCCGGACGATCGCTTTGCCGAGCGGTTCCAGGAGTACTGCCAGTCGCTGACGAAGCTTTCGCCGATCACGGCGCGGCTGACCAAGCGGGTGGTGCGGCGGGCGACGTCGCTGGTCGACCCCGAGGCGCACATGCGCTACGAGCTGCTCAGCATCGGCAGGGCCTTCGGCAGCGAGGACGGGCAGGAGGCGCGCCGCGCCTTCCTGGAGAAGCGCCCACCCGTGTTCAAAGGCCGATAGGCGCATTGCTCACCTACTCGCGGTTGACAGCTTCAACTCCGTGCGGCACGATGGGACCGGAATCCGTTTGTAGGGTCGGAACGGCCTGAGAGCGAGGAGTGTGCCTGCGCTGCTTGCGCTCGGTGGGCGTGAGGCGCCTCTACCCGGCCAGATGCCCGCGGGCACTCGATTCCCTGACGGTTGCCAATGCCTGATCCCAAGCCCCTGGCGTTCATGAGCTACGTTCGTCTCGACGACGAGCACGAGGAAGGGCGTCTCTCCAAGTTCCGTGAACGGTTGAGCGCCGAGGTGCGGATGCAGACAGGGGAGGGGTTCCCCATCTTCCAGGACCGGGAGGACATTGCGTGGGGCCAAAACTGGAAGGAGCGAATAGAGGAGTCCCTGGATGAGGTCACTTTTCTAATCCCCATAGTGACGCCGGGCTTCTTTAAGAGCGCGGCCTGCCGGGATGAGGTGGAGCGGTTTCTTGAGCGCGAGAAGAGGCTTGGGCGCAACGACCTCATTCTGCCGGTCTACTACGTCGGCTGCCCGGTGCTTGATGACGAGGCGAAGCGCGCGAACGATACGCTGGCGCTGGCAATCAGCGACCACAACTGGGCCGATTGGCGCGAGCTGAGGTTCGAGCCCCTCACCTCCCCGCAGGTCCGCAAGACGCTGGCGCAGCTCGCGGTCGAGGTCCGCGACGCCCTGGAGCGCGTCGGCCCCACGGTGGAGCCGGCGGCCAGTCGTCGCAAGCGCGCAGCCGCCGCCCGCCGTCGCCCAGGCCCTGCGCGTGCCGCCGCTCAGGAGCCGTCGATTGAGGGTACGGAAACCACGCGGCGCCCCTCGCCCAAAACGGAGCCGCCGACGCGTGTGGTGGACCCGATGCACCGTGGGGACTTCCCCACTATTACGGAAGCGATTGAGGCGGCGGAGCCGGGAGACCGCATTCTTGTCCGGCCTGGGCTGTACCAGGAGAGCCTCGTCATCGACAAGCCGCTCGAGATCGTAGGCGATGGGGCGCTTGGTGAGGTCGTGGTGCAGGGCTCCGGAGCGAACACGGTCCTGTTCAGGACCACGATGGGCCGCATCGCCAACCTGTCGCTGCGGCAGATGGGTGATGGCAGGTTCGTCTGCGTCAGGATTACCCAAGGGCGCCTCGAACTGGAGGACTGCGACATCACCAGCCAGAGCCTGACTGGCGTCGTCATAGACGGCGGTGCCGATCCGCGCCTGCGCCGCAACCGTATTCACGATGGCAAGCAGAGCGGCGTGCTCGTGCAGGACAACGGCCAGGGCACACTGGAGGACAACGATATCTTCGGTAACGCCTACGTTGGCGTCGCCATCAAGACGGGCGGGGACCCGACGCTCCGCCGCAACCGAATCCACGACGGGAAGGAGGGCGGCGTTCTCGTGTATGACAACGGCCAGGGGACACTGGAGGACAATGATATCTTCGGCAACGGCTTATCGGGCGTCGAGATCAAGGAAGGCGGCAACCCCACCGTACGGCGGAACCAAATCCACGACAGCCGGTACAGTGGCGTGTTGGTGCAGAAGAACGGGCAGGGGATCCTGGAGGATAACGACATCACTGGTAACGCGCTTAACGGCGTGGCGACGAGGGAAGGAGGCGATCCCATCGTGCGCCGCAACCGCATCAACGACAACCACCGTGCTGGCGTCCACGTGTACGGCGGTGGCAGGGGTACGATCCAGGACAACGACCTGCGTGGCAATGTGCTAGGTGCGTTGGACATCTCGGAGGACAGCGCGCCCAACGTCAAGCTGGCACGCAACCTGGAATGAACGCAGGCGCCTGAGCTGAGCGGGCCACCCCGGCGCCTCGGAGCCTCTCGCCCATGTCCACTGACCTCGATTCCGTCGTCGATGCCTTCGTGAGGGCCTGCTTGCACGTCTTCGGGGAGGAGCGAGTGGAAGGCATCGTTTTCCACGGTTCGGCGGTCAAGGGCGGCCAGATCGCCGGCTTCTCCGACATCGACTTCATGGTCTTCCTGACGCCGGACTGCTTCACTGACAAGGGCGTGCTGCCGGACCAAGTCGCGTTCGCCATCCAGGAGCGCATCGGGCCGCTGCCCTGCCAGGAGGTGGGTATCCTCGATCCCCAGGCCTACTTCTACGATGCCCGGCGCCTGCCCTCGTGGTGGACGGGCCCCATTCCCGGCGCCCATCGCGTCCTCTGGGGCAGCGTTCCGCCTGAGTCCCCGCCGACGCCCGAGCGCCTGCGCCAGTCGTCGCTCTTCTTCCTGACTTGAATGCGCCGAGGTCACAAAGGAAGGGGTGACGGGGACCGAGCCCGTCAGCTTGATCGTGCCATCCGGCGAGACGTGGACCGACAGGCGAAGGACCTCAAGCAAGGACCGCTTCTCCTCGAACGCCGCATTTGGCATGTCCCTAATGAGCCGCTCGCGCAGCGCACCGAGGTATCGGACGGCATCCCCCTGCCGTTTGTCAGCCTCTTTCAGTTGCTTGAGCCGGATCTCGCGTGCCTCCCTCTCGGCACGTATTCGTGCCAGTTCCTCATCCATGAACCGCTCTGTGGCCTCACCCCTTGCCAGGTAGCGCACCAACCTTCTCTCCTGGCCATCTAGATCCTTCAGGCCCCGCTCGACCTGCCGCAGTGCCTCTCCCAACCTGTCGGGGGCCAAGTTGGCCCGCACTGCCGCCTCAAACACCGCAGGATCGGTGGCCAGCCGCAGAATGAACTCCCAGGCCCTCGCTTCGAGCTTGCCGGCAGGCACCATTCGGCACGGGCAGGGTCTGGCAGGCCTCTCACGCCTGGAACCGCATACGTAGTAGCGATAGCCGCTGGTGCCATGGACGAGCATCCTGCGGTTGCAGTGCTCGCAGTAGACGTGGCCAGACAGCAACCACTGACGGCGCGTGTTCCGGCGCGGAGCAGTGGCATTACGTTGCAGTTGCCTCTGGGCGGCCTCGAAGGTTGCCTCGTCGACAATGGGCGGCGTGGCTCCGATGATATCGATCCCCAGCATTTGAGTCTCGCCAAGGTAGGCCCGGTTGCGGAGCATCCGTCGCACGGTTCCGTGGCACCATGGCTTGCCCTGGCGGGTGAGGTGGCCTTCTTCGTGGAGACGGCGTTCAAGGCCCCTCAGGCTCATTCCTTCTACCGCCACCCACCGGAACATCCGCCCGACGACGTCGGCCTCAGCAGGGTCGATCTCGCGCTTGCCCGTGTAGCCGTCCCCACCGCGGTTCTTCGGCACGTAACGGTACCCGTACAGCCCTCTGCCCGTCCCCTTCGGAAGAAGACCCCTTCGGGCTATAGCTTCGGCGCCCAGGCGGAAACGCTCGGCGCGCCGGAGGTTCTCCACCTTGGCCGACCACCCACGGACGAAGGTCAGGAGCTGCCCCTCGAGACTGAAATCCGCAGGTTCGTGCACGAAGAGCAGCGCCGTTCCGCGTCGGTCGCACTCCTCAGCTAGCAACAGCAGGTGGACGGGATCGCGGGATAGTCTGTCCGGCGACCAGACGACAAGCGCGGCGACATCTCCCGCGGCGATTGCCTGGCGGATGCCGTCAAGTTCGGGACGGGCCAGCTTGGTCCCCGTGTGAACCTCACGGTATGTCTGGTCCACGACCAGCCCCCTGGAGGCAGCGAAGCCGCGGCACTCCCTGTCCTGCCCGTCTAGAGACGAACCTCCCTCCTGGGGTCGGGATGACACCCTACAGTAGACAAGCGTACGACTCATCAGCGCTCCCCCTTGACATGCCTGCTTGGGGACAGCCAGATGCTGTCCACCACCTCGGTTCGGCCCTGGAGGGATGCATCTGCCAGGCCCCGACGCAGCCAGGCGACAAGCGCGCTCTCAGGGCTGCCGCGGCCCTCCGCGGGGGAATCCACCGTCATGCCTGTGAGCGGCCCACCAGGGTCCACGTCACATTCATGCTCCTGTGGGCGTCGACTATCAAGTCGCTCCGGCCTGACCTCAGAGGAGCCAGCTGGCGACCTCGTGTCTTGGCCGGGTGCCTTACGCGTCGCGCCTTCTTCGGCCATGTGAAAACCCCCGGGAGGCCAGGCCTGCCAGCCGGCACTCCTCGGGGGCTTTGTTGTCCGCCAGCTTGGGCGGCAAGCCGACTCGATTCCTGGCAGGCCCGGACCTCAGTGGTCCTTCACTGGCAAGGCGGGAAAAAGGAGGGCACAATCGGGAATTCCGGTGGAACGGACGGCCGAAAGGGGAGAGATGTTCACAACTCCCAGCCTACGTCGATCGTTGGGCGATACGAGCAGGTGGTGCCTGCCTTGATTGTCGCTCGTAGGTGGGCACCCAGAGAAGCGTCGTTCCCGGCGATTCTGTCGAGCGCGGCACGTATCTGCTTTCCTACGTTGTTTCGTGCCCGCTCGAGGGCGGACCCGGCTCGTCGGTGACGTCCGCCCAATCCTACGGCCTCGCTCAGCTGGCCAGCTATGAAATCGATCTCAACCTTCAGTGTGACGGCACGCTCGCTGTCGTTGTTGCGGTCGGCTTCGTCCAGCTGGGCCTGGAGGTCGCGAAGTGCGGCCCGGTATTCTGCCACGGCCTGCGCGTCCGCCACCTCCCCCGCATCGCCAAGGTCCGAGACGCGAAGCCCTTCCTGAGCCAGTTGCGCCTCGGTTGGCGGCGACTTGTGCCCGGCAGCCGACGGGCCTCGTCTCCCATCAATGGCGGCCACCAGCTCCAGCGCAGTGAACTCCTTGCCCGGGTGCTGTAGCAAATGGTGGAGATACCGAAGGCCGTTGGTATCCCGAAGACGTTGTGTCGTCCCTCGGTAGCGGATCTCCCAGTACTCTCCCTGACGGCGAAACGCGTCCCCCCTTGCCTGGGCGGCGAAAGCGTGGTCCAGTCTGAAGGGGTCGGGGTCTCCCAAGGACACCACTGATACCCTGGCTGGTTCTAGGAGACGGGCCTCTGTGGGGTCGAGCGCGAAGGTAGGACAGACGACAACGATGCGCTCGTAACTCGCGGGAAGCAGTTGTGGCAAGGCTGCCAGCAGTCGTCGGGCAGAGCGCTGGTCGCTGAGGAGGCCGAGGACGAACGCCAGCTTCGATCCGCTCCGGTGGGTCTCGCCCAAGAAGAACAGCCTGTCGTCCAGGTGGCTTGGCTTGCCCTTCAGGGAGTTGGCCTGTTGACATCTGCGCCCGACTGTCTCAAGGTCGAGGCTCCACTCTGTCAGATCGGCTAGGGTGAGTTCGATAGGGTCGACCTCCGGGTTCTCGTCGTCAATGGCCTCGATCTTGCCATCCTCGATGATGACTGCGTGGGGTCGAGGCAGCCCATGGGCATAGGATCCACCGTCTGGGTCGGTCTCGACTCGTCTAAGAAGCCGCTCCTGCCTGGCAAGCTCGAAGTCCTCGGGGAATTGCTGCCTGAGTTCCTTTTCGTAGAAGACGGCGGTTGGGCTCTTCTCCATGTGGCCTAGCATCCAGCGGATCACAGGAGCTTCACCCCCTGATTCACTAGGTAGCGCTCGATCAGATCTGCGTGTCGCTTCTGGGCGAGGTCAGTGCGAGCTGGCGGCTCGATCTCAAATGTCACCTTGGCTGGCCTCTCTCCCTCGGGCCGGATGTGGAAGCGGAACCGTGCCATGGTCAAGTCGCCGGACTCGAGGGACACCCCCTCAAGCTCCCGGCCGAAGGTCCACATCAGGTCGTCCGACTTCACCTCCAGCACCGGGTGGCCCACGCCGTGGAGTCTGAGGCGGACCTTCAGCAGTTGGATTGCTGTTATCGGGGCTTCTCCTACGAAGTCGAACCTGCCGTCCTGAATGGGGGCGAGATTGAAGATCTGGTCCTGTGCCGCGCTCTCCGCCACCCGATCGTCGCCAGCGAGATGGGTGCCGAACGCTTGGAGGTACTTCTCACGGTCCTTCGCCAGGCCAGCCTTGACGCTGAGAAGGGAGGATTCGCGATTGTAGACGAGGACGTCTTCTGCGGCAGGGCGGAACGTCTTGAAAGTGATTCGGTCACCCTCCCAGGAGGCGACCGTCCGCATGTAGGAGCCACGGGAGACCAGGATGATCGTCTCGTCTCCGTCCTCGAAGTGGCGGACTTCGCAGACGTTCCCCTTTGCCAGTTCGCCAAACCACCGGCGCAGATCCTCGCGGAAGTCCTTGATTTCCTCGGTGCCGATCTCTAGGGGCGGGCCCTGAATGCGGTACAGGGCCAGCCTCGCGGGCGAGCTGTACAAGAGATAGCGTCCCCACGCGAACTCAAAGGCCTCCCGATGGTCAAGGAAGAGGCGCATCGCCATCTCTTGTCTCGGCGTGTCGTTGTCGAACTCCAGGCCGAATCTGCGGTGGGCATGGACCAGGACGTTCATTGCGCGCCCGCAGATGTCGTTGATCCGGCGGAAGTCCTCAAGGATGGGTCCCTGGGCCTGGAGGTTCTCCGGCCTGCTCAGGAACTCCTCTAGTGCCTCAACGTTCAGGAGTTGCCAGTCTGAGGGGCCCTCCTCGAGTTCAAGGGTGCGGAAATAGCGCTGAAAGAGGTCCCACGGGATGGCGGAGACGAACGTCCGGAGTGTAAGGCCTCGATGCTTGGGCATGCGCACCTCCTTGTGCTGAGGCGAGTCTCACCAACCGGCACAAGTGTACTACAAGTACAGCCGTTCTGCAGTGCGGTGACACGATCCCCTTGGACTTCCCGCCACCTGGGCCCATGCTGCCGGCATGCCGAACCGACACCCTACGACCCGTGCTGCCTTCATCGAGGAGTTGCAGCGGAATGCTCCGCTCAGGTGGCCTGCGATCTGGGGCGTGGCTTGTGCCCACATTGAGGCGTGCCTGGAGGCTGCCTACGTCGAGCTGGAGCGACTACTGGCCATCCCTGAGATGCACCGGACCCGGCTGAAGAGAGAGATGAGGCAGGTGCTGAGGCTGATCGTGGAGGAGGGGCCCGAAGGCCCGGCTCGGCTCCGTGAGGGCGGGGTGGTGCTCCCGCTTCCCCTTCAGGCCGTCAAGATTGGATGGCCTCCTGGCGATAATATCAGCGAAGAACCCGTTCAGGAGCAGAACGAAGGGGGGCATAATGGCAACGCGACCTGAGGCGGGCAGCCCTCCGGACCGCTACGAGATCGACCTTTGGCCCGACCGCACCATGGCGGAGAAGTGTGCCCAGATCACAGAGCGAATCGGAGAGGGCCACCAACTTAGGGACGTCGTGTTCTACCACGCAGGTGGGAAGGTTCACGCCAAGTGCAACCTCGTGAGATCGACCCCTGATGCCTGACTAGCCAGGAGGAACCGGCCATGGGCAAGAAGCTGGCCGTCTTCACGGTCGCGGTTGTTGTAGCGGCGGCCGCTGGCCTGCTGGCGGCCCACGCGCAACCGGTGGCGACCATCGCGCTACCGGAGCCTGGCGCAGCCAAGGAACTCTACCCAGGCTGCAATGCCGTGGCTGTCACGTTTCCCGATGGCACGAGCAGTCAGACCGTGGCGAACGCCGTGAGTCCTGCGGGGTCCCTCCAGGCAATCTGGAGCTACGACACGGCCCAACAGAGGTTCACGGCCTTCTCTCCAGCGGCTCCACAGGCCAGCGATCTGCTGTCCGTGGACTTCCTGGATGCCGTGTGGGTTTGCCTTGCAGGCGTGCCTCTCGCGCCCTCAGCCACGCCAAATGCGGTTTCGGTGCCGCCCACTTCTGCGATCCCTCCGCCGCCCGTGTCGTCACCCGCAGCGCCACAGCCGCCCTCAGACGATGACCTTCAGCATGACGTATACCGCTACGGTGTCACCGGCGCGGCATGGTTCTTCGTGAGCTTCGAGAACCTCAATCCAACATGGTCTGTGTGTGGCCTGGTGTTCAGGGTCGACGTGCTCGACACACGCCTCGGAATCTGGCTAAGGGGCGAGGAAATAGAGGTTGGGACGCTCGCACCTCTGGAGGCGGTAGATTGGCCCCGGCAGAGCATCGTGCATGGGGTCACGGGCGTTCAAGACTACCGGATCATGGCCGATTGGACTTGGTGCTGGGCGAGCCAAGATGGGTGACGGGTAGGGGCCAGCCAATTGCGCAAGTCCTTGAAAGGGTTCATCGCCTCCATGATCGGATGGTTTTCGGTGATGATGGGCATCGGCGGGGCGATATGCCTTGCCCAAGGTCACCCCGACGGCTTCGGCGGAGGCATGGTCGTGATGCTGGTGGGGCTATTCATCGCTGGCCATATCGCCAGCTAGGGAATAGGCAAGCGCGAATCTGCCCGATTAGTCTCCCCCGAGCTAGAGTTCGCCCAAGAACGATATGATCCCGTTGATGAGGGTCGTGACCCAGAACACGCCCATCGTGATGTAGGCCCGCCCTCCCACTTGACCTGCACGAGCGCCCAGCCGGCCACGCACGCTTGCGGGGAAGGGCTTCCGAGCGCCCGCTTCGATGACAGCGGTAGTGTCATCCGCTGCTTGCGCGTGTGCCGCTCTATACCCCGATAGCCTCCGCCACCTTCCCCCAACTCCGGTCCTCCTGCCCTTCCAGCCGTCGGAGGTACACCGTCGTCACGGCCAACGAGGAGTGGTCTAGGAACCGGCTCACGTCCTCCACCGTCTCCCCCACGTCCCGCCTAAGCTTGGCGGCGGCGTGGCGCAGGATGTGGACGCCGGCCGGAGGCAAGCCCGCCTTCCTGAGGTATCGCCTGAGGTTGCCGTAGAAGGTGCCCGACGTGACGCCGCGTCCGTTCTGGGTGCTGGAGGGCCAGAGGGACTCGTCCGGGCTCATGGTCGCCAGGTCCTTCCCGAAGGCTGCGAGCGCCACCTGGATGGCCTCGAAGGCCGGGCGAGGCAGTTCCCGCTTGCCCTGCTTCCCACCCTTGCCCCGGTAGGTGTAGAACAGGCCACCGGTCTGGGAGATGTCGCCGGCCATCAGGTTCAGGACTTCGGAGCGGCGCCGGCCGGTCAGGGTGAGGGTGAGGATGATGGCCCGGTCCCGCAGGCCCGTCGGGGTGTCCGGAACCGCGTCCAGCAGCCGCCGGATCTCCTCGGCGCTGAGTCCTCGGGGTGGGCTGAGGGAGGTCTTGGGCCGCTCGATGGCATCGCAAGGGTTGGAGGCGACGATCTCCATTCGGATCAGGAACCTGTAGAAGGAGGACAGGCAGGCGAGGCGGGCCCCGATGGTGACGGGAGACGGTTCCTTGCCGGAGAGGCCCTTGCCGTAGGCCCAGGCGAAGACCTCCTGGCTGGTGACCTTGTCGGGCGGCTTGCCCAAGGTGCCGAAGAAGTGCTGGAGCATGCGGGAGTAGCCCTCGACGGTGCGTCGGGAGCCTGAGCGGCGCTCCTTCTCGGCGAGGAAGGCGTAGAGGGTACGTTCCCAGCCGGCTGCTTCCTGGAATGGTGAGAGGGTAGTAGTCATGACCGGTCTCCTCGCGGTAGAATCGTTACGACCATATTGCGGTAGTGTGCGAGGAAGTCAAGCGACGGATTGGCCAAGGGCTACCTTTGCGGGCTGACGGCAGATGATGACGAGAAGTCTCTCGAAGTTCATCATCTCTTCTTCGACCTGAGCGTCTAGGCGCAGAGAATGGGCGAGTTTACCTCCAAGGAAGTCATGGACCTAGCCGGGATGATGGTTCTTCTCGCGGGGGAGGACCGACAAGGCCCTGAGACCTTCACTCTTCCTTCTGGACTCCTTGTCAACACCAGCAACGCCTTGCCGCTCCTCGTGAGCGCTTGCCGAGCTCTTGACCTGGAGCACATGGCTTGCCAGGTGGCGGAAATATCGGCCATGAGGTTCGACCCAGACAGGAAGGCGGTGCTCGAAAGTGCCCTCGCGAGCGTGGGGGCAGACCCTCGAACAATTCTGCGTGACTACCAGATGGCCCTCGCCCTGAAGATCGCTATCGGTGATCCTGAACGAGAGAACTTCACCGATGGGAAGAAGGGCACAGTCCTAGACTTGGCCCGGCTCTGCCGCCTCGTCACTGGCAGTCGATGCGACGCCGATCTCGACAAGGGAACGTTCTCCGTACCATCCTTCTTGGTTCGGATGGCTCATCAGCAATACTGGGATCAAGAGGGCCTTGAGTTCTGGCCACGCGGCCTGATGATCCTGCGAGAGATGGCCGCACATCTCTCCCCCACTGATCGCTACGACATCAATGCCGCCTTCGAGAACATCTACCACCTTCCCTTTGACAGTTTTGTGGTGATGTCATTCGCCCTGCATGCCTCAGTAGTAGCAGAACCAGGAAAACGCTTCGGTGTCGAGCAGTTCCTGCGTTCTCCGGACTTCGACTTGCCTGAGGATCAGTTGGAGACGTTCTTCGATCTGATTAGTTGCTCTCTGGAAGAGTTTCAGGACGCAGCTGCCGACCCGGCGGTCTGTTTCGAAGGACATGATCTGTACAATCTGAACCCGCTGATGAGATGGCCGGCGGTTCGGCACAGTGAAGGTGGTGTCGTTGTGCCAATCCCCCGGCTTCTACTCGACCGAGTTACTGCTGGCATCTACTACGACTTCATGCAGCGCCTCACGGAGGAGGAGGCTGGACGGTTCGGCAACTTCTGGGGCCGCGCGTTCGAGGCGTACGTTGGGCACATCTTCGACCAGACGGAAGGCATGCCCAAGCTGGCCAAGGCAGAGGAGATTGTGAGTACCGGACGCGTGTGTGACTGGATACTCCACGCTGACAGCGTTGTCATTCTCTTCGAATGCAAGACGCGAGGGCTGGACGCACGGGCGAAGATTACCGGGCAGGATGAACACGTTCAGGCGTCACTTGAGAAGGAGCTTGGCGGCTCATCCCTTGCTCAGGGAGTCGCTCAGCTTGCGGAGTCGGCTGCGAGCATTCGAGACGACAAGAGATTCGAGGGCTGCACCGTCTTTCCTGTGCTGGTGACTCAAGAAGAAATCCATTTCGCGAATAGCGGCTGCGCCTCTATTCGAGGAATGCTTCGGTCAGCGGCGGGAAAGCTCACCGACGCTCCTGTGCCGGATGTCCAGTACACAGGCATCAACGGCGTAGAGTGGTTATGCCGCGCCGCCGAACAGGGAAGTTGCGACCCGGTCGCGGCCCTAGTAGAGAAGTTCGGGAGTGCGTTCGAGCAAGTTGATATGCGCACGTATGTGAAGACTCGTTATGAGCCACCCGTGCAGCTCATCAGAGTCCAGAGGGAGTTCATGGATCGAAGCTTGAACGAGATGCTTGAGCCTTTCGCACGGCGCCCCCTGCCGCCGCTAGGCTCTCCGGCGTAGACCTCCATAGGCATCAACCACTAGCACCCGATCCTTTGCCAACTCAGTCGATCTGAAGACCTAGCTCGTTCACACTATGACCTGATGGTGTGGGCGGGTCCCTACGATCTCATTCGCGGGTCCTGAGGTACCAGTACCGCCTCACGTTACGGGCGGCGTGAGGAGGCCGCGGAACAGGTCTATAGGTGCGGTGCCGGAGACCTCCTAGGGGAGGCTAGATGGCTCGGCTTATCAGGTGCCAGCGGTATCTGAGGAACACGGCGGCGGCCCGGCGCGACAACGAGATGGTGTGCTGGCTGCGGCGGTGCCCGGAGGAGCGGGAGGCGCTCAGGGGCTTCCTCTTCGAGCACGCCCGAGAGCGGGACCGGCTGCTAGCCCGGCTGACGGTGCCGAACAGGGCCTTCGTGGAGGCGGCCTACCAAGGGTTCGCCCCGGGAGCCTTCCGGGGCCACGCGGGGGGATCCCACCCTTGCTACCTCGACGCCACGGCATAACCCCTCCGGCACTTGGGAACAAGGTCGCTCCCTTGAGGGCGTCTTGGGACGGTGTGCGCCCATTTCCAGAATGCCCTGGCCGATCGGCATCCTACATCGAATCTACGGTGAAGGGTAGATGGAGGGCTGGCGCGGTTTGCCTGGGAAGTCGCTAGGCGCGACGTAGGCGCTTCCAGTTGGCCTGCACTTGAGGTGTTGTGTCATCGAGGCCCCAGCCGGTGGAGACTCGCAGATAGACGCCACGCGGACGGGGGTCAAGCTCCGCCTTCGCCCAATGAACTTGAGACCGCTGCTGATCCGGCGGGACGTTGAACGCCCTCAGCATTGTTCTCGCAAAGTGGCAGGTGTCGAGGTCGTGGAGTACCGGACTTGGGTTGTCGTAGGGGTGCGGAACGGTCTGGGGCAGCAGGTAGATGCAGGGAGGTGGCACCCAGGCGCGGCCATCCTGCCCCTCTATGTCCGTCGCTCGTGATCGCAGAGGGCCGTCGACGCCGAACATCTTGGGACAGCCGCGCAGGGCCGATCCGCATCGGCCGTCTTGGAAGATCAGCGCATCTACCTTGCGCCCCTCCGCGACTGCCGTGGGGATGATGCGAGTAGCCAGGCCCGACCAGACCCCGTGGCCTGGATGATGTTGCAGTGAATCGGGGCATTGGCTCCATATGACAAACTCGTTGGCCCAGGGCGGGAGCTCCCAGATGTTCATGTTGTTACCGTCCGGGCAGCCCTTTAGCTCAATGCCCACGACGCGCCCGTCTGGAAGATCAACTCTGTAGTCCTGCCGACCCTCGCTGCCGATGAACGCCCAGGCGGTCACGGTGCCGACCGCCTTTGCCTGGTCAAGGGCCGCTTCGATGAATCGCCGCTTAGGGCCACCGGTGGCGGCGAACGTGCCACGTATCGACTCGACGGCGGCCCGGAAGTACTCGGCATAGCCAGCAGGATCGATGTTCCGATCCTCCAACAGAGCGGGGGCGGCTGTCGGCAGGCCAGGCAGCAGTTCTCGCAGCCGCCCCACCGCCGAAGCGTCGAAGCGGTGCTGGCACTGGACTACGTCCTCACGTGGCAGCTTTGGCATGAGCCGGTGCCTCCATGCTCTCGGCCAGCGGGTTTAGATAGTGCTCCGCGATCCAGGTGATCGCCGGGACGCACACTGCGTCACCAAACCCAAAGTATGCTTGATTGTCCGGCACTCTTATGGGGTAGTGGGGTGCGCCCATAAGACGGGCGTACTCCCTGGGGGTCATGAAGCGGACGCGGACGCGGTCCCTGCCCACGACAACGAGTATCTGGCGGCTGCTCCCACCACGCGGCGTCCGGAGGCAGCCCGCTATCCCATCGGTGCGAAGCTCGGCCTTGCTTGCTCCAGAGCGCACGCGCCGGTAAACCGTCGAGTAGCTGACTGTCTTCGCGTTCCGCAGGGCCTCCGCGATTTCGTGGTGACGCGGGCTCATCTGGCTTAGCAGGTAGTCGACGCGATCCTGTGACCACCACCGTGCCGAGTCTGGACGCAGCCGCTGTAGGACACGCGGCAGCCGGGTTGAGTTCTCCGGGGGCGCGGGCAAGTCCTGGATCATCCAGCGCAGGCCCTTGCGCTCGGTCATGTGCTCTTCTAGATGGGAGATCTTCAGGCGATCGTCGCGCTCTTGCAGCGCCGCCTTTGCGTCGGGCGTCGTTGGAGTGTCGAACGCGCCGACGATGAACAGCCGTGGGCGGCTCTGTGGCACGAAGTGGATCGCGTCGAGAAGGAAGACGTCGCAAGTGTAGCCGAGCCGATTCAGGGTTCGAATGGTCTCGGCGAAGTCCTGCCCGTTGTGCGACGTGACGAAGCCCGTGACGTTCTCCAACACAACCAGCGGTGGGCGCTGGCCGTCCTTGTCCCTCACAAGCTTCAGGAACGCATAGAGGGAACCGGACTCCCGTCCCTTCAGCCCGCGCCGGTAGCCAGCCAGCGATAGGTCGGTGCAAGGAAACGACGCCCACCAGAGTGTTGCCTCCGGCACGTCCGAAGCCTTCACCTTGTGAACGTCACCGAGCTTGTAGTGCTCGGACTCGCCGAACTGGTGCTCGTACATCTCGCGCTTCTTGCGGTCGATGTCGTTGGCGAAGACGATGCGCCAACCCGCCGTCTCTAGACCGAGTCGGGCAAGGCCGATCCCGGCAAAGAACTCAGCGACTGTTTTGGCGGCGGTAGTGCCACTCTCTTGGCTCGTTGTCATGGTCGTCTCCGGCGCAGGGTTCTCACGATGCGACGAACACAGGTGTTCAAGTCCCTCTTGATCTCGCTCTCCCAACAGCGGATCACCCTCCAGCCCATCCGCTTCAGGCGGCGGTTCGCCTCGGCATCGCGTTCCATGTTCCGCCTGATCTTCGGTACCCAATAGGTTTCCGCGTTAGGCGTCCCGTCAAACTGATCCTCTAAGCGGGACAGGCCCCTGACTCGCCACTGGTTCCCATGCCAGAAGTCGCCGTCCACGAAGACGGCCACTCTGGGCGATGGGAAGACTATGTCGGGGTGCCCTGGTAGGCGTTTGGAGTGAAGGCGATACCTGAGGCCCTGCGCCCACAGCGCCTTGCGCAGAAGCCTCTCTGGGGAGGTGTCGCGAGAGCGAACCTGCCGCATGGTGGCTGAGACGACGGCTGCGGGACGCCGACCCACCAGGCTCACCCCCTTGCGCGGAGAATACGTGTTCTGCCACAAAACGTCAACCGGGGTCATGGGCACCACTTGTGGCATCACGAAGACGGACGGCCAGGGGCCACCACCATGTCCTCTGGGGGTTCCCATCATCAGGGTCGTGGGGAACGGGCCAGCCTCTGCCGCAGGCCCAGTCAGATCGCGCCTAGCGCCGGCACCCACACGATCCCCTCTCTGTAGGGTGGTACGCTGGGCACAGCAAGACAGGCTGACTCAGACAGGTCATCAGGTCAATGCCCACAGATACGGATGGGATATTGGCACCCCACAGGTTCGTTGGCCGAGGTCAGCTAGTACTTTGAGACGTTGAGTTCCTCTACCTTTCCTTCCACCAGGTAGACCACCCGCTCACAGAGGTTCGTCACCCTATCAGCGATGCGCTCCAGATTGTGGGCTACCCACGAAAGGTAGGTGGCACGCTGGATGTTGCGTGGGTCCTGGAGCATATAGGTGAGGAGCTCCCTGTAGACCTGGTCGTAGAGGGCGTCAACCTCGTCATCTTCGTCGCAGACGGACCGGGCGCGGTCAGCATCCCGATTCTTGAAAGCCTCGAGACCGCCGGCCAGCATACGAGCGGTGATTTGGGCCATGCGTGGGATGTCAATGTAGGGCTTGAGAGCTGGCTCGTCGGCCAGCATGAGGACGATCTTGGCGATGCCTTCCGCATAGTCACCCATTCGCTCCAAGTCAACAATGATGTGAAGAACGGCCACGATGGTGCGGAGATCACCGGCCAACGGTTGCTGGGTGGCGAGGAGCTCCACGCACTTCTCTTCGATATCGTAACGCCTACGGTTGATCTTCAGGTCGTCGGCGATGATCTGGCGGGCTACCTCAACGTCTCGGTTCTTGAGGGCTTGCACGCCCCGTTCGATGGCGCTCTCCACCATGTCGGCCAGGACCAACATGTCTTCCTGGATCTCGGCGAGCTGACGGTCGAAGGCGGTGCGGGTCATAGCTCTGCCTCGCTGATGAACTGGCGGATGCGGGCGGCCAAGTCGTCGCGCGCCCGGCGGAAGGCGTCGAGGCGGGCCGACTCATCGCCCAGAGCGGCTGCCGGGTCGGGCAGGCTCCAGTGGAGCTGTCGACTGGCTCCGGGGAAGATGGGACACCCTTCTCGTGCCTCGTCGCAGACAGTGATGGCGTAGTCAAAGGAGCTCCCGGCGTACTGGTCTAGGTTCTTGGGGCGTTGCCGGCTGATGTCGATCCCCACTTCGCCCATGGCAGCGATCGCCAGGGGATGGAGCGCGCCTGGCCTGACACCAGCGCTGCAGACCTGGAAGCGCTGGCCCGCGAGGTGACGCAGCAACGCCTCCGCCATCTGGCTGCGCGCTGAATTCTCGATGCAAAGGAAGAGAGTCCTCTTCACGTCGCCCTACCCAAACCGTCCGGTGATGTAGTCCTCGGTCCGCTTGTCCCTTGGGTTCGTGAATATCTCACTGGTGGGACCGTACTCCACCAACTGGCCGGCGCCGCCCTCTCCACTCAACAGCATGTACGCCGTGTAGTCGGACACCCGCGCTGCCTGCTGCATGTTGTGCGTGACGACGACGATGGTGTATTCGCGCGCCAGGGCTCGCATGAGGTCTTCAATCTTCAAAGTGGCGATGGGATCGAGGGCTGAGCAGGGCTCGTCCATCAGTATGATCTCGGGCTGGACGGCCAGCACGCGGGCGATGCAGAGCCGCTGCTGCTGTCCTCCCGATAGCGAAGTCCCCGGCTCCTCCAGCTTGTCCTTCACCTCATCCCAGAGGGCGGCCGCCCGCAAGCCCTGTTCCACGATCTCATCCAGTCGGCGTCTGCCGCCAATACCCAGCCGCTTGGGTCCGAAGGCGATGTTCTCGCGAACGGACATGGGAAACGGGTTGGGCTTCTGAAAGACCATGCCCACGTGGCGGCGTACCTGGACCGGATCCACGTCGTCGCCGATGATGTTCACGCCGTCCAAGTGAATGCTACCAGTGACGCGGGCGTTGGGGATGAGGTCGTTCATCCGGTTCAGGCACCGCAGGAGCGTGCTCTTGCCGCAGCCGGAGGGCCCGATGAGGGCGGTGATGCGGTTCTTGTAGATGTCCATAGTGACGCCGTCGACAGCCGGGGCAGCGCCATAGCTGACGCTGACATCGTCCAGATGAAGGACGACGGGCGCTGTTTCGACCGGGCGCCCCGGAGTGAGCGGCGATCCGGGAGAGATGGTCACTGACATGGCGGTGTCCCGACGATCCAGGGTCTCCTCGTGCGTGCTGGTCTCCATCATACTCTAGCTCCTTCTCTGCGGGCCGGACGACTGGATCTTGAACCGGAGCAGCAGTGCCGAGATGTTGAAGAGGAGGACGATGGCCAGCAGCACGAGAGCGAGCCCCCACTTCCTCTCGTCCGGCGTTCCCAGACCCTCGGTTATGCGGTAGTAGAGCTCGTAGGACAGCATTTGAGGACGTTGGTCGATCACGGCGCCGGGGTCCAGCGGCACGTTCGTGGCGGCGATAGCTCCCACGACGAGGATGGGCGCCGTCTCACCGGCGGCGCGGCTGATCGCCAGCAAGCTGCCGGTGATAATGCCGGGGAAGGCTTGGGGAAGCGCGATGAAGAAGGTCGTGTGCAGCTTCGATACGCCCAGCGCCAGCGAGCCCTCTCGTGTTCCTCGAGGCACGGAGGCCAGCGACTCCCGTGAACTGGTGATGACGATCGCCAGCGCCTGCATGGCGAGCGTGGCGGAGGCCACCCACAGGACCTTCCCCGTGCCGATGACGTCGAAGAAGAACGCCGCGCCGAACAGGCCGTAGACTATCGAAGGCACGCCGGCCAGGTTGATGATCGTCAGGTTGATGAGGCGGAGAACCCGGCCCGGGCGAGCGTACTCCGCCAGGTATACCGCGCAGAGGACACCTATTGGCACGGCGAAGATCATCACCAGGAGAAGCGCGTACATCGTGAGGACGATGACGGGGAAGACCCCACCCTCGCGGCCACCCAGGCTCGGCCCGGAGAACAAGAACTCCCAGGAGATCGCGGACGCGCCCTTGTTCATGACGTAGACGGCTACAACCGCGACGGGCAGGCTGACGATGATAGTCGTCAGGAGGGTGAGGCTGAAGATGCCCCTCTGGAGGAGATCCAGCCGTTGATGACGGGCCGAGCGCGCCAGCATGCTCATCTCGCGAACTTCCTCCGCTGCCGTTCCAGAACGGTGTCCGCGATCCAGGTGGTGAAGAACGTCATGACGAACAGGATCGTACCCGTCATGTAGAGGGCTGGCCGAATGAGGGACTGGGCGGACGCGTTGCCGAAGCCGGCGGCGATGGTCGCCGTCATCGGACGCATCGATTCCGTAGGGTCGATCGGTATCGAGCTGTTGCCGCCGGAGAGGATGAGGACGACCATCGTCTCGCCGATCGCCCTGGCCATTCCCAGCATCACCGCGGCGGTGATGCCGGAGATAGCCGCCGGCATAATCACGAACCAGATCGCCTGGAGCTTGTTGCACCCAAGCGCGTAGGCGTTCTCCTTGAAGTCCACCGGCACCGCCTGGAGAGCGTCATCGGCGATCGAGATGATGAGCGGGACGGCCACGAAGGAGACGACGAAGCCGGCGGCGACCCCCGATAGCCCGCCTGCCCCCCAACCGGTGTAGTCGTAGAGGCGCGGCACGATCAGTGCCAGCCCCACGAAGGCGAAGATGATTGTCGGCACGCCCGCCAGCAGCTCCGCCACGGACTTGATGATCAGCCGCACCCGTGGGTGCGCTATCTCCGAGATGAAGACGGCCGTCATGAGGCCCAGCGGTATGGCGAGGACGAGGGTGACCAGCGTTATCCAGCCGGTGGCGATGAGTGGAGACACTATCCCGAACCGGAACTTCTCCGGGTCACTCGTGTTGTCGGTGATGGCGTTCGGGTAGGTGAGGAACCGGCCTATTGCGTAGTGGTGATCGATGAACAGGCGCAGACCCTGCCGGGCCAGGAGCACGAGGATGCCCAGCAGCAGGACAACCGTGAGAATTCCGGCGAGCCGGATGATCCATTCCGCCGGAACCTCGAAGAGTGCTCCCCTCCGGCGAGACTGGACCGCGCGCCCCAGGGAGCCGACGACGGGTGCCGTTTGAGAGATGCTAGCCATTTCGAATCAGTGGTCCGACCTCACTTGTCTCCCGGAGCTTTACAGGCGGAAGCTTCCAAGCTCCCCCCTGCCACAACGCATGTCCCGGCGGTTCGAGATTCCCTCCTACTCCGTGGGGCCGACCGGAAGGAAGCCCAGCTCCTCGCCGATGCTCTGCCCCTCGGGGCTCAGCACGAAGTCGACGAAAGCCGTGACCGCTGGGTTGGGGTGGTTCGCCGGATCGCCATCCGTGTAGTAGAAGAGGCCACGCGAGATCGGGTACTCCCCACTCGCCACGGTGGCGGCGGATGGCCCAACCGCGGCCGAGGCGTCATCCGCGGCTATCAGGAGGACCTTTACGCTGCCCTCCGGAATCTCTGCCAGGTTCCCAAGGCCCGCGTAGAAGATGCCAGATGGGTCGTTGGAGACAGCCGTGAGGCCGGCCGGCGCGTTCGCCTGCTTGTTGATGTCGGGACTGTATCCAGCTTCTTCGCCCAGGACTTTCTGGATGACGTCTTCCTCCATGTAGACGAACGTGCCCGACTCTTCGTTGCGGGTGTAGACCGTGATGGGACCGTCGCCGCTAAGCTCCGAGAAGTCGGTGATCTCCCCGGAGAAGACCTTCGCGACCTCCTCGAAGGTCATGTCGGCAATTGGGTTGGATGGGTGAACCACAATCGCCAGGGCATCGTTGAAGATCGTCGTCTCGAACGGATCGAGACCCGCGGCCTGCGCCTGGGAGATCTCGTCGTCCTTGATCTGGCGGCTGGCCTGGGCGATGTCCACCTCCTTGTTGATGAAGGCGGTGATCCCGGCGCCGGAGCCGAGGCCGCTTGGCGGATTCACGTTCACGTCCGGGTACAACTCCTCAAACGCCGGGATCGCCTGGATTGTGAACGGCTGGACCGTGCTCGAGCCTTCGATGCTGATCGTGCCCGAGACGCCCTGCTCCTGCGGTTCTCCTGCCACCGGAGTCTCGCCCGCGTCCCCGTCGTCCCCGCAGGCCGTGAACAAGAAGACCGCGACGGTCGCGGCCAGGATGCCTGCGAGAAGGACAAGGTGCCTGCGGAAACGCCTCCTTGCAGCCGAATCATGTGCACTGTGGCTCAATATCGACCTCCTTGGGTGTGATTGCTCCCTGTTCCGGCTCTCACAATAAGGATTGCCGGCTAACGGGTTGTTAACGGCGATGAACAAGGGGTAAAAGTTGCTTCGCTCTTTGGGCCACTGAGAGACGTAGGTTGAAGGGCCCGCTAGCGGCCCTGTGATCCCGGGGCGACCGGGATGGAGAAGCTGAACGTGGAGCCGCGATTCAACTCGCTTT
Source organism: Dehalococcoidia bacterium (assembly GCA_034420175.1). GTDB lineage: Bacteria > Chloroflexota > Dehalococcoidia > DSTF01 > JALHUB01 > DAOULP01. The sequence continues at coordinate 966 of DAOULP010000169.1, read as the reverse complement.
CGACGGCGACGGTGCCGCCGTGTGCCTCGACGGTGTGCTTGACAACTGCCAGGCCAAGGCCGGTGCCGCCGCTCCCCCGCGAGCGGTCGGCCTTGTAGAAGCGCTCGAACACCCGCGGCAGGTCCTCCAGCGCAATGCCGACTCCTGTGTCGCTGACCTTGACGGTCACGAACTCTCCAGCAGGAGTGGCCGACACGCGGACAGATCCTCCGGCAGGCGTGAACTTGATGGCGTTGTGAACCAGATTCGTTGTCGCTCGCTGCAACCGCTCGGCATCCCCCATGACGCGCGGAAGGTCGGGAGAGACATCCACTTGCAGAACGAGCCGCTGCCTCTCGGCTTGGCGTCTAAGCCGCTCCACGGCTTCTGTCAGGATTTCGCTCAGATCTACGGACTCATGAGCCAAAGGCACGTCTCCCGATTCGATGCGGGACAGCTCGAGCAACTCCTCCATCATCTGGGCCAGCCGGTCCACCTCAGCATCGGCCTGCGAGAGGAACCGCTGGGCCGCTGGCTTGTCGTCGATTGCGCCTCCCAATAGCGTCTCCACAACCGACTTGATGGCGGCGAGCGGCGTCCGAAGCTCATGCGACACGTTGGCCACGAAGTCGCGGCGCACCCGCTCGGTCCTTCTCATCTCAGTGAGGTCATGGATGACAGCCAGGGCTGTCCAATCCCCACCGCCCGAGATGGGTGTCGTGACGACTTGAAGGCACTGCCCACCGGCCCTCTCGACGAGGCGCGTTTCTTGTCGGCCTTGGTCGCGGCTGGCTCGCAGCGCCTCGATGGCCTCCTCGTTGGGCATCACCCACCCGAAGGGCATGCCCATCAGATCACCTTGCGAGCGCGAGAAGAGCTGCTCAGCGGCAAGGTTGGCGAAGCTGATGCGCCCGTCGGCATCCACGGCGACAACGGCATCAGCGCTGCTGTCGAGCACCGCGATGAGACGGTTGCGGCCCTCAGAGG
>DAOULP010000168.1:0-13987 GCA_034420175.1 Dehalococcoidia bacterium | reverse complement strand
TCACGCAGGGCCTGGCCGGCATCATGCTGGCGAAGTTCCTGGGTCAGGAGCTGGAGGTGCAGGTGGCGGCAGGACTGGCTGGTATCGCCGGCCAGGTGTGGTCCGTCTTCCTGGGCTTCGCCGGCGGGCGTGGGATCGGACCATCGATCGGCTTCATGCTGGGGCTGTCGCCGCCGGTGCTGGTGGCCTTCATCCTCATATCGATGCTCGGCTGGCCGCTGCGTAGCTACCCTCTGACCGTCGGCGTGGCCATCGCCCTCACACCCCTCGCTTCCCTCATCATTGACTCCGTCATCAGCGATGGCCCCAGTCCGGTTGCCGCCGGCTGCCTGGGGATGGCCGCCATCGTGTTCGCCAAGCGGCTCCTTACCAACCACATCGGCCTGCCCGCTGACGAGGATGCGCGGGAGGTTCTCCTGAATCGCCTCCTTTTCGACCGCGACCTGCGCGACCGCGACGGGTGGGTGCGCAGGATGCCGGGCGGCCAGCCCTAACCCCTCCCATACCTGCTGCTGCCGGGGGTCTCCCCTTGGCTCAGGCCCACCAAGACCCACCTGGGACGGTGCTGACATCACCCTCGGCCCACCCAGGGATCTCAATCGAACTCGAGCTTCGGGCGGCCGTTCCTCCGGCGGGCCACCTCGGACCAGCCGTCCAAGAAGGGCCGCACGATGCCCAATCGGCGCCGGAACCGACTGTATGAATTGTCGCCCCGCACGATCCGACATAGGTTTCGCCACAGGTGGTCGCTGAGGCGCAGCGCGGCCACGTAGGGGGTGGGGGTGCAGTGAAAGATCTCGCCGAGACGGCGCGAAGTGACGATCTCGGGCATTATTTCGCGATCAACGGCCCGTTCATAGGCCGATAGGTCCGATGCCTCGCCAGCGAGGTAGCGCTCAAGGACCTCGGCGGCCAGCCATGCGCTCAAGAAGGCGTTGTGGATGCCCTCGCCGGACAGGGGCTCCACGAGCCCGGCGGCGTCGCCCACCAGCAGGGCGGGTCCACGCACGATGGCCGCGCCAGAGCGGCGTACGGGCAGGCGATAACCGCGTAGGTCGCGCAGGCGCGCCTCAGAGAAACCGAACTGCCGACACAGGATGGCCAGATGCCCTCGAAGCGTAGGCGCGATGTGGGGCCACCCACCAACGCCCACGCTGGCGTGATCGCCTTTGGGGAAGACCCAGCCATACCCACCGGGCAGGCCGCCTAGGTCAAGAGCCACCAGGTCCTGCCAGCGCTCCAGAACGGGGTCCGTGCAAGGTAGGTTGCCGTCCAATGCCACCAGCGCCTCCGCGACGGGACGAAGGCCGAGAGCCGCCGCCACGACGCCGTTGGCACCGTCCGCCCCGACCACGGCTCGGGACTCAAGGCGGTCGCCCTCGACGCGTACCTCCACGCTGTGGGCGCCCACTTCCACGCCGCGCACCCGGGTGCCGTCCATGAACTGCGCTCCCGCCTCGGTCGCCCTCTCGACGAGGAAGGCATCCAGGCGCCGCCGCTGGGTCGTGTAGGTGAGAGGCTCCGGGTAGGAGCGGACGAAGCCGCGGCCGTGGCGAAGACTGAAGTGCACCCGGAAGATGGTGCGCTCGACGACGGGGGTCAGGTCGAGGGAGAGAAGGCGGGCGGCTCGAAGGGTCACGCCGCCGCCGCAGGGCTTGTCGCGAGGGAAGCGGGCCCGATCCAGAAGGAGGACGCGGGCGCCGCGGAGCGACATCTCGCGGGCCAGGGTACTGCCGGCGGGTCCGGCGCCGACAACGATCAGGTCGTACCTCACCCAACCCGCCTCAGGTCAAGGCAATGATCGCCCCCACCAGGAAGACACCCTGGATCCCAGCGGCAGCGACGAGGAGGAGGTAGCCGGCCGCCCTTTCCCAGGTGTGAAGTAGCACGGCCAGCCCCAGGTTCAGGGCCAGTATGCCCAGCGCCGTGACGGGCAACGTCAGCAGTTCCTCCTTTGAGGCGACCCGCGTAACACCCCCCATAGGCGGGAACGAGAGAGGTATGGTGCGTGACAGGCCCGGGTAGTTGGCGAAGACGTAGCCGAAGACCACCACGCAGGCCAGGATAGCGACCATCGCCAGTAGCTGGGCAGTGCCGTCGGACCAGAAGGCCTGCGCCGCCACCGTGTAGCGCTCGGGCGACTGGCTCACCGGGACGTGGGCTCCCATCTCCCTCTGCTGCTGTAAGTCGCGGGCGAACCGGTCCCGGTCCGGCACCGACACAGCGTACGCCTGGCTGGGCGTAACGAGATAGAGCAGATCCTCCCGCGACCGATGCGTCGAGTAGAACAGCGTGTCGCCCACCCGTTGGACGGCCGCTCGTCCCACGTGGTGCCCGGGCCAGCTCACGCCGTCGATGCGTGGCTCCGGCGCCTGGTTCCCCTCGACCAGACGCTCGATCTGGTCAAGCGGTATGAGCTGGCGCATCGCCCCCCAGCGGATGGCCAGGCCGTTGCGGTTGACGGAGTACCGCAGGGTGTAGCAGCCAAATGTCCAGTAGCCGAACAGGACGGCCAGGCCGAAGAAGAAGGTGGCCGCCAGGTCGGGCGCCAGGCTGGAAAGGGATATGTCGGTGGTCAGCCCCCGCGAAAGGAGCAGGGCAGCCAGCGCCAGGCACCAGCCGGTCACAACGGCCCCGATGGCGGTGCCCAGCTTCCGCGGAGGGCGGTGATCCATGTCGATGTCGCTAAAGCCTAGCCCTGCCTGGCCACGGGCTCGAGCTTCGGAGTAGCCGCCGTGCACCAGTCGGCGTACTTGCTGTTCTTGCCGCGCACAATGTCGAAGTACAGCCTCTGAAGCTGAGAAGTGACGGGCCCCGTGCGTCCGTCCCCAATCGGCCGGCGGTCCACCTCCACCACGGCCGACACGTGGGCGGCGGTGCCCGTCATGAAGCACTCGTCAACCACGTACAGCTCGCTTCGGTCGATGCTCCGCTCGACGGTCTCAATGCCGAGCTCGTCGGCGGCCAGGCGCATGACCGTGTCGCGCGTGATTCCAATCAGGATGTTGTCGGACGACGGCGGAGTGTAGAGGCGGCCGTCGACCACGACAAAGATGTTCTCGCCGCTGCCTTCGGAGACATGGCCCTCCATGTCCAGCATGATGGCCTCGTCGTAGCCGTTCTCCTGGGCGTCGCTCTTGGCCAGCGCCGAGTTCACGTAGAGGCCGTTGACCTTGGCACGGGCGGGGATACCCACGTCCTCGACACGCCGCCAGGAGGAGGTCATGCAGCGGATGCCCTTCTCGATGTCAAGATAAGGCCCGAAGGGGTAGACAAAGACCAGGAAGTCATCCTCAACGTCGTGCATGCGCAGGCCGATCACCTCTTGGCTCTTGTAGGCGATCGGCCGGATGTAGACGTCCTCGCTGTAGCCACACATCTCCACCACCTTCACGGTGATGTCCGTGAGCTCCTCGACGCTGTAGGGGAGCTCCATTTGGAGAATACGACAGCTCTTGTGGAGACGACGGTAGTGGTCCTGAACGCGAAAGAGATAGGTCTGCCCTACGTCCTCGTTCCAGTTGCCGCGAATACCCTCGAAGGTGGCCGTGCCGTAGAGAAAGGCATGGGTCATGATGCTGATCTTGGCCTCGGCCAGGGGCACGAAGCGCTTCTGGAAGTAGGCGTGAGGCGTGGGCATGACAGGGGGCTCCTTTCGCGAGAGTGAACGTCATTATAGCAGGTTGCCGCCATAGCGACGACGGAGAGGCGCGATTGTGATTGGCTTGTCGCTGGTGAGTGAATGGGCTGCAGATCTCATGGCACCGCCGACTGTCCTCCGGAGGCGGATGCGCCTCTGGCGCAAAGTCGGCGGCATGGTTGGCGAATCTGGAAGCCGCGGACCTTCAGTCCGCGGGAGTTGTTCCAAACCAATACCGACCGATAACGCACCAGTTACGCGCACCTGGCGACTGGCTTGTCGCTGGTGAGTGCATTCTCCACCCCCGCCTGAACGCGGGGGCATAGATTCGCCTTCCTATGCCTCAGCCTTCAGGCTGAGGTGCTGTCCGGCCGCAGCTTACCAGGAATGCACCAGTTGCGCGCGCTTCGCTTCCTGATTGACGCCCTCCCCCGCGCCGAGCTATCTTGGGTTGGCCTCCAGAACATCGGGCGCACGCCCGGTTCGCCAGCCGCAAGGATGCCTCCCGTGACTGACTCCAAGGGGAAGTACCGCGTGGGCTCGCTGGAGCTGCTGGTGCTCAGCGACGGCGCGTTCCGCCTCGACGCCGGCGCGGTCTTCGGAGTCGTGCCGCGGCCGATGTGGGAGCCGGTGGTCGAGGACCTCGACGAGTCCCATCGCACGAGCCTGGGTCTCAACTGCCTGCTCCTCCAGTCCGAGGGGAAGACCATACTCATCGAGACCGGCGTGGGCGACAAGGACCGGGAGGCCTGGCTTGCCTCGCCCCTAGAGCAGCGCAACCTGCTGTCGGACCTGGCCGTCCATGGCTTCGCGCCCGACGATGTGGACATCGTCATCAACACCCATCTCCACGCCGATCACTGCGGCTGGAACACCCGCTTCTTGCCGTCGGACGAGCCCACGGTGGACGGGAAGCTGGCACCGACCTTCCCGCGCGCCCGCTATTTCATACAGCGCGGCGAGTGGGAGGCGGCGCGCCATCCGAACGAGCGCACCCGCGCCACGTACCTGGCCGAGAACCTGACGCCGCTCGAAGAGAACGGCCAGCTCGAGCTCATCGAAGGTGAAACGCAGGTCACCCGAGAGGTCGTCGTCATACCCTCACCGGGGCACACGGAGCACCACGCGAGCGTCGCCATCACGTCCGGCGGCGAGGTCGCGCTCTACGTCGGGGACATCGCGCAGCACCGCGTCCAGCTCGAGCGGGTGCCCTGGGTGTCTGCCTTCGACGTGCTGCCCTTGGTCTCGCTGGAAACTAAGCGGCGGCTGATGGAGCGCGCCATACAGGAGAGCGCCCTGATCGTCTCCGTCCACCTGCCCTTCCCAGGAGCCGGTCGCCTGACGAGGACGCCGGAGGGCCGCCGCCGGTGGCAGCCCCTCTAGGCGCCGGAACGGAGTCCCATGCCTGAGAACGAATCGCTCCGCCGCACCCCCCTGCACGGGCAGCACCAGGCCCTCGGGGCGCGCATGGTGCCCTTCGCCGGCTGGTCCATGCCGCTCCAGTTCGCCGGCATCATTGAGGAGCACCGCGCCGTGCGGAATCACGTTGGCATCTTCGACGTGTCCCACATGGGCAGGCTCTACGCCACCGGCCGCCACGCCGCCGACCTCCTGAGCCGCGCCGGCACCTACGACGTGCGCCACCTGGAGCCGGGCCAGGGCCACTACAGCCTCCTCTGCCAGGAGGACGGTGGCATACTGGATGACATCTACGTCTACCGGCTGGCACCCGAACGCTTTCTGGTGGTGGACAACTCGGTCAACGCCGACGGCGACCGGGATCAGATCCTCGGGCTGCTGGAGCCGCAGATCGAGGCGACGGTGGAGGACGCCCAAGAGAGCACCGTCATGCTCGCTCTCCAGGGCCCGCAGGCCGTCGACACGTTGTCCCAGGTCGCGGGCCTGGGCGCCGTGAGTGGACTGCCCCGGCGTCGCTGCACGGAGACGGAGTGGCAGGGAGAGCCTCTCTTCGTGTCGCGCACGGGCTACACAGGAGAGGACGGCTTCGAGATCGTGACCTCCGTCGGGCCAGGGAAGGCGCTGTGGGAGGAACTGGTGGCGAAGGGTGCCCAGCCCTGTGGCCTCGGCGCCCGCGATACGTTGCGCCTGGAGGCATCCCTAGCTCTCTACGGCAACGACATCGATACGACAACTAGCCCCTGGGAGGCCGGCCTTGGCTGGACCGTCACACTGGACGACGGCGCCCCGTTCGTCGGCCGGCCAGCCCTGGAGTCGAGCCGGTCGCGCGTTGAGCGACGCCTGACCTGCCTGGCGGCCGTCGGGCCCGGGATCATCCGCTCGGGCTGCGACATCTTGCATGGCGGAGAGCAGGTGGGTAGAGTTACCAGCGGCGGCTACTCCCCCACCCTGGAGAAGAGTATAGCCATGGGCTACCTGCCCCCATCGCTGGCCGTTGAGGGCACCGAGCTAGAGGTGGAGGTGAGGGGGAAGCGCCTGGCCGCCCGAGTCGTTCCGCGGCCCTTCTACCGCTCGCCGACCGCCCGTCCTGGTACGTCGAAGCCAGCCCGATCCTGAACCGGCAAGGAGGCCACCCAGCCATGCCACTCCCCCAGGACCTCCGCTACACGAAGGAACACGAGTGGGTGCGAGTCGAGGGTGGTACCGCCACCGTGGGCATCACCGACTACGCCCAGGATCAACTCGGCGACCTGGTCTACCTGGATCTGCCCAAGGTTGGGGCCACTGTCCGTCAACTGGAGAAGCTGGGTGAGATCGAGTCCGTCAAGGCAGTGTCCGACCTCTATTCGCCAGTGAGCGGCGAGGTCACGGAGCAGAACCAGGAGGCGATGAAGGCGCCTGAGCTGGTGAACCAGGAGCCCTACGGCCGGGGCTGGCTGCTGAAGGTCGCTCTTTCGGATGCCAGTGAGGTGGAGAACCTGCTCACACCGGAACAGTACGAGGAACTCATCGCCCAAGAGCAGGCGGAGTAGAGCGCCTCCTCGAGTCCCGCGAAACCGGTCCCGGCCCTCAATGGAGCGAGTTGAGGAAGCGGCCAGCCAGGAGCCAGCAGAGAAACCCGCGTAGCCAGAGGCGTGACTAACCCCTACATCGCCAACACAGAGGCCGACCAGCGGGCCATGCTCGACGTCATCGGCGTCCGCTCGCTCGATGACCTCTTCGCCGACATCCCCGAGTCCCAGCGCGACCCGCCTCTGGACTTGCCGAACCCCCTGTCGGAGCCCGAGCTGCTCGCCGAACTCTCGGCGCTGGCCGGTCGCAACCGGCCCCCTGGGCAGATGCCATCCTTCCTCGGGGGAGGCGCGTACCGCCACTTCATCCCCAGCGTCGTGGCGCACATCCTCTCGCGGGGGGAGTTTCTTACCTCCTACACCCCCTACCAACCGGAGGTGAGCCAGGGCACGCTCCAGAGCGCCTTCGAGTTCCAGTCGATGGTCTGCGAGCTGTTGGGGATGGAAGTCGCCAACGCCGGCATGTACGACGGCGCCAGCGCCCTCGCCGAGGCCTGCCTGATGGCCGCCGCCGTCACGGGCCGTCGCCGCATCGCCCTCCTCGATACCATCAACCCCAGCTACGATGCCGTGGTGCGCACCTACGCGGCGGGTCGCGGCCTGACCGTGGACCAGGTGTCGGCGCAAGGCCCGAACCTGACCGAGGAGCACGCCTGCCTGGCCGTCCAGCAGCCCAGCTTTCTCGGCTGCCTGGAGAACGCGGAGCCGCTGGGCCAAGCGGCTCACGCCGTCGGCGCGCTCTACATCATGGCCGTGGGCGAGGCGGTGTCGCTGGGCCTGCTGCGGCCGCCCGGCGAGTACGGCGCCGACATCGCCGTCGGCGAGGGGCAGTCCCTGGGAATCCCTCTGAGCTTCGGAGGGCCGTACCTGGGGCTCTTCGCCTGCCGCCAAGAGTACGTTCGCCGCATGCCGGGGCGGGTCGTAGGACGGACGCGGGACGCCCATGGCCGGACGGGGTACGTCCTCACGCTCCAGACACGAGAGCAGCACATCCGGAGGGAGCGTGCCACGTCCAACATCTGCACCAGCGAGCAACTGGTCGCCCTGGCGGCCACGATCTACCTGTGCGCGATGGGGAAACAGGGGCTGCGCCGTGTCGCCGAGCTCTGCTATCACAAGGCTCATTACGCCGCCGAACGCATCGCCGGGCTGCCGGGCTACCGGCTGCCGCTGGACGGGCCCTTCTTCAACGAGTTCGTCGTCGGTTGCCCGAGGCCGGTCACGGAACTCAATCAAGCGTTGCTGGCCGAAGGGATCCTAGGTGGACTGGACGTGTCGCCGGGCACGGGCTACGGTGGGCCGCTATCGCGCCTGCCAGGCCCCCCCGAGCACGCCATGCTCCTCTGCGCAACAGAACTGAGCACGCGGCAGGAGATTGACACGTTGGTGGACACGCTCGGGCGCTTGGGGACAGGGCCATGACGGGCTCCCCCGACCACGACGCGGGCGCCACTCTCAGCTTCGACCTGGGCCGGCCAGGGCGCATTGCCTGCACCCTGCCGGATCTCGATGTGCCCGCGGCCCCGCTCCCGCCCGAGTCCGCCCTTCGCGGTGATCTGCGCCTGCCTGAGCTCTCCCAGCCCGACCTGGTGCGCTACTTCACCCGCCTCTCCCAGCGCAACTACGGCGTCGACACCCGCTTCTACCCACTCGGTAGCTGCACGATGAAGTACAACCCCCGAGTGAACGAGGACGCTGCCCACCTGCCGGGATTCGCCGGGCTCCACCCCCACCAGCGAGAGACGGCCCAAGGAGCCCTGGCCCTTATGTTCGATCTCCAGCGCTTCCTGGCGGAGATCACGGGGCTTGACGCCGTCAGCCTGGCGCCCGCGGCGGGCGCTCACGGCGAGCTCACGGGCATCCTCATGGCCCGCGCCTACCACGAGGCGCGGGGCGAGGGGCATCGTCGGCGGGTGCTCGTCCCGGACACGGCCCACGGCACGAACCCGGCCACAGCCGCCATGTCCGGCTACGACGCCGTGAGCGTCGCCTCCCGGCCCGACGGCAACATGGACCTCGACGCCCTTGCCACCGCGCTCGATGACTCCGTAGCAGCGCTGATGCTGACCCTGCCCAATACCCTGGGCCTCTTCGACCCCGGCATCCTGCGCATCTCGGAGATGGTCCACGGGGCCGGCGCCCTGCTCTACGGCGACGGCGCCAATCTGAACGCCCTGCTTGCCCGCGTGAAGCTGGGCGACCTCGGCTTCGACGTGGTGCACCTGAACCTGCACAAGACCTTCTCCACACCCCACGGCGGCGGCGGCCCAGGCTCGGGGCCCGTTGCCGTCAGCGAGCCGCTGGCTCCATTCCTTCCGACTCCTGTCGTGCATCGCCGGGACGGCAACGGCGCCTACCTGCTGGCCGCGCCGGAACGCAGCATAGGCCGGGTGGGCCTCTTCCACGGCAACTTCGGCGTCATGGTGCGGGCTTACGCCTACATCCGCTCGCTGGGTGCGACCGGCCTGCGCGAGGTCAGCGACAATGCGGTCCTAAACGCGAACTACCTCCTCGCCAGACTGCGCGACGCCTACCGCCTTCCCTTCGACCGCCGCTGCATGCACGAGGTTCTCTTCTCCGGCTCGCGACAGAAGGCAAAGGGCGTCAAGACGCTCGATATCGCCAAGCGGCTCATCGACTACGGCTTCCATCCCCCGACCATCTACTTCCCACTGCTCGTGGACGAGGCCATGCTCATCGAGCCCACCGAGACGGAGAGCAAGGAGACGCTGGACGCCTTCTGCGAGGGGATGCTGGCCATCGCCCGCGAGGCCGAGGATGAGCCGGATGTCGTGCGATCGGCGCCGCAGCGGGCGCCCGTCGGACGCCTCGATGAGGCGACGGCGGCCCGCCAGCCTGTCCTGCGATGGCAGCCGGCCGACGAACCACACGCTTGACCGCCAAGCGTCCGGCAGCGGACAGCACTTCGCTAGCCACCGGCAGCGCATGCCCCGCTGTCTGCGAGGTCGCTTGACCCAGGCGGGCCGGTCCTAGCTCTCGACTTGGGGCACCGTCAGGTGGCCGTGCGGAAGAACGCAGATGGTCGGCTCGGGGCCTCCGTTCTGCGACCGCAGGCGTCGGCTCAGCTCCTCCACCGTCCGCCCCACGTCGTCGCTGTGGCGAACGTGGGCGGCAGCGCACTGCTCCGGCGAGAGGCTGGAATGGAGATAGACGTCGGCCTGGCGGTGGACCATGGCCCAGCCCTGCACGCTCCACTGGTCGTACTGGGCGAAGCCGGGGGCGCATACCTTGTCGAGGAGGGCGGCCGGCGTCGCCTCGCTCGTGAGCAGATCCACGAAATCCCCGTGCCCCAGCCCGTCGGAGCACTCGGCGGCGAGGACGATCGCGCCCCCTTCGCGCACCGCGCAGGTGCCCACAGAGGCGCCCTTCACCGACTGGTAGAAGTTGATGTCGGCCGGATAGCCCATGTTCGTGCTGACGACGATGTCGTAGCGGCGAGAGATGGTCTGTATGGCCTGCCGGCCGGCCTGGGCCATGCCTGCCTCGTGCGCGGCCTGCATCTCGCCGGCGAAGACACCCGTGACCTCCCTCCGCTCATTCAGGGTCACGTTGACCAGGAAGGTGGGACGGCTGGCGAGACCCACCTCTCGCATCTCCTCGAAGATCGGGTTGCCCTCGGTCTCGCACCAGGTAGCCTTGGGGTGGCCAATCATCTCCGCGCCGTGGTTGCTCATCACGATGTCGGCACCGGCGACGCCGGGGAGCACGGCCTTCCCCCCGCCCGAGTATCCCGCGAAGATGTGAGGCTCCACGAAGCCGGTGAGGATCTTCACGTCAGCACGCAGGTACTCGGCATTGAGGCAGATCTCCGCCCCGCGGGTGCTGGTACCCAGGAACGTCAGCGACCCGCCGTCGCGGGCGTCATGCTGGACGACGCGGTAGCGCTCGAGGATATCCGAACCCAGCATTGTGGCGAGTTCGTCGGCCGTGCAGGGCCGGTGCATGCCCGTGCCGTTGACGATCACCACATACTCGTTGGCGATGCCGGCGGCGGACAGAGTCTCCAGGATGGGCGGCAGGAGGGTCTGGTTGGGCACGGGCCGCGTGACGTCGCTGATGACGATCGCCACTCTGTCCGAAGGGCGAAGGAGGTCCGACAGCGGGCGAGAGCCCAGCGGCCGAAGCAGCGCCTCACGGACCGCTGCGTCGGGCCGAGCCATGGCCGGTGTCCTCTCGGGGGAGAGGACGTCGGCGCTGTCTGGAAGCTCAACGTCCAGGCCGTCGCAACCGTAGGCCAGGTGCACTTTCATCGGGACTCTCCCATTGTAGCGCGCGGACGTATCCAGAAGCCATGCGCCGGATGTCGCCGCGTCCACCGAACGGGACCCGCTGCGACGGGCAGCAGCTATAATGCCCTGGGGCGGCGCTCGTCCGTCCGGAACCACGCATCGGGAGGGCAGCATGAGGAAGACGCTGGACGAGCTGGAGGCCCGTCGGCTGCTGACGGGGGGACCGGTACTGCTGGTGACCACAAGCTGGCACGGCAAAGCCAACGTCATGCCTGTGGCCTATGCCATGCCCCTCAGCTTCACGCCGCCCCTCGTCGGTATCGCCGTCCACCCCTCGCGACACACTCACGACATGATCCGCTTCAGCGAGGAGTTCGCCATCAACGTCCCGGGCCGCAAGTTCCTCCACCACGTCCAGTACTTAGGGAGCGTTTCGGGGAAGGATCTGGACAAGCTGGAGCAGACAAAGCTCCCCACGATCAGGGCGCGCAAGGTGGACGCCCCTCTCATCGACGGCTGCATGGGCTACGTTGAGTGCGGCCTGGAGGACGCCCTCCGTCTCGGCGACCACACTCTCTTCGTCGGTCGTGTCGTGGCCGCCTCGATGGACGACGAAGCCTTCGAAGAGACGTGGCTCCTCGCCGACGATGACTACAAGCCCCTGCACTACCTGGGCCTCAATCGCTACGCCATCCTGGGCGAGACAATGGAAGCCCGCGTCCCCAAGCCGGAGGAGGAGGCCGGGGAACCGACGCCCGAGCAACCGGAGCAGAGCCGCGAGGAGGAGTAGCGGCGACAGCGCGAGCGGCCGGCCAAAGGAACAAGAACCCAGGATCATCCCCAAAGGGTCTTGACAAGTCCTCGCTCCGGTAGTAGATAGTGAGTGGTCACTAACTACGGCTCGGGAGGACACATGGCTAGGGCACCCAGACTCCCCGCTGGCGAGCGACGGCGGCGCATCCTGGAGGCGGCGCGGCGGGTATTCGCCAGCGCCGGCTACGCGAACGTCGGCACCGCCGACCTTGCCAAAGCCGCTGGCGTCTCCGAAGCCTGCCTCTACCGCTACTTCAAGAGCAAGCGCGATCTTTTCATCGCCAGCCTGGGTAGCGCCGGCGGACGTCTGGCCGAGCTGTGGCAGCAGATGGCCGCCGATGTCGATGACCCCCTGGAGATCTTGCGCTCTACCGCCCTCGGCTACTACGACCACGCCCGCAGCCGCGCCGACTTCATGCGATTGCAGTTCCGCGCCCTCGCCGAATCCAACGATCCGGAAATTCAGACGGCACTGCGTGGCAATTTCCGGGCCCTGATCCGCTTCCTAGTCGACGCACTGGAGGACGGCAAGCGGCGAGGCCTCGTGTCGGAGGAGATCGACTCGGCGACGGTGGCCTGGCAGTTCCTCAGCATCGGTTTGGCCCTGGACATCATGTACCTGCTCGGCTTCGACAGTGGCGTTGATCGAGAGCGGGTGGAGCGCTGGAGCGACCTGTTCATCCACTCCTTGCGCCCGAGGCCGGAGGTCGACGTGAAGAAGGCCCTTCGCATGATGCGAAAGGTCTTCCCCCTCTGGCAGCCGCTGGGCCGGGACATGCCCGCCATCATTCAGTCATACACTCTCTCGGGTGCCGAAGCTGACAGACTGAGTGGGGAGGAATCCGATCAGTAGTCAGGAGCAACTGCAGCCCAAGCTGAGGCAGCAGGCGAACGATATCCTGGGCCGGCTCCCGCCGTCGGAGCGTGAGGCTCTCCTGATCAAGTGCTGGATGTCTCACGACGCTCGCTGGTTCATGGCGGTCGCCGAGGAGTGCGGCATGGAGGTCGCGAACCGCCTGAACCGAATCGCGGCGCACGAGGTCGGCAAGGTTGAGACCCACCGCATCGTCCGTGCATCGGGCATCCCGCCCGTCAAGACCATCGACGACTGGCTCCTGACGCAGGAACTGCTCGTCGCCTTTCTCGGGCCTCAGTTGATGGACTACCGCCTGCAGAGGATTGACGACAGTGCGTCCGAGGTGCATGTCCAGCGCTGCTTCGCCAACGAAAACGCAACGCGTGCCGGCGTCGGCGACCAACTGGAATGCGGAGTGTTCACCCGCATCACCGGCTGGCTGGATGCACTGGGGCGGGACTACGAGATAAGCCCGCCGCTGGGCAAGTGCCTGAAGGCACAAGGACTTGAGTGCATCTACCGCCTGACCCTCAAGCTCGATAAAGACAACGGGCGTCGGGGCGTCGCCGGCTACCGACAGGGCGAGCGACCAGCACTGCGTGGCCGCTGACAAGGCCGGGGCCGGCCTTCCCTAGCCAGACAGGACTGCTCACAGACACCATGGCAAAGCGAAAGGCACCGACAACGGAGAAGACTCCCCTCAGCGCAGAGGAGCGCGAGTCTCTGGTGCGCGCTAGCGGCTCCGACCACGACGCCCGCTGGTATCTGGAGGTCGCCCACTCCGTCGGGCACGAGGTGGCGAACCGGCTCAGCCTGCGCGCCGCCCGTTCCCTGGGCAAGACGGAGATGCGCCGCCTCGTGGCACTCCTTGGCGCCAAGCGACCGTCCACAATCGAAGAGCTGGTCTCCCTTCTGGAGACGGCCCGCGACGTGTTCCTGCCGCCGCCTCTCATGCAAACTCGATTCCGCATCGTGGACGAATCTACGTATGAGGTGGAGGTGGAGGAGTGCTTCCTGGCCCAGAACGCCGTGAAGACCCGCATGGCGCGGCGTCAGATCTGCGCCTTCTCCGACCGAATGGTCGGCTGGCACGAGGCGCTCGGTCTGCCGCTGCGACGGCGATCGCCGGTACGGTCCTGCACGTTGGTGCGCGGGCTGGGCTGCCGTCCGGTGTTTGAGGTCGTGTGGACGAAGGCCGGTCGGGACGGCGACCGCGGAGGATAGGAAGCTCTTATGGACTTTCGGGATAGCGCTCAAGAAACGGCCTTTCGTCAGGAAGTACGTGATTTCATCCGCCAGGAGCTGCCGTCAGAGCTGAGCGAGCGCCCCTCGGAATGGGGTCTTTGGGCGGGCGGCGCCGGCTTCTTCGCCCGCGGCCGCGACGCAATCGCCCAGTGGCGCCGCAAGCTGGCGACAAAGGGATGGGTAGCGCCCGCCT
>DAOULP010000167.1:0-2757 GCA_034420175.1 Dehalococcoidia bacterium | reverse complement strand
CGCGGCTCCGCAAGCCCCACCGCAGAGGTATTCCCCCGATACGATAGGTCGCGTTCCCTCTCACGGGCGCCCATGCTGTATCAATCGCTCGTGGGGCCCGCCGCGCTGGGATGCCCTGCCACATCGCGGCAGGGCGTTAGGCATCGACTTGCCATACCCCCCAGCGTATCCGGTCCTTGATGTACATGAAGCACCCTCCTTTCGGACAGTGTCTCATGGGACCATTGGTCCTCGCATATACTATACCGTCCCTCTCCGGGATCGTCAATGGGGGGTAGGGGATTCTGCCGAAACTTGTAAGGGTTGCCACCTAGGGGGTGGCCCCAGGGTTGACAAGGTTTGGTGGGCGCTCCCCGCGGAGGACGCAGAGGATGGCATCGGCGGCCATGTCCGCCATGCGCGTGCGGGTCGCGACGCTGGCGCTGGCGACGTGCGGCGTCAGGGTCAGGTTGTCTAGGCTCAACAGGGGGTCACCGGGCGGCACCGGTTCCACCTCGGCCACGTCCAGGCCTGCGCCGGCGATGGCGCCGCAGCGGAGGGCCTCGCAGAGAGCCTCCTGGTCGAGGACGCCGCCCCGAGACGTGTTGATGAGGATGGCGCTCTGCTTCATGAGGCTCAGTTCTGTGGGGCCGACGATGTGCCGCGTATCGGCTGTGAGGGGTACGTGCAGGCTCACGAAGTCCGACTCTCGCAGGAGCGTGTGCAGCGGCACGAAGCTGGCGTTGAGCTCTACGTCGAGTTCGGCACGACGCTGCGTGTCGGAGTAGAGAAGGCGCATGTCGAAGCCGCGAGCCCGTCGTGCTACGGCCTGGCCGATGGCCCCCAGTCCGATGATGCCCAGGGTGGAGCCATGGATGTCCTGCCCCAGGAGGAAGGAGGGGTGCCAGGTGCGCCAGCCGCCGGTACGGGCCAGACGGTCTCCCTCGACCACCCGGCGTGCCGTGGCCAGGAGCAGGGCAAAGGCGAAGTCCGCGGTCGTCTCCGTGAGAACGCCGGGCGTGTTGGAGACCAGCACACCTCGGGCTGTGGCGGCCTCCACGTCGATATTGTCGTAGCCCACGGCCATGTTGCTCACGATGCGCAGCCGCGGGGCGCTGCCGAGGAGTGCGCTGTCAATGCGATCGGTCAGGAGCGTGAAGAGGGCATCGGCGCGGGCGGCCTGGCGCAGGAGCTCCTCCCGGGGCGGGGGCTCCTGCTCGGGCCAAAGCTCCACCCGGGCGGCGGAACGCAGCCGGTCGACCGCGTCGCCCGGTGGCTCGCGCGTGACGAAGACGTAGGGGCGAGTCGAGGCGGAGGAATCGGAAGTCATGAGTCAAACTCCAGGTGTGCGACGTGGCGTTCGCTGGTCCGGCTCGCGGCCATCGGCGAAGCGCGGCCTGTACGATGGCTCCCGGCCCGCCATCTGATCGATGTGCATACGGTCATGTCGGTAGTAGGAACGAAGCCATTGCATCACGGTGAGGGTCCCGAACAGCGGATGCGTCGCGACCCGGTCGAACTGCTCCGGCACCAGACCTTCGATCAGGCGGTAGGTGGCCTGGCGCAGGCGCCGCAGTTCCGCCAGATGCTCGGCGATTGAGTGGCGGTTGGCCTCTTCCAGCGGTATGGCCGCGGGCTCGCCGCGGACGGGCGTAAGGTCCGGATTTTCCTGTAGGAGCGCCCTCTCCACCCAGGCGCGATAGGTCGTCTCCATCTCCGCCAGGTGCGAGAACTGCTCCTTCGCGGTCCACTGTGGCTGACCCTGGGCGTCGATGGGCACACGCTCAGACTCCTCCTCGCTCAGGGCCTCTGCCTGAGCGAGGAGGAGGTCGCGCTCGGCGTGCAGCTTGCGGGCCAACTCGTCGATGGCCTCGCGATCCGCCATCGAGTGGGCGTTCCCTCCTAGGGGCCGTTGGACTGCGCCGTGCGGCGCCTCGGAGCTAGCGTCGCCAGAACTGCCACCACTTCCTTGGCTCGGGGCCGGGGGCCGCCGGCTCTGCCGGGGGTGGCTCCGGGGCGGCCGGCGTTTCGGCTGGAGCCTCAGCGCCCAAGAACTTCCCCGGGTTGGCGTCAAACTGCTCCTTGCATCCGACAGCGCAGAAGTAGTAGGTGGTGCCCTCGTAGTCGGAGGTGGCGGCCGCGCTCTCCGAGTCTATCTCCATGCCACAGACGAGGTCCTTCACTGTAGCCATCGCTCCCTCTCCTTCCGGGCGCGTCTCGGCGCCGACGCGTCTTGCGAGCGGTCCATCGCTCGGTCGCTGGACGACGCCCGTATGGTACGTCGTCGGGGGGAAAAAGTGAAGCAGGTGAGGGCCGCTGCGAATCGTCTCTCTTGGGGAGTGGACCACGTGCGTGCGCGGCACCAAAGGGGCGAATGTGGTAGGTTTGTCAACGCTGTGAGCACGTTCATCAGCCTCTGGGAGCCCGTCTACAGTCACCGGCGGCTGTTGGTGCGGCTCATCATCAGCGGCGGCCTGGTGGGCTTTCTCGTCTGGCGGGTGGACCTCGCTGAGGCTCTGGAGACCCTGCCGGACGTCAACTACCTCTACGCGCTGCCTGCGCTTGCCCTATTCACCGTATCGAAGCTGATCTTTGCGGTGCGGTGGCGGGTGATGCTGACCCGGCTGGGTCGACCGCCCGTGGACAGCCTCTTCGGCACCCTACTGGTGTCGAACATGGCCAACAACGTCCTTCCGTTTCGACTCGGCGACCTGGTGCGGGTGCAGGTGCCCGCCCAGCGGCACGGCATCGCCCGGTCCGGGCTCACTTCCAGCGTCT
>DAOULP010000166.1:0-7624 GCA_034420175.1 Dehalococcoidia bacterium | reverse complement strand
GCCGGGGTGTCGCGGGTCGTCGCGCTCGTCACGGAAGTGGATCCAGAGGCCCTTCGTGAGGTAGGCGGTTTCCCGGAAGCGCTGTGCCAGGGTCGTGAAGTCGTAGTCCAGCGTCTCGAACACCTTGGCGTCGGGCAGGAAGGAGGTGGTAGTGCCGGTGCTTTCGCCGGGCGCGATCTTGCGGACGACCCGCAGGGCGCTGGTGGCGACGCCTCGCGCGTACTCCTGTCGGTAGACGCGGCCGTTGGACCGCACCTCCACCCACATGTCGGAGGAGACGGCGTTGACGACGGAGGCGCCGACGCCGTGGAGGCCGCCGGAGACCTTGTACACCTGACCGCCGAACTTGGCGCCAGCGTGCAGGTAGGTCATGACGGTCTCCAGGGCCGACTTCCCGGTGCGGGCGTGCTTGTCGACGGGGATGCCGCGACCGTTGTCGCGCACGAGGACGCGGCCGTCCGCCTGGATGACCACGTCCACACGGTCGCAGTAGCCAGCCATCGCCTCGTCGATGCTGTTGTCGGCGATCTCGTAGATCAGGTGGTGGAGGCCCCGCTGGTCGGTGCTGCCGATGTACATGCTGGGGCGGCGGCGCACCGCCTCCAGCCCCTCGAGGACCTGGATGTCCCTGGCCGTGTAGTCGCTGGCCGTTCCGGCGGCCGAGCCGCTCGGCTTCTTCGCCCGCTGGGCTACCTTGGCGGGCTTCGGCGAGCCGGTCGGAGCTTTCCTAGCCATCTACTCCTCAGTCCGTCCGGAACCGGTGACCTCTGCCGAGTCCGGTGCCCGTCCGAAGGGCTGGGCCGACGGTCGGGCCCAGGTGTTACCTATGGGCGCGCTCATGATCGGGAGCGGCTCAGGCCTTCCTGCCTCCGCCAGGCGTTGCTCGACCTCAGGTGGGGAACAGGCGGGTGCCAAACGGCCGCTGCCCCCTGGAAGAGGGGTGAGGGGAGATGTGCTGCCGAGGTTGAGGCGGCGCCGCCTGTCCCTTGTTGCTGAGATGCGGGCGTTCAGAAACCGCTGCATCTGCGTGGAGTTTAGCACAATTGAGCCTGTCGGGGAATCGGCGGGTGCCCGGGCCAAAGCGCCCTGGGGCTGCCCACAGACCATCCTGACTTCAAGGATCTGCCGACGGAGCCGCCCTTCAAGCTGCCCGCGTAGACTTCAACATGCGCTCTCGGGGTGCCGCCCGTGTCTACAATCCGGGCGGTACCCCGCGGCCCGCTGGCCGCCCAAGGAGGGCTGTGCTAAGCTGAGCCCGCTTCGATAGCCTCGCACAACCTGCTTCGCCCGCGCGGAGCTCGGCGGCAGGCCCGCAGGGAGCTGACCGTGGGAATCGTGGACTGGGTTCGGCGGATCTTCGAGCGGCCCGTCGTGCCCCGGGACCCTGTCGCGCTGCGACCGGTGGCCGTGGTGCGCAACGGCGTGACCGAACCGCGCATGGGTGGTTGGGAGAACGTTCGCTCCGACATCATCGTGCGCGAGGACCTTGTGCCCGCCCTTGACGGCATCGAGTCCTATTCACATCTCATCGTGCTCTTCTACATGCAGGGCGTTCCGGAGCACGAGAAGGAGCGAACGCACGTCCACCCCCGCGGCGACCCGCAGTACCCTCTGCAAGGGGTCCTGGCCACCCGCAGCCCGCGCCGGCCGAACCCCATCGGCCTGACGGTCGTGCGGCTGATGCGCCGTCGGCGCAACATCCTGCGGGTCCGTGGGCTTGACGCGCTGCACGGGACTCCGGTGCTGGACATCAAGCCCTACCTTCCTCACTACGATAGCGTCCCCGACGCTCGCCTGCCCGACTGGGCCACTCGCCCGCCCGAAGAGCAGTGACGGGGCCTTCCGGCACTTCCGAGAAGCTCCTCGAGATCCGCCGGCGTCTGGAGGCGGGCTGCCACGTCGACGGCTGGCACTGGCGGGCCGACAGCGACTGGTTCGAGGTGTGCGCTGGTGCCATTCTTGTCCAGCACACCGCCTGGGCGAACGTCGAGAAGGCGCTGGCGCGTCTGCGACAGGCCGTCGCGCTGTCTCTCGAGGCAGTTGCGTTGCTGCCGGAGGACGAACTCGCCGAGCTGGTGCGGCCGGCGGGCATGCCTCTCCAGAAGGCGCGGCGCCTGAAGGCGTTCGCAGCTCTCGTCGGACGGCACGGTGGCCCGGAGGGCCTGTTCGCGCTCCCGACGGGCGAACTGAGGGCCGCGCTTCTGAGCACGTACGGCATTGGGCGTGAGACGGCGGACGCAATCCTGCTTCACGCCGCCCGCCGACCCGTCTTCGTCGTCGATGCCTACGCGACGCGCCTGTTCCGCCGCCTGGGCCTCGGCCCGGAGGGGAGCCGCTACGACACGTGGCAGCGTTGGCTCCAGGATCGCCTACCGGAGGACCGAGAGCTCTATCGGCGTTACCACGCCGCGATTGTCCTCCACTGCAAGGAGACCTGCCGGGCGCGACCCCGTTGTGCAGGCTGCTGCATGCTTGACGCCTGCGCCACCGGGCGGGAGCGGGTAGCTGCACCGGCGTTGACACCCTCAGAGGCCTAGCCTATCCTCGGTTCGCGGGCGCCGGGAGACGAGGTCATTCGCCTCGCGGCTGCCCCAGCCGGATCGCTACCTACAGCATGAGGCACGGGCATGGACTTCGGCATCATCGGTCTTGGGCAGTCGGGCAAGACGACGGTCTTCGATGCGCTCACCGGCGTCCACGCGCCGACAGGCACCTACGAGGCCGGCGGTTTGCACGTCGGTGTGGTCAAGCTGCCGGACACGCGCCTGGATGAGGTGGCCGCCCACTTCAAGCCCAAGAAGACCACCCACGCCGACGTCCGTTACCTGGACTGCCCCGGCGCCGCCTTCGCCAGCGGCTTCGGCCGAGAGGGGATGCCTCAGGACGTGCAGACCGCGCTCGCCCGGAGCGATGCCCTCGTTCACGTCGTGCGCGCGTTTCGCAGCGAGCACGTCGCTCACCCGGAGGGCAGCGTGGACCCGCACCGTGACGTGGCAACGATGGACCTGGAGCTGATCTATGCCGACCTGGCCTTCGTCGAAAAGCGATTGGAGCGCCTGGACATTGCCGTCCGCTCCGCGAAGGCGGGCGAGCGGGGCGCCGGCGAGAGGGAGATCGCGCTCCTCCAGCGCATCAAGACCGGCCTGGAATCAGAAGCTCCACTGCGCATCCAGATGCTCTCGGCGGACGACCGGCGGCTGCTGCACGACTACGACTTCCTGACGGCCAAGCCCGTGCTGGTGCTCCTCAACCTGGACGAGGAGGACGTGCCGCGGGCCGGCGAGCTGGAGGCGGAGTTTCGCGACCGCTGGGCCGGACCCGGCCGGGGCGTGGCCGCTCTCTGTGGCAAGATCGAGATGGAGCTGGCGGAGCTCTCGGAGGAGGACGCCGCCGAGTTCCGAGCCGACTTGGGGGTCCCCGAGGCGGCGCGAGACCTCGTCATCCGCCGCTCCTTCGAGCTGCTGGACCTCATCTCCTTCCTCACCGTCAACCCGGAGGACGGCCACGCCTGGGTAGTGCCCAGGGGAACCGTCGCTCTCAACGCGGCCGGCAAGGTCCACAGCGACATGGAGCGCGGCTTCATCCGGGCGGAGGTCCTGAGCTGGCGAGAGCTTGTGGACTGCGGCTCGCTGGCGGAGGCCCGCAAGCGGGGGGTTCTGCGGCTGGAGGGCAAGCAGTACGAGGTGCAGGACGGCGACGTCCTGCACATCCTGTTCAGCGTCTAGAAGCGACATGGCGGACGACGTATCGACGCTGATCGCGGCGGAGATGGTGGCCGCCGCCGAAGGTGGGCCGTCGGTGGTGGTGGCCACGCTCATCCGCGTGTTGGCGGCCGGCGTCGACTTGGGCGCCAAGCTCCTGGTGCACCCCGACGGCAGCCGGCTTGGAGGCCTGGGCGGCGGTGCCCTCGAAGAGGCCGTGGCTGCCGATGCCCTCGCTGCCCTCTCCGACCGGCGCCGCTCTAACGCGCAGGCTCCCTACTACACAGCCGCGGGACAGCGCGTCGACGGTCCCGACGCCGATGCCGTGTATCAGGTCATGCTGGAGGTGGTGGAGGCAAGGCCCGTGCTGTTGGTCGTGGGCGCCGGCCACATCGGGCAGGCGGTGACGCGGCTCGGGGAGCACGTGGGCTTCTCTGTCGCCGTCGTTGACGACCGGCCCGAATTCGCCAACCGCGATCGCCTGCCCGAGGCCGACCGAATCCTCTGCGGCGACCCAACGGAGAGCCTGCGCGGGTTCCCCATTGACGCCAGCACCTACGTCGTGCTCGTGAGCCGGGGCCACAGGCAGGACGAGCAAGCGCTGCGAGAGGTGGCGACTCGCGGCGCTGCGTACGTGGGCATGATCGGCAGCCGGCGCCGCGTGACGACCGTCCTACAGCACCTCGCCGACGAAGGCTTGCCGGCCGAGGCGCTGCGGCGGGTGCGGACGCCCATCGGCCTCGACATCGGGGCGGAGACGCCGGAGGAGATCGCCGTCAGCATCATCGCCGAGATCATCCAGGCCCGTCGCGGCGGCACGGGCCGGCCGCTGTCAGCGGAACAAGGGGAGAAGACGAGGGCACCCGAGGCGAAGGCGCGGTAGCCCCTCCTCCGGCTTCCAGGCCGGTCGATGGCCAGGTTGTCCAGCGTGGACAGCGGAGCAGCGAGAGGGCATGGACGAAGTCTTCTCGGAGATAGCGAGGAGCCTGCGCGAGGGGACGCCGCTGGCGGTGGCGACCGTCGCTACCACCCGTGGCTCTACGCCACGGAAGCCGGGGGCGCGAATGGCCATCCGTCGCGACGGCTCCTTCTGCGGCACCATCGGCGGCGGCTGCGGCGAGGCCGAGGTGCTGTCGGTCGCCATCGAGGTGCTGGAGACGGGCATCCCCCGCCTGGTCAGCGTTGACCTCACCGACCCCATCGAGAGCGACGACAGGATCTGCGGCGGCGTCATGGACGTCTTCGTCGAGCGCCTCACGGTCGGCGACAACCCTGCTGACGCTGGAAGCTGACGCCCGCCGCGGACACCGGCCGTTGCGCTGACGTCGAACGGCTTCTGATGCACGACGGTACCATCGGTTCCTGACCGATCTGTGCTTGACCGGGCGGCCAGGGCGGTGGTACCGTGTGATCGTCGGGAAGTGTCCGGGAGGGGTGCTATGTCTCCTGTCTTTCTTGCCATGCTGGGGCCCATCGGCGCTCCCGAACTGCTGATAATCCTCGTCGTCGTGGTTGTCATTTTCGGGGCGGGGAAGCTGGCGGGCGTGGGCGGCGCGCTCGGCCAGAGCATCCGCGAGTTTCGCCGAGCCGCCAGCGAGCCCGACGATGATGGCAACCGGCCTATCCAGCCTGAGGCCCGGTCCGAGGTCCAGCCCCCGGCCTCCAGCGGGACATCGGCCGCTCCGTCAACGGTGAGTTGCCCTCAGTGCAGCACCTCGAACGCGGCCGGTGCCAAGTTCTGCTCGGAGTGTGGAGCCTCACTCCCGGCGCGTGTGAACTGACGAACCAGAATCGGTATGGCCTTCAGGGGCCGTCGGCGAGCGAGAGCGGGGCCGGCGGTTCCTCGCTTTGGGGAGGGATGTGCCCATGCCGCCGCTGCGGGCCGTCGTCTTTGACCTCTGGAACACCCTCATAGCAGACGCGCCGGAGCTGTCGCGGGAGCGCGAGGGGGCACGCCTCAAGGGCCTGGCAGAGGCGCTGAACGCCGCCAGCCTGTCGTTTGGGCAGGCGGAAGTTGAGCGGGCCTATCGGGAGGCGACCGAGGAGCTGCAGCGCCTCCAGGCGCAGGGCGGCGACCTGCCTTCCCCTCAGAGGGCAGTCTTGTTCTTGCGCCGACTCGACCCTGGGCTGGCGGCCCACGCCGCGCCGGAGCTGCTGGCCGCCCTCGAGCGGTCACCCATCGAGGCCGCTCGCCGCGTTCCGCCACTGCTCGTCTCGGGCGCCGTGGAGACGCTGGAGGCTGTACGCCTGGCCGGCTGGCGCACCGGCCTCATCTCCAACACCGGCGCCACACCGGGACCCGCCCTGCGGCCGGTGCTGGCGGGCTACGGTGTCCTGGCCCTGCTGGATGTCGCTACCTTCTCGGACGAGGCAGCCGAGTCCAAGCCGGCACCCGGTATCTTCCGCCGCACCCTCGCCGAGCTCGGCGTCGAGCCCCGTGAGGCCGTCTTCGTCGGAGACACGCCGGAGCTGGACGTCGTCGGCCCGCAGCAGGTCGGCATGTGGACCGTGCAGGTTGGGGAGCTTCAGCAGGACGGCGTTCGTCCCCATGCCCGCATCTCGGCCCTCAGCGACCTATCGCCCGCCCTGAGTTCCCTCGGGTTCACCGCTTCCCAGGTCTAGCCTCCTTTCGGCCCCCGAGAAGAGGGGCCAGATGGACATTCACAGAACGCGCCGCTCCACGGGTATACTCTGGCACTGAGTACTCAGGCGCTGACCCGCGACATGGCTCGAAAGAAGACCTCCCTCTCCACCCCCGAGTACGCCGTCCTGGGCCTACTGCGCCGGCCCATGCACGGCTATCAGGTCGCCCGTGAGCTGGCCGGCGGCAGCGGCCTGGGGCTGGTCTGCCCCCTGGGCATGAGCAACGTCTACTTCCTCCTAGGCAGCCTTCAGGAGCGCAAGCTGGCCGAGGTGGCCGAGCGGCAGGACGATCGCTACCCCCCGCGGATCCTCCTGCGGACCACCGCGGCCGGTCGCCGAGCTTTCCGGGCCTGGCTGAGACAGCCGGTGACGCGTCTGCGGCAAGTAAGGCTGGACTTTCTGGTCAAGCTCTTCTTCCTGGGCAGCGAGGACCCCGGCCTGGGCCGTGAGCTCATCGGAGCCCACGAGGAGTTCTGCCGGCGCTACCTGGCCGAGTGGCGGGCTCTGGCCAAGAGCGCCGATTCGGATGGCTTCGATCGCATGGCCATCGAGGCCAAGGTCGCCGTGGGCGCGGGGACGCTGCGCTGGCTGGAGCAGTGCGAGCGCTCGCTGGCGGCGGGTGCCGGGGACGCCGCCCGAAGAGCAGCGGGTACGGCGGGCGCAGTGGGGCCTACCAAGGCGAAGAGGGCGTAGGGTGATGATGACCGCGATCAAGAGGGCCATCGTGGCCCTCGCACTGGTGAGTGCGGCAGCCTTCGTGGCGTGCGGGGGCCAAACGGAACAGCAGCCGCGCCCGGAGGAGTCGGCTGCGACCGGGGGGACGCTGGAGCTCTTTGTGGGCTCGGCGACACAGCCGGCCACCGAGGAGGTGGCCCGGGTTTTCGAGGAGGAGCACGGCGTACGGGTGGACCTCCACTTCGGCGGCTCCGGGGCGATGCTGTCGCAGATGCAACTGACGGAGCGGGGCGACATCTACTTCCCCGGCTCGTCGGACTTCATGGAGGAGGCCAAAAGACAAGACCTGGTTGTGCCTGAGACGGAGCAGCAGGTGGTCTACCTGGTGCCCGCCATCAACGTCCAGAAGGGAAACCCGAAAGACATCCATTCCCTGGAGGACCTCGCGAGGCCTGGCGTCAAGGTGGCCATCGCTGATCCTGAGACGGTCTGCGTGGGCCTGTACGCCGTCGAGGTGCTGGAGAAGGCAGGGCTGGCCGAGGCCGTGCGGCCGAACATCGTTACCTACACCGAGAGCTGTGCCAAGACGGCGAGAGTTGTCGCCC
>DAOULP010000165.1:0-11234 GCA_034420175.1 Dehalococcoidia bacterium | reverse complement strand
GGGGAGCGGGACTCAAACCCGCGACCCTCTACTTATGTAAGCATAGCGTTCAATACGTTGTGCGTCAAATGTGGCCAGGGGGGTGAAACGTGTCCCGTCATGGTCTGAAGAACGCTCAGGTCACGGCAGGCGTCTTGCGCCGGAACCTCACGGACGGGCCTCATCACCTTGATCTGCCCTTGCCCTCCGGCTTGACGTCGTGACCGCCCATCATGCGCGCGCCGAGACCGAAGACCGGGCCGCAAAGGCCCGGTCTTGTCAGTTGCGTCGTCTAGGACATCGATGCCGCTCTACTTCCCGCTCGCCCCTTTCTTGGCCTTGTCCTGCTTGGGTTTCTTGACCTTCTTGCCGCCCTTGTCCTTGCGTCCCATTGTGTCCCTCCTTCAGCTTACGTCAGGATTGTAGCACGAGCCGGAGCTACGGTCGAAAAGCGTTACGGAGCGACAGCCTCCGCCGGCCCCCACCGTGTGCGCGTCGACCACGGGCGTGGGGATGGGGCAGCTGCCCACGACTACCTCCACGCTTGTTGAGGGATGCCCGGGACAGAGGCAGACATCGGTCGACGGGCCGCCCATGTCCAGGGTGATGACGTCGCTGAAGCTGGCCTGGACCGCCGTCGCGAAGGTGCCGGCCACGCTGCCACCGCCAGGGCCTGCTCGTGGCCCCGGTTCCTGAAGAAGAAGAGAAGGCAGATGGCCAGCGACTCGGCGTGCGCGGCGCTCGCTGGGGCCATTGTTCGTGGGCACAGCGGGTCGCGCCCGTGAATCCCTCCAGTTGCCGTGCTGCTCCTCCTTGGCAGCGAACGGGGATTCCGACAAGCTCCCGTCTCGCGATCGGTCTTGTCACTGCGCGCCTCCTGGTGGAGCGCCGTCAGGTCACGGCAACTGCTCCGGCCAGTCTGGCGGCAGAGTGATCAGGAACATCTCCACCTCGCCGGTGCCGGACCGGCCCCAGTTGCTCGTGAACAGGACCCGCGTGAAGTCCGGGTTCACGCTGGCGTGCGGCTCGGCCCAGTAGTCGTGCTCCTGGTCTTCGTCTACCAGCGAGTGGGTATGGGCCAGCCGCACTACACGACCATCCGGCTTCAGTTCGATGGCGAAGACCTGGTCGTCCATCCAAGTGTAGGCTTCGGGGTCACCGTCATGCGTCGAGACTAGCGCCCACCCCGGCCGGTCGAAGGCGCACCCCGAGAAGTGGAGGCCGATCGCCGTGTGGCTGAAGTCGATGGGCCAGAGCGGGGTCACCGTGCCGGTCGCGAGATCGAGCATCGAGATGCTGTCCTCGTCGATGTCCTGGAAGATGATCACCTCCTGTCCATTAGCGCCGAGGGCCAGGTCATAGTGCCCGATGATTCGCAGCAGGCTCCGCCCGTTGGTCAGGTCGCGGTCGTAGACCATGAGCCCGCAGGGATGGCCGTCGTCGCCCAATTGCCCCTCCTCGCAATACAGGTCGAACGAGGCGACGAAGTAGGTTCCCAGCGGGCTGATCGTCACGTGGTCGATGTCTTCGTCTACTCCCGGCACACTGCGCATGTCGCGGTTGCCGACAACCTGATCCGTCTGCCGGTCATAGACCAGGAAGGCCACCGCCTGCCAGTCTTCGTCCTCTGCCATGAGGCCCCAGTAGCGTCCGTCGGCCGATGGCCTGCCCTCCCACCGGGTCCAGACGGCAGCCAGCGTTTGGTCTGGGAAATCAGCGGCGAAATCGTGCACCAACGTTTGCTCGTCGGCCGGCACGTCGTAGGCCATGAGGCGCGTCTCATCGGAGTAGTAGATGATGTCTGGATCCTGTGGGTCCCAGCGCGGCTCGGTTCCGATAGGCAGTGTGCCCAGCGGCCGGAGGGTATTCGCGTCGTACAAGTACCACGTCGCCTCGATGCCCATCACCAGCAGCCGTGTTCCATCTGCGTTGAACGATTGGACGCGAGAGTACTCGTTCTTGAGGCCGGCCGACATGTCGTCCGGTGACAGGTCGGCGGCTCGATCGGTCACACGGACGAGGCAGGTGCCGAAGGTCGGGTCCTGAAACGGGACGCGCGGTGATGGTTCGGCCAGATCAGGGGTCTGATAGACGTCGAAGTCGGTGACCAGCGGCGGCTGGGGCTCGGGACACAGGACGGAGGCAGAGTCCGGTGCCGAAGTTGTGGGCAGCGGGCTGGTGGATGGGGCCGGCGCGGAAGTGGCGCGGGCCGCCGGTGTCGACGTTTCCGCATCAGGTGGCGGGGAAGTTGACCCGTTGCAGGCCAGGATAGGGATCAACAAGACGAGGATGAGAAAGATGCATCGTTTGCCCTTGAGATGGTTACCTGCGGTGGTAGGTGGGGCGGGCACTAGGACCCCTCCTTGTGCTGACGGTGCTGGCGGCCGAAGCCGTGGGGCTACCCCCGGCGGGCGAGGGCGCCCCTAGATGACCGGCCGCGTGAATGTACCGGCGCCGGGGCCCGAGCCGCCAATGCAGATGAACACCACGTCCAGCCGGTCCATCTGCTTCAGGTTGCTCGCCGCCGGGAACTGGGGCGAGTAGCCAAGCCAGGTGACGCCGTCGAACTCCCAGAGGCTCTCCAACACCCCCGTCGGCGTCACAGCCCCGGCGATGGTGGCGATTGGCGTGGCGTCAGGATAGGTGCTGGCAACGGGCGTGCAGGCGCTGCCCTGGAGAGAGAGTTGCTCCGTGGGCCCTGCCGGCGCGGGAACTGGCGGAGCGGGCTGCGGCGGAGGCGCCGCCGCCGGCGCGTCCTCTATCACCGAGATCGTGTCGTCAAAGGCGTTCGCTACGAAGACAAGGTTGGTGACGGGGCTAGCGGCCACGCCCTCGGGCCCGTTCCCTACAGGCACGGTCTGCACGACGGTGTCAGTGCCCCCGTCGATTACCGACACAGTGTTGTCACTCGTGTTGGCAACGTAGATACGGTTGGTCGCGGCGTTGACGGCAACGCCCCTGGGTTCATCCCCCACGGCCAGGCTGGGATCCAGCACGGCGAAAGTGCTTGCGTCTATGACCGTGACATCTTTGCTGGCGGTGTTAGTTACGTAGATGTGATTGTTGGCGGGGTTGTAGGCCACCCCCGCGGGCGCGTGTCCAACGGCTATGGGCGGTAGGCAGCCCCAGGGAGGCCCTCCGTCCATGACCCAGAGCTGGTGCTTGGGCATGTCGGTCACGTAGATCTGGTTGGTCGTGGGGTTGACGGCCACGCCATAGGGCCCGCTGCCCGCTGGAAACCCCGGCGCGCACGGCGGCTGCGGCAGGGAGGCCACGAAGGGGAAGTTGGGAGCCGTCCCATCGAAGACCGCCACACTTGACTGGAATGGACTGGGTACGAGGCTGGTCACGTAGATGCGGTTGTTGTTGGGATTGACGTCTACCTTCACGGGTTTCGGCACCGTGCCCGTGGTGGCGCCCAGGGCGTTGAACGGGTCCACAGCCAGGTAGGCCTTGACGACGGCGTTGGCATCGTCGGCCACGAAGACGACGTTGCCGTTCGAATCGTAGGCCACGCCAGTGGCGTAGCCTCCTATGCCTATTGGGAGACCGACCGGCGCGAAGGGCGGTTCCCCTCTGAGGATAGAGAGTTCCCCGCTGCTGAAGTTGGCCACATAGACCAGGTTGTCAACGGGGTTCACAGCCACGTCACCTGGAGAAGTGCCCCCGGAGGGAACGGTCGCGAGGACGATGGCCGCTCCCTGGGCACCCGGCGAGCCGAACGGCGGAGCGGTCGCAGCTAGCGAGACCAGCACTCCCAGAGCCAGCAGGATCGGGATGCGCCTCCCCAGACATGTCTTCAATGCTGTCCTCCTGGCCGCTTCCGGGAACCCGCGCCCCGTGTGCGGCAATCTCGGCAACTTGGCCGCGACTAGCCACCAACTACTCACCGACCCGCCGCGACTCCTGAGCGCACTACTGGTGCCCTCGCCCGTCTTCAGCTCCCCGGTCAGGCCACGGGCTGCACGCGCCTATCCACAGCCCGGCTGCTCACAGGGGTGAGACGGGTCCGGTCATCCTCCTCGTTTGGCGGCCATCCGCCGCCGCGGCCGCCGTCGTTAGACCTTTCGAGTGTCTTCTGGTGACGCTGGCAGTCTGATCGACCGTAACCCGGGCGATCGGGCGCGATGATGCGCACACCTCTGCGCGTGGACGGCTCCGGGGGCCGCCGACACGACAAGGATGGTCATGAGCATCTGCACTGAGAGGAACATTCCTCTTGTTGGCAACCCGCTTCCCGCCATGGGCTCTCCATGCCCGCAGCCGCACCGGTGAGCCACACGGCATCTAGATCACCGGTCGCGTGAACGTACCGGCGCCTGGTCCCGAGCCGCTGATGCAGATGAACACGACATCCAGGCGGTTCAACTGCGTCAGGTTGCTCGCGGCCGGGAACTGAGGCGAGTAGCCAAGCCAGGTAACCCCGTCGAACTCCCAAAGGCCGTCAAGCACACCGGGCGGGGTGACGGCCGCGGCGATGGTGGCGATGGGTGTGGCGTCGGGGAAGGTGCTGGCAACCGGTGTGCAGGTGCCGCCCTGAAGGGTTAGCTGCTCGTTGGGCCCTGCTGGCGGACCCGGCGGAGGCCCTTGCGTCGCCGTGGGCGTCGGTACCGCCGGTGGCATGTCTTCGAGCACAGTCAGGGAGTTGCCGCTGAAGTTGGCGACGAACACCCGGTTGGTTTGCGGATCGACACCGATGCCGCGAGGCGCGGCGCCTACCTGCACCGTTTCCACCACGGTGTCAGTCGCGCCATCGATGACGGAGACCGTGTTGGCCCCGCTGTTCGTGACGTACACCGTGTTGGTGGTAGGGTTGACGGCCACTCCCCACGGGCCGGGCCCCACGGGCAGACTGGGGTTGAGAACCGCGTGAGGCGGGTTCGCGTCGACGATCGTGACGTCGTTGCTACCACGGTTGGCGACGTAGATGTGGTCGTTCGTGGGATTGTACGCGACCCCAACCGGCTGGGCGCCGACCGGCACCGGCGGTGGGCAGGCCCAGGGGGGCGCGCCGTCCATGATCCAGAGCTGGTTGGCGCCGTGAAGGGTCACGTACATATGGAGGTTGTTCTTGGTGTTGACGGCGACGCCCCGTGGCTGGCTGCCAGCGGGGAAGCCCGCCGCGCATAGAGGGGGCTGTGGCAAAAAGCCTTGCACCAGATTGAACGCGGGAGGCGTAGTGTCGAAGGCCGCCACATCAGGCTGACCCTCGTTGGCGACGTAGAACCGGCTGGTGTTGGGGTTCACGGCGATGCCAAAGGGGTTGGCCCCCGTGGCGATGGGCGCGCCCACAGGGTTGAAGGGTCCGGTCGCCTGGTACGCCATGATGAGGCTGTTCTGGTGATCGGTCACGAAGACGGTGTTGTTCGCTGGGTCGAAGGCCACACCGTTGACGAGGCCGCCCACGGGTATCGGAGGCGGTACCAGCACGGTGGGGGGCGTAAAGTCGACAACCCAGAGATCGGCGCTCCCCTGGTTTGCGACGTAGACGAGGCCAACAGCGGGGTTCACGGCCACGTCGATGGGCCCGTTGCCCAGGGGTATGGTGTCGATGACGTTGTGGGCCCCTTGGGCCGTGGGCGGGTCGAGCTTCAGTGTCCCCGCCGCCAGCAGCGCTGCTGCTATGGCCACTGTGCCCAGCAGCCCCAAGACGATCTTCCTCTTCACAGGGTCCCTCCTTTGAAGCTGAGGCTGAACGGCAGATGCCTCCACTCGGAGGCAGGGGATGTGTTGTCGTCATGCTACACCGGCGAGTCTCGGCGGCGGAAGGGGGGATTACCCCAAATGAGCAGCACCAAGAAGAGGATTCCAGGGTATGAGGACGGACGGACTGACGTAGGCGGGAGGCCGGTGCAAGGAAATGGCCTGCCGCATGCCGCGGGCGACTGCTGGCCGGGCCGGGGCACCTTTTACCACATCTTTACGTTCGCTACGCGGCGCTTTTGCCGGGGGAGTCTATGATTGACACGGAAGGATGATGTTGCCTGCGGACTTCGAAGGAGGTGTGGTGGTGAGTAGATGGACAAAGGCGCTGCTGGCCATGGCGGTGGTTGCGGCCCTGGCCATGGGGGCCGTGGCCGGACAGGCTCTGGCGCAGGCGGGACCCGGAGACGACGAGGCCGTGTCGCGGCGGGAGGAGTTCCTCAGCCGTGTGGCCGCCAAGGTGGGGGTAACGGCGGGCGAGCTGGAGGACGCCATCCAGTCCACCGGACTTGAGATGGTGGATGAGGCCGTGGAGGAGGGCAAGGTCAGTCCGGAGGTAGGAGAGCGCCTGCGACAGAGGGTCGAGGAGGGGCGCCTGTTGCCACGTCTGGCTGAATCGCGCTCGCAGGCACTTCGGGTGCGTGTAGCGTTGCGATTGGTGCTCCACGCTGCCGCCGAGACGCTGGACATGACTCCCCGCGAGCTGTTGAGCGAGATGCGCTCATCGGGCCAGAGCCTGGCTCAACTGGCCGAGGCCAGGGGCGTGTCCCGCGAAGTGCTGAAGAGCGGCATCTTGGGCGACGCGGAGAAGCATGTCGGTGACGGGCTTGACCGCTTGAGCGAGAACATCGACCGCATCATCGACCGCAGCCCCCAGTCGCCACCGGCTCCCACCACCGACTAGCCCGCCGAGGGGAGCCGTCGAAGGGAGGCCGAGCCCCTGGGGCCCGGCCTCCCTTCATGCTCAGTCTCGGCATAGAGACGTTAGGCCTTGCCCGGACTCCTGCTTCGGTCGATGCCCTCGTTCATGCTTCCTGAGCGGAAGCCCCCGAGGTCCAGCGTGACGTACAGGTAGCCGAGGGAGCGCAGGTATTCGACGACCGGATCTCGGTTCTCCTCGCCGGTCAGGAGCGTTAGGCCATCGCGGTCCACTTCGATCCGGGCAATCTGGCCGTGGTCGCGCACACGCAACTGCCGTATTCCCAGGGAGCGAAGGAATGCCTCGGCGGTACCGATCCGCTGGAGCACCTCGACGGTGATCGCAGTGCCGTAGGGGACCCGCGAGGCGAGGCAGGCCATGGCCGGCTTGTCCCAAGTCGGGAGGCCGCGGGCTCTCGACAGGGCTCGTATCTCCTCCTTCGTCAGATCGGCCTCGATGAGAGGGCTGCGCACGCCGTGCTCCGAGGCGGCGCGCCGCCCGGGACGGTGGTCGCCGAGGTCGTCGACGTTGCAGCCATCCGTTACCCAGGCAATGCCGCGCTGGTGCGCGAGGGCCTGAAGACGGCCGAAGAGCTCATCCTTGCAGAAGTAGCAGCGCAGGGGCGAGTTCTCGACGTACCCGGGTCGGTCCATCTCCCAGGTCGCGACCGTCTCGTGTGGAATGCCGATCTGCCGGGCGACCGAGCAGGCCTCCTGAAGCTCGGAGGCTGGGATCGATGGTGAGACGGCCGTCACGGCGAGGGCGGCGTCCCCCAGAGCGTCGTGGGCCGCCGCCGCCAGGAAGGTGCTGTCGACGCCGCCCGAGAAGGCGATCAGCGCGGAGCCCATGTCGCGCAGGATAGCCTGCAACCGGGCCAGCTTCTTGCTGAGGCTTGTGCTGCTCATGGTGCTAGATCGACCGTTCTGACTCGTCCTGGCGGTTCCTCCCATGTTACCACGCGGTTGCCCCTCCTTCGAACGGGCGGGCCCGATGCCAGCTTAAGCCATCGCCGATTCCAACCGATACTCACACGGACGGCCGGTCTCAGACCTGGCATGCCGGAGTGTTATGGGTCGCGTCTCAACTGGTGGTCTCCTCGTTCGCTTTGCCCTCGTCAGCCTTGCCGTCCTGGTGGCTTTGGCTGCGGCCACTGCGTTCCTGGGTCAGCGAGTCATTGCCGACAGGATCCGGGGCAGCGCCGCCGGCACAGCGGTCGATACCATCCGGCCACGCCTTGAGGCGGGCCTGGCTGATGTGGATGTCCACACCACACTGGACGGTACGGCAATCCAGCGCCTCCACCAGGCTACGGCCGGGTTCCTCTCGGACCATACCGTCGCTATTCGTCTCTGGAACCGTGATGGCGTCGCGATCTTCTCCACACGGGATGGCGACGCTGGGGGAGCATTCCTCGGCGATGATGAACTCCAGCGCTCCTTTGCTGGTGAGACGGCGGTGGTGGTGGCCCCCGGAGCCGGAGTAGGGGGCGACGCAGGCCAGCCAGAGCAGGTTCTGGAGATCTTCAGCGCGGTTGGGGGAGCCGAAGGCCAGCCGGCGGTCGTGGTGGAGATAGTGCAAGACTACGCGGGTACCGCTGCTCAGATAGAGACGGCCACGACGGCACTGTACTCGATCTTGGGCCTGGGGGGAGTCTTGGCTTGGACCGCCCTCCAGGCGCTGGCCTGGTGGTCAACCAGGCGGGTCAGGGACCAGCACGCCCGACTTGCTCGTCTTCTTCAGATCGGCCAGGGACTCCGTTCCTCTCTCGATGTAGCGGAGATCGTGGCCCGGACCGCGCGGGAAGCTGCCGATCTGGCTCAGAGCCAGTACGGGTTCGTCTGCCTGCTGGAGGGCGACGGCCGGGAGCTCATCCTGAAGGCCACCTTTGATCTTGTGAAGAACCGCCCCGGCCACCACAATCGAAGGGTGGATGATGGCTACCTGGTGCGAGTTGCGGTGACCTGCGAGGCCGTGTCGGCGAAGCTGCGCGAGCGCCCCCTCTCCGCCGTCTTGGGCGTGCGGGGTGCCCAGGGGCCGGCGGCACTGGTCAGTGTTCCCATGCGGGTTCGCGGCGAAGCCATTGGCGTGGTGTCCGCCGTCCGCCATCCCAGCCTCAGTGGCTTCTCGGACGGTGAGGTCGCGCTCCTTCAGGAACTGGCGGATCAGGCGGCGATGGCGATCGACCAGGCCGGCCTCTTCGCCAGAGTACGGCAACACGCCAACGATCTGGAGACAAGCTACGACACCACGCTGCGCGCGCTCATGGCTGCTCTGGACACCAAGGATGCGACCACGGAGGGGCACTCGGAGCGTGTGGCCCGTCTGACCGTCGCCGTCGCCCGGGAGATGGGAGTGCCCGAGGAACGCCTGCTGGACATCGAGCGGGGCGCCCTTCTGCACGACGTCGGCAAGATCGGCGTTCCCGATTCTGTCCTCCGCAAGCCGGGCAGCCTCGACAAGGACGAGTGGGAGGCCATGCAGAAGCATCCCCTGCTGGCGGCTCTCATGGTATCCAAGGTCGACTTCCTGGAGGGTACCCTGCCCATCCTTCTGTATCACCACGAGCGCTACGACGGCAGCGGGTACCCGTTCGGTCTCGCCGGAGACAAGATCCCCCTGGAAGCGCGGATTTTCGCTATCGTAGACTCATACGACGCCATGACCTCGGAGCGCCCCTATAGTGAGGCCATGTCCCCCCAAGATGCCCTTCGAGAGATCAGGGCCCAGGCTGATGCCCAGTTTGACCCTCAGGTCGTGCAGGCCTTTGAGGCGGTCGTCGCCCGTCTGCTGATGGTGGAGGAGACCCCCGAGGCCGCCTAGCGAGGCGCTGTCATCCTTCCTTGACCCCGTCGATGACCCTCTGCTAACCTGCGATGAGGGGTGCATCATGACTGAAACCGGCTTCTCCGGAGACGGCACTGAGGTATATGAGAGCGCCTACCGGGCGATGATCGGCAGCGTCACGGGTGAGCGAGTCGAAGTGCATCAGAGCGCTGTCCGGTCGATCCAGGCGGCCAGCGCCGATGTCGACCAGTCAATCGTGCAGCAACTGGCTGCTGACAAAGCGAGCGTTCAGCAGAGTCTGGTAGCTCGCGCGCGGGGCAACAATGTAACCCTCCGGAACTGCATGGCCGTGGGCGCCATGGGTGGTGGGATATCAGCGGAGAACTGCAGTACGGTGTTCCTTTGCGCGCCCTCCGTCAGTGGGAACGTGCAGGCGGTGATCACGCCGCGCACCGCCTTCGCCCTGGGCCTGGGCTTCTTCTTCGGTCGGCAGCTCCTCCGGCTGGCCGGTCGGCTATTGGGACGCCTGTAACCAGCAGGCTGGTGTGAGGTAGGATCGGGTCATGGCTGAGATTGAGCTTTCCGTAAGGCCCCGGCAGGTGCTGGGGAAGAAGGTTGCGGCCCTCCGTCGACAGGGCCTAACGCCGGCCAATGTCTACGGCCGCAACCTTGAGTCAAGGTCGATAGAGGTGGAGACCGCAGTCCTGACCCATCTGCTGCGCTCGGCGGGCCGCAACGTCATCATCGATCTGCAGATCGAGGGAGAGAAGTCCCCACGGCCTGTGATGCTGCGCGGACTCCAGCGAGACCCTGTCACGAGCAGGCTTCTCCACGCCGACTTCTACCAGGTCTCGCTGACCGAGAAGGTACGGGCCGAGGTGCCCCTGATCCTCGTCGGCGACGCTCCGGCTGTGGCGGAGTTGGGCGGGATCCTTCTCCAGAGCCTGGATAGCATCATGGTGGAGGCGCTGCCCGGCGACATCCCGGCCAACGTGGAGGTAGACGTCAGCGGGCTCGCCCAGTTCGACGCTGGCGTGCATGTGCGCCAGCTTCCCATCGACCCCACAAAGGTGCACGTGATGACCGATGGCGACCTGGCGGTAGCCAAGGTGGCGGCGCCACGTCTCGCTGCCGTGGAGGAAGAGGAAGAGGTGGCGGAGGAGGAGGCCGAGGAGGCTGCCGGCGAGGCCGCGGAGGAGGCCGCTGAGGCTGGGGACGAGGGGGAGGCTAAGCCCGCCGAGGAGGCGCAGGAGTAGGCTCCCTGAACTCAGAGGCACTCGATGCTGGACGAGGCGCATGCAATCGCAGCGCCTCTCTCCTTGTCTGGGGGCGACGGCTACCCGAGACGCTTTCCCATCAGGCCCCGCTGCCCGCGCAGGAAGTCGGCGGCGGGGAGGGCGCGGCGGCCGGCTAGCTGTAGTCGGAGGACGGCGAGGAGACCTTTTCCGGTGACGACGGCGAACCCAGCGTCGCCGGGAGTGTCTGCGCCGGGTGGGCAAGGGACAACGGTGCCTGGCGGGGCCCCATCGTCGCTGGCAGCGAGGGGCCAGGTATCGAGCAGGCGCAGGCTCTGGCCGTTCAAGTAGGTGAAGGCCCCCGGCCAGGGGGTGACGGCGCGCACCTGACGCCAGATGTGCTCGGCGGGGAGCGCCCAGTCGACCTTCCCGGCTTCCTTCTGCAGCGTGCGCGCGTAGGTGGCCTTCGATGCGTCCTGGGGTGTCGGGACCAGGCTGCCGTCCAGCCAGGCGGGCAGGACCTCCATCAGCAGGCCCGCTCCTTCTTCGGCTAGCCTGTCGGTCAGCGTTCCCGCCGTATCGTGCGGGGAGATGGGGACCCGGCGCTGGGCGAG
>DAOULP010000164.1:0-10179 GCA_034420175.1 Dehalococcoidia bacterium | reverse complement strand
GCAGCCGTCCTATCGAGCGCTGGGTCTCGGGGCGGAACGACCGTATGCTCTCGACTTCGTCGCCCAGCAGCTCGATGCGGAAGGGCAACTCGTCGCCGGGAGGGAAGACGTCGATGATCCCGCCGCGACGGCTGGCCTGGCCTGGCAGGTCCACCAGGCCAGTCACCCGGTAGCCCCTTTGCACGAGACGCCGCAGGAACGCCTCGGGCTCCAGCCGCGAGCCCACCGATATCCGCTCGCTGCCCGCGGCCAGCTCATCGGGGGCGAGGGTGCGCTGGGACGCCGCCTGCCCGGAAACTACGACCACCGCCACGGACTCGGCCTCCGACAGGACCTGAAGCGTCCGCAGGCGGTCGCGGAGGGTGAGGGGGTCAGGAGCCAGACGCTCGTAGGGCAGCGACTCGCGCTCCGGGAAGACGTACACGCCCTCGGCGTCGCCCAGCCAGGAGGCGACCTCCTCCGCCAGGGCGGCCGCCCGGTCCGGGCGGGGCGAGATGATGAGCAGGGGCCGGCCCGTACCAGCCGAGAGGCGGGCGAGGGCGGCCACCAGGTAGGCCTTCGCGCCGTCGGGCAGGCCGAGGAGGAGGGGCGTGCTGCCGTCGAGGCGCGCGGTGACCCCCTGCTCCTCCAGGGTCGATTCGAGCGCCGGCAGAAGACCGGAGAGGTTCATCTTGCGTCCAACACCGAGAGGGGCTGGCCCCGGGACCAGCCCCATCGAGATTCTAGCAGGGGCTCACGAGAGCGGCAACGGCGCCGGCACGGCGCAGAAGAGCAAGGCCGGCGGACGGACGGCCAGCGCGGGCGGACTGGGCGGAAGGTGACCCCTACTTGAACTGCGGCAGCCAGTCGGCCTCGGCCGCGAACATCTCGTCGACCATCTGCCGCGCCTCCTCCAGCGACAGCACGGCCGCGGTCAGCGGGTCGAGGGCGACCGCGTAGTAGGCGGCGTCGCGGTCCCTGTCGAGGGCCGCCCGCACGGTCAGCTCCTGCACGGCCACGTTGCTGCGGTTGATGGCGGCCAGATGCGGCGGCAGGTCGCCGACGAAGCAGGGGTTGATGCCGTGCTTGTCGACGTAGCAGGGCACCTCGACGCAGCACCCCTCCGGCAGGTTGGTGATGAGGCGTGTGTTGCGCACGTTGCCGTTGATGCGGCGCGATACCGCCGTCTCCAGCGAGTGGATGATGTAGGAGCCGTACTCCCTGCTGCGCTTGAGGTCCAGAGGCTCCTCCCCGGAGGCGATGCGCTCCAGCTCCTTCTCGTAGTCCTGACGGTCGCTGCCGTAGAGCTGGAGGATGAAGCCGGTGCCGCCGTTCCACCCACCGCCGGGCGTGTACTTCTCGCGCAGCTCCGGGCGCTTGCGGAACCAGGGGTTGTACTCGGTGTTGTGGCCGCTGGACTCCGTCACGAAGTAACCCAGGTGCTTCAGCATCTCGAAGCGGCCGGTGTCGATGTCGTACACCTGGGGATCGTGGATCCTCTCGCGGAGCTTCGGGTAGAGGTCCTCCCCCTTCCAGCTAAGCTCCAAGAACCACGACTGATGGTTGATGCCCGCCACCCAGTACGAGACGTCGTCGCGCTCCTCGCGCGGTACGCCCGCCAGGGCAACGAGCCAGTTGGCGGTGCCCTGCACGCTGTGGCATAGCCCCACGTTCCTGACGGCGGCGGCGTCGTTCATGGCCCAGCAGAGCATCGCCATGGGGTTCGTGTAGTTGAGGAGCCAGGCGTCCGGGCAAAGCTCCTCCACGTCGCGGCAGATGTCGAGCATAGTCGGGATGGTGCGCAGCGCACGGAAGACCCCGCCGGGGCCCAGCGTATCGCC
The DNA here is from genome assembly GCA_034420175.1 of Dehalococcoidia bacterium. GTDB lineage: Bacteria > Chloroflexota > Dehalococcoidia > DSTF01 > JALHUB01 > DAOULP01. The sequence continues at coordinate 8,359 of DAOULP010000164.1, read as the reverse complement.
GATGCACTGGTCGACACCGTACCTGAGCGGGATCTCGATATCGTGGCGGATGACATCGATGTCGCCCACCAGGATCGTGACGATGACGTAGTCGGCACCGCGCAGCGCCTCCCGGCGGTCAGTCGTCGCCTCGATGCGGGCCGGGTAGCCGCCCTCGCGGACGATGCGCTCGGCCACACGACGAGTGTAGTCGAGGCGCTTGGCGTCGATGTCCATGAGCGCAAAGGTAGTGTCGCTCAGCTCGGGGAAGGAGAGGATGTCGATCATCAGCGTCTTCGCGAAGGTGAGGCTGCCAGCGCCGATCAGGGCGATTCTGGGCATGGTGTCCTCCTTGGTGCCTGCTCCCCTGCCGTCCCCTACTTGTCCAGCCACATGTCGTACGTGTAGAGAACCATCCCCGGCTCGAGGTCTTCGTACCCCCGCACGTGGCTCCAGCGGGCAGTGTAGGCGTAGGGCGAGAAGAGGTACAGAAAGGGCCCGTGACGGTCGAGTATCTTGCGCGTCACGTCGAGAGCGAGTTCCCGCCGCTCCTCGATGTCCACCGTCACAAGTATCTCGTCCAGAAGGGCGTCGATCTCGGGCTCGGGCAGATGGACAGGGTCCTGCTCCCTGGTCCAGTTGTGGGTGTGACAGAACTGGAGAGGGAACTGCTCGCTGGGGTAGGGGATACGTTCGCGGCACATGAGCTGGTAGTCGTTGGCGGACCGGGCCGCGTACCAGGCGCCGAGCTCCATCGAGATGAGCTTGATATCGATGCCCGCCTCGGCCAGTTGCTCCTTGATCATCGCCGCCTGGTCTGCGGCAGCGCCGGAAGCGAACTTCAGCTCCAGGCTGAGGTCGGCGGCTCCGGCGGCCTCAAGAAGCTGGCGCGCCTTGGCGACGTCGCGCTTGTAGCGCTCGCGCAGCTCCTCCTGGGGAAGCGACCAGTACTCCAGGCCCCAGGAGACGGGCCCGCTGACCTTGCCCTCACCGAATGCCAGCTTGTCGATCATGGCGTCGCGGTCGACGGCGATGTCGATAGCCTCACGGACTCGCACGTCCTGAAGAGCGGGCAGGCTCAGCTCATTGAACAGGATAGTGAAGATGGTCTGGCTGGGATCCTTGGTCAAGACCACGTCTTCGCTGAAGCCCGCGACCTCGTCAGCCTGAAGCTTCTTCGGGGGACTGTAGACATCCAGTTCCCGCGCCTTGAAGGCCACCATCAGACTTGAGTCATCGGGGATGATTCGCCAGCCAATGCCGTCCAGGTACGGGATGCCTTCTACGAAGTAGTTGGGGTGCCGCACCATGTCCATGCTTTCCCCGCGGGAGAGGCTCTCCACCTGGAAGGGGCCGGACCCGAGAGCGTGGGACTTGAGGTCTCCATACTCCTCGACGGCCTCTCTGGGCACGATGGCGGTGCGGTGGCCGCCGAACTCCGCCATGGTGTAGGCGTGCGGGCCGGTGAGACGCGCCTGGAAGGTGTAGGGATCAGGCGCCGACGTGCTCTCGATGCCCGTCTTCCAGAAGGGCGTCGACTCTACCGAGGCGATGCGCTCGAAGCTGTAGCGGACATCCTCGGCGACGAGCTCCCGGCCGTTTGCGGGCGGTAGGTCCTGGAAGTGGATGCCCTGGTGGAGCTTGAAGACGTAGGTGACCTCATCCGGCTGCTCCATGGACTCGATGTGATCGAACAGGAGAGTCGGCGGGCCCTTGAGGTTGTAGACCTCGTGCAGAAGGTACCCATAGATGTAGGGAGTGAAGACAAGGCCTAGGGTGATGTCAGTGTGCGGATCGATGCTCAGGGCCGGGAAGGTGCTGCTGAGCCGGAGCACACCGCCTCTCTTCACGGCTCCGGCGGTGGGAGTCGCAACCGCCGGCGCCGTCCCATCCTCGTCGCCGCCGCAACGGAGGGCAGCGAGCCCGGCGGCGCCTGCCATGCCACCCAAGAGGGCACGACGTGAGATCCGCTTCATGATCTAGCTCCTCCTCGCAGCGTTCGCCGGACACCATGCGGGGTGGACCCGGCGACCGCCAGCGCCCCCGATCGCAGTCCTGTGCTTCTACGTCCCACCCGTTACCGACTGCTTGCTCCGCGTCCGCTGCAGCTCGACGCGGGTGTCCTTCTGCTCAAGAATGGCACGCGATATCTTGATGACCTCGCGCGCCTCATCCGGCGTCGATGTCCCCACCGTAACCATGTCGATGTCACGGATGGTGGCCCAGGAGAAGGCCAGGCCCACCAGCGGCAGGAGACGACCGGCAGCCAGCGGCTTGATGGTCATCACCGGGTGTTTGGCGTTGCGGATGATACGGTGCACCCAGTCCACCTCGAGGTGCATCAAGAAGCCGGCTGCGTTGTAGAGGGAGATGTACGTCTCCACGTCCAGACCAGACTCGTCGGCGTAGATGATCGACTCCGGCATGTGCGAGGCGAAGCCGGGCAGCATGCCGCGCTCGCGGATCATGTGGCAGTACCGGTCCATGTTCCTGATCTTGCGCTGGCGCATGTCGACGAGGGCGTCGGTGCTGATCATGTGCGGCATGCAGATCGTCGCTCCGAGGGCGGCCTCTTTGTCAAACGTCCTCTCCACCTGCGCCATCGCGTCGGCATCGTCGCCAACGTTGATCGCCGGGGTGGAGATGATTGTGCACCCGCGGCCGGTTCGCTGCTCCGCGTCCCTGATCGCCTCTTGAAGGTCCGACCGCTGGATCAGGCCGATGATCGCGTCGATACCCTCATTCAGGAACACCTCAATGATGTCCGCCATCTTCTCGGCGGTCATCGTTTCCTTGATGTGCTTGTCCCTGGCGGCGCTCGTGTGCGAGAAGCCCAAGAAGTGGTTGGTGCCAATGATCATTCTTGACAGCGAGACATCACCCACCGTCGTCCGGGGAAAGGCCGCCGAACTGTCCTCTTGGCTCATGATTGGCCCCCTGAACTCACGCCGACGTCGCCATCAGTCTCGCGACCGTGGCGGTCCGTCTACACCAGCGGGGCGACTATCTCATCCGCAATGCGGCGGTACAGGTCGAGCTTGTAGGGACCCTGGCTCATTATTATGAAGTACGTGACCCCGATCTCGGTGTAGTGCCCGACTACGTCCCGGATGTGAGCGGGCGAGCCCGCAGGCACCAGCCGCTTGGCCTCCTCCTCCGGAACGCCCTGCGCAACCCAGAGCGACGCCACCCGATCGATGAGGTCCTGGCGGTCCGTCATCACTATCGGCATGAAGACCGACTTCTCGATCTCCGACGGGTCGCGTCCAACGTCCCTGCAGTGGCGCTCCAGCACATCGATCTTCTGCCGCACGGCGGAGGGAGGGCCGGACACGTTCATGATGTCGCCGAAACGGGCGAGGGTCCGCAGCGTGCGCTTCTCCCCGCCCCCGCCGATCATGATGGGCGGGTGAGGCTTCTGCACGGGCGGCGGATTGAAGGGGGCATCCTGGAGCTGATAGTGGCGCCCCTGGTAGCCGACCGTTCCCTCGGCCTTGAACAGTATGTGGATGAGCTCGGCGGCTTCCTCAAGCCGGTCCTGCCGCTCCTTCACGGAGTAGAAGGGGATGCCGTAGGCTTGGTGCTCGCCTTCGTGCCAGGCAGCGCCGAGGCCGAACTCCAGCCGGCCGCCGCTGATGTGGTCGACCGTGGCGGCCATCTTGGCCAGCACGGAGGGATGGCGGTAGGTCACGCCCGTAACCAGGCACCCCAGGCGCAACCGTTCCGTCGCCTGAGCCAGCGCCGCCAGCGCCATCCATCCCTCCAGGCATGGACCCAGAGGGTCCTGCCCCGGCATGGGCTGGACGAAGTGGTCGAACGTCCAGGCGCTATCGATCAGGGTTTCCTTATCCAGGAAGCGCCAGAACTCCAACGTTGGCTGCCAGTCGATGACCAGCGGCGTCTGTATTCCGAATCGGATCTTCCTGCCCGCCATGCGTCTGCTCCTCTCTCCTCGCACGGTTCAATTCAACACAGGGCAATGATAGCACCCGTGCCGCTTGGCACCCAGGACAGGAGGTACGGCTATCCAGGGTCGAGTGGCACGCGGGAACTCGCCAAAGACCCCGGCTCGTCGAGCCAGACGTCGGCCAGCCTGAGAACGGGGCGCGCTGGTCAGGCGGGGCGAGGCCGCACGGATGGTGGCGCTCCCGCCAGCAAGGCCGCCGCCCGAGCCGCGACCGGGACAACTGACTCTATGGTCTGACGCTGGTGACGAAGGCCTGACTCCGGCCTACTCACGGAGCACGGGCACAGAATGCCGTCAGCCCTGATTCCTACTCCCCTGGAGCTTGCGAAGCGCAGGGCCGAGGCGGGGGCGGACGTTCCTGGCGTGGATCGGTCCGCCGCATTCCGAGCAGGTCTGTACCGGCCGCATGACGTGACCGCAGTCCTGGTGCACGTGCTCGATGGGGCGGCCCTCCCCATCGTCCATCCACCGATCTCCCCAGGCCACCAGGGACATGATAACCGGGTACAAGTCGAGTCCCTTATCAGTCAGCCGGTACTCGTAGCGCGCGGGCTTCTCCTGGTACTTGCTGCGCTCGAGAACGCCGTGGTCCACCAGCCTCTGCAGCCGATTGGCGAGGATGTTCCTGGCCACGCCGAGGCGGTTCTGGAAGTCTTCAAACTTCCGTGTTCGGAGGAACGCCTCACGCAGGACGAGGAGCGTCCAGCGGTCCCCGACCACCGAAAGGGTCCGGGCGACTGAGCACGTCTCAGAGCCGATATCACGCCATCGCATGCCAAGAATGTAGCAGAAACCGTTGCGTTTGGAAACGCACTGGTATAGAGTTGCAAAATGAAACGCCATCAATAATAGCCCTCCCTGTCAGTGGGAGGCCAGAGCCCAATGGTGGGTGAGACCCCAGGCGGCGGGGCTCAGATGGCCAGGAGGTGCCCAATGCCGGAGAGGCAGGAGAAACAGTGGCGGACTTCAGCCTGCGTCTTCTGCACCCTGAACTGCGGCGTTCAGATCCTAGTGGAGGGCGGCCGCTTCAAACAGACACGTGGGGACAAGGCCAACCCGCATTCCCTCGGGTACACGTGCGAGAAGGCCAGACTGCTCGACTGCTATCAGAATGGGGCGGATAGGCTTGATACACCGCTCCGTCGCCGCCCGGACGGCTCGTTCGAGGCCATCGATTGGAACACCGCGGTCCGTGAGGTCGCGGCAAGGCTTGTGGACCTCCGGGACGCCTACGGAGCACACAGCCTGGCTTTCTACGGCGGCGGCGGTCAGACCAACCACCTGGGAGGCGCCTACTTCGCGACGCTGCGCCGAGCGCTGGGTGCGCACAACTACTACAACTCGATTGCGCAGGAAAAGACCGGCGACGCGTGGGTGAACCAGCAGATGTTCGGCGGGGGCCCCTCCGCGGACATCGAGCATGCTGACACCGTCTTCTTCGTGGGCACGAACCCGTGGCATTCAGGCGGAATCCCAAGTGCCCGGACTGTGCTCAAGGCGATCCAGAAGGACCGGAAGCGCTGCATGATTGTGGCCGACCCGCGCCGGACTGAGACCGCGGAGATGGCCGACATCCACCTGCAGCTCCGGCCAGGAACCGATGCTTACCTCCTGGCGGCCATGGGCGCGATCCTTGTCCGCGACGAACTCGTCGACCATGCCTTCCTGGAGCAGCGAACCCTGGGCGCCCCCGAGCTCCTCGCTGCCCTCCGTGAGGTCCCCATCGAGGAGTTCGTGGCGCGCTGTGGACTCGACCTGACCCTCGTCGAACGGGCCGCTCACGCTTTCGGCGAGGCCGAGCGCGCAACGACGCACGTCGATCTGGGGACACAGCACACGCTGAATCCCAGCCTCAACGCCTACCTCGAGAAGTCCCTCTTCCTCCTGACCGGCAACTTCGGGAAGGAGGGTGGCAGCAACCTTCGCACTTCGCCGATGGCGGCCGGTGGCGGGCGGCCCGGTGCCGGGAGCCTAACGCGCTCTGCGGTTACCGGCCAGCAGGTTATCGGCGGCCTCCTTCCGCCCAACCGGCTGCCCGCAGAGATAATGACAGACCATCCTCACCGGACCCGCGGGGTCTTCGTGGACAGCCACAACCCCGTGATGAGCGCGGCAGACACGCCGGCATACATCGAGGCTTTCTCAAGCCTGGACTTGCTGGTCGTCGTTGACATCGCGATGAGCGAGACCGCCCGCCTTGCCCACTATGTCCTTCCGGCGCCGTCCCAGTTTGAGAAGTACGAGATCTCGGCCTTTCGTGGGGAGTTCCCGGAGGTCAATCTCCAGCTGCGACATCCCGTCGTTGAGCCGCGGCCCGGCACTCTCCCTGAGCCGGAGATCCACGTTCGCCTCGTTGACGCCATGGGCGTCGTTCCCTCCGAGTACCCCGAGCTGGAACGCGCCGCACGGAAAGGCCGGAACGCCTACCGAGAAGCCGCCTTCGGGTTCCTCGGAGAGCATCCGGAACTGGTACCCTACCTGCCGCTCGTCGTCTACAAGACCCTGGGCCGCACGCTCCCCACCGGTCCGGGACCCGCCATCCTGTGGCCTCTATGCCAGCAATACGCCGCCCGGCATGCCGACGCCGTCGAAAGAGCCGGCATCCGCCCGTCCGAGGACGGCAACCTCGGGGACGCCCTCTTCGATGCCATCCTGTCGAACCCATCAGGGGTCATCGTCAGCCGGCACACCTACGAGGACACGTGGAAGCTCGTCGGCCACGACGACCGCAAGGTGCACATGGCGATACCCGAGATGCTCTGGGAGCTCCGCGAGCTGCGGGCACGGCCGGAAGTCATCGACGACGAGTTCCCGTTCATCCTGGCGGCAGGCGAGCGACGCACATCGAACGCCAACAACGTCGTGCGAGACCCCGCCTTCCGGGTCAGGGACCCAGACGGCGCCCTGCGAATCCACCCGGAGGACGCCGCGCGGCTAAGCGTGGGAGAGGGCGGTCGAGTGCGGTGCGTATCGCGGCGTGGCGCGGTCGAGGCCGTGGTCACCCTCACGGACAGCCTGCTGCCTGGTGTCCTCGCGCTTCCCCACGGCTTCGGCTACGACTATCCGGACGCAGAGGGAAGGCTCCGCCGCCTGGGGCCACGAGTCAATGAACTCACCTCGGCCGGCTGGTGCGACCCCTTCACGGCGATCCCCTACCACAAGTACGTGCCGGTTCGGTTGGAGCGGATTGAGGCTCGCTGACGAGGGCCGCAGTCACGGGAGAAAGCGTTCTGTGCCAGCAACAGCATCCGACGAACCGGGCCCGGCTCAGGCGGCCTCGCCGGGCAGCGCCGTGCCGAAACCACATCCGTTTCTCTTGGCCTGCCTTGAGACTCATCTCCTCCGCCATCCCGCTCCGCGAGGGCGGGTGGCGGTCACCTGACGGTCAGAGCGCATCCTCTGCACCTACTGCCAGCGGAACAGCCGCATCGACAGCAGGAACCCGCCGATGACCCAGGCGGCCAGCACCGCCCAGTCCAGCCACAGGTCGCCCGGGCCGCTGCCGTGGTTCACGAGCTCGCGCAGCGCGTCGTTCAGATAAGTCAGGGGCAGCACTTTCACGACGGGCACGAGTGCCAGCGGTGGGTCCAAGGGGAAATACGACCCGCCCAGAAACAGCATAGGGAAGGACACAAGCTGGCCGACGGCGTTGGCAGAGGTTACGGTCCTAAGAAAGCTGGCAATGACGTAGCCGATGGACAGCATGGACAGCACCCCCAGGACCACGGTCACCCCCAGCCAGAGATAGCTCCCCTGGACATGCACGTCGAAGATAAAGCGGCCCATCACCAGGATGATGGTCGCCTGGGCCAGAGATATGAAGGCGAATGACATCGCCTGGCTGATGATGAGGGTGCCAGGTCGCAGGGGAGTCACACCCAACCGTCGCAGTATCCCCTGCTCCCGCCAGCCGATAAGGAGGTAGCCCACCGCCACGTTCGTCCACATCAGGACCATTCCCACCATGCCCGGCGTCAGGAAGTCGATGAAGCGCACGTTTCGCGTGGACACCGCCTGTTTCTCCAGTCTAACAGCGTTGGTCTCCCCGACGACTTGGGCGTTGTAGCTGTCCACGACCGCCTCCACGGTGGCGGTGACTGTGCCGATGCGAATGGGGTTGGAGTTGTCGTAGTACACCACGAGCGATGCGTCGCCCTCCCTCAGCCCGGAGGCAAATCCATTGGGAACAATGACCACCGCTTCGCGGTCGCCGTCCTCCAGGGCGTCCAACTCCTCATCCTGCGGTCCCTCGCGCAGCTTGGCGTTCTCGACCGATCCGAAGGCCCGAACCAGCGTCCGCGAGGCCGCCGTCCCGTCTTCGTCCACCACCGCTAGCTTGAAGGCCTGGGTACCCGGCGTGAACAGCCAGCCGAACACGGCCATGGACACCGCGGCGATGAAGATATTGACGAG
>DAOULP010000163.1:0-2148 GCA_034420175.1 Dehalococcoidia bacterium | reverse complement strand
CTACGTCGGCTCCGAGATTGACACCACGGCGGCCTTCTTCGTCATCGTGCTGGTGCTCTTGGTGCGCCCGACCGGCCTACTGGGCCGCCGGGTGGTGCGGAGGGTATAGCGTGGCCCGTACGCTGGCGCAACCACGCGTCCTGGCTCTCACGCTGCTGCTGGTGATCGTGGCCGTCTTCCCCTACCTGTACACCTGGCCCGTCTTCGGCGAGTTCTTGAACCCGTTCCGGACCTTCCAGGCCACGCGCTTCGGCCTCTGGCTGATCATCCTCTTGGGCCTCAACCTGCTCACCGGCTACAGTGGCCAGATCTCCTTGGGCCATGCGGCCCTGGTGTCGGTGGGAGCCTACGTAGCCGCGGTGCTCATGACTCAGGGCTTCATGGGCCTAGAGGTTCCCGTCGCGATCGCGGTGCTGGCGGCCGGCCTCCTGACAGGGGCGCTGGCTTTCCTTCTAGGAGCACCGGCCCTGCGCCTCAGCGGCCCCTACCTGGCCATCGCCACCCTGGCCATGATCATCGCCCTGCCCCAGATACTGAAGCTGGAGAGCCTCTCATTCGCCGGTCAGGAGTTGAACACTGACATCGCCCACTGGACGGGAGGAGTGCAGGGCCTCTTGCTGGACCGACCATCCGCACCGGGATCCATAGACGGCCTGGTCAGTGAGCGTCAGTGGCTCTACTATGAGGTAATGGTGCCGGCGGTCATGATGACAGTCATGGCCTGGAACATCACCCGCAGCCGTGTCGGCAGGGCATTCGTTGCCGTTCGCGATACGGAGGTGGGCGCCGAGCACATGGGGGTGAATCTCGCCCTCTACAAGATGACGGCCTTCGGTCTAAGCGGCCTCTACGCAGGCGTCGGCGGAGCCCTCTTCGCCTACACTGAGGCGTTCATCAGCCCGGACAGCTTCGAGGTCGTCAAGTCCATTACCATGCTGGTGGCCGTCGTCCTTGGGGGCTTGGCCTCCATCATGGGGACGGTCTTCGGAGCCCTTTTCATGGCCTTCCAGAGCGAGATAGTGGACGCCGTCTCGGGCCTCATCCCCTCCATCGGTCTTCTGGAGGGCTATCTGCCCACCACGACCAGCGACTTCGAGAGGCTCCGGGGAGCCGTGTACAGTGTCCCGTTGATAATCTTCATCATCTTTGCCCCGGGCGGAGTAGCCGGCCTTGTCCGTCAGGTGGCCGGGTCGGCACCGACCTTGTGGCAGGCGGGGCGGTCGCGTGTGACGGGCTTCGCGACTCGTGCCAGCCGACGACAAGCCCCCGTACGGTCCGCAACCGACGAGACGGGCGCGGTTGACGAGCCCGGCGACTCGGACGGAAACAAGCGAGCCTGACCGAGGCTCGGCACCGCGCACGGACGAGCGCCTGCGCGGCAAACGTCAAGGAGGTGACTGACAGTGCTATCACAATTGCGACGCGGACTCCTTCTCGCAGCCCTGCTCCTTGCCAGCCTCCTCATCCTGAGCTGCGGTGGGGACGAGGAGGCCGAGGAGACGCCCGCTGCCTCGCCCGAGGGGTCGCCCGTGGCAACCGAGCCAGCAGGCGACGAGACGCCGACAACCCAAGACGTTCCCGGCGTCACCGACACTGAGATCCTGCTCGGGGCCCACTTCCCCCTGAGCCAGACGCCCGCCGCGGCCTACGCCCCCATCGCTGACGGCATGCGGGCCTACTTCGAATACGTGAACTCCCAGGGAGGCGTCCACGGCCGCAAGATCACGTTCATCGTGGCCGACGATCACTTCAACCCGTCCGATTCTATCGAGGTGACCCGCAGGCTCGTCGAGCAGGACGGCATCTTCGCCATGGTCGGCGGCCTCGGCGACCTGACCCACGCCGCCGTGTTCAAGTACCTGGAGGAGCAGGGAGTCCCTGACATGTTCATCGGGGGCGGCACCGTCAGGTTCACGGACCCGGTGGTGAAGACCCGCTTCGGTGGCAACCCCGACTACGACACCGAGGGAAGGATGATCGGCAAGTACCTCGCTGAGACCTACCCTGGGAAGAAGCTGGCCTTCCTGCTTGAGAACGACGAGTTCGGGATGGACGGCAAGGCCGGGGTCCTCGCAGGTATGGAGGGCAGCGGCATCGAGGTGGTGGCCGAGGAGACCTACGAGCCGATCCAGTGGGACGTCACCGCCC
>DAOULP010000162.1:0-2571 GCA_034420175.1 Dehalococcoidia bacterium | reverse complement strand
CCCAGCGGGTGCCCCCTGGAGATCAGGCCGCCGCTGGCGTTGCATGCCACATCGCCGCCGATGTCGAACTTGCCCTCTTTGAGGGCGCGCGGCCCCTCACCGTCGGGGACAAGGCCCAGGTTCTCGTAGTGGAGCATCTCAGCCGTGGCGAAGCAGTCGTGTATCTCCACCACGTCCAGGTCCTTGGGGCCCAGGCCCGCCGTCTCGTACGCCTCCTTGGCGGCGATGCGCGTGACCTCGTTGACGTCGAGAAGGGCGTTGCCCTGCGGCGTGTAGGGGTCGCTGGTGAGGATCGAGGCGGCCGCTTTGACGGCCTTCGTAGTGATCTGCCGGGCCTTCTCGGCCGAGGCGTAGATGACGGCGCCGGCGCCGTCGCCCGTGGGGCAGCACATCAGCATCGTGTTGGGCCAGGAGATCATGCGGCTCTCCATGATCTCCTCCATCGTGAACTCCTTCTGGTACTGGGCGTAGGGGTTGTGGATGGAGTTCTTGTGGTTCTTGAAGGCCACCCTGGCGAAGTCCTCGAAGGTGGTGCCGTACTTGTGCATGTGTTCCACGCCGAACTGGGAGAACACGGTGGGCATGGTGCCTGAGCCGAGGGTGCCCTCGCTGATGTAGGCGGGGTCAAATGGTGCGCCGCCGCGGCCGCCGCCGAAACTGCCGCCGCCGGCACCGAGCAGGCCGGCCTTGCCCATCTGCTCTGAGCCGATGCCCATGGCCACGTCGTAGGCACCGGAGGCCACCGAGAAGTAGGCCTCGCGGCAGGCGGTGGAGCCGGTTGCGCAGGCGTTGGACACGTTCACCACCGGCACACCTGTCTGGCCCACGCTGCGCATGATCGCCTGGCCGACGGGCGCCGACAGGTTGCCGCTACCGACCATCTGAATGTCCTTCATGGTCAGGTTGGCGTCTTTGAGGGCAGCTATTACCGCCTCCGTGGCGAGGTCGATGACTGTCTTCTCCGGGTAGCGCCCGTACTTGACCATGCCCACGCCCACAATGTAGACGTCTCTCGCTACTTTCACTGCTTGTTTCCTCCTTCTTGCCGGCCCGCGCGGGAGCTTCTCTGCCGGGCCTCTGGCCTCTTGTGATCTCTATCCTCTTGTGAAGAGACCGGTCACTACGCGGGCCGGAACTTGTAGGCGATGACGTCGTTGCCTTCGCGGTCCGATCGCACCTTCTCCGTGTACATCTCCACCGGCTTCCCAATAAGCCCGAGGATCTTCTCCGGGTCTGGCTCTATGCCCTCGATATTGGCCCGGAGCCCCGTCCCCTCGGCAAGGTCAACGATGGCGGCGACGAAGGGCACGGGGATGCCCGGTGCCGTCTGGTAGACGATGCTGAAGCTGTGGAGTGTTCCTTTACCGCTGAACTTGATGTCTTCGAAGCCGCCCACGGCCAGGCACTTGCCGCACGCCAGTCGCGGCCCCACGTAGACGGCACCGCAGGCCTTACATTTGCTGCCTGTTAGGTGGGCCTTCCCTCCTTCCTTCTCAGGCAGTACCAGGTACGGCACCATGGGTCGCTGCCCTTTTTCGCCCTGTCCTTGAGCCTCAGCCTGTGTCAATGGGAGTCTCCTTTCCTTGGACGCGAGGTGGATTGGGTGATCAACAGCGGACAAGCCTCCCCTGGGCGCGAGGCACCCTTGGTGGCTCGCGGGGCTGAGTGCGAGGCCGGGGCGCAGCGCCCCGTCGGAATCCAGACACGAATACCTGCCACCAACCCAGTTCGCCTGGAGGCAGAATGTTTTTAGCATGCCCCGAAGAACTAGTCAAGCGAATGACCCAGTCGGAGCTTCAGATAGTCAGAAGGCAGGCGCCGGCCAGCCGAAGAACAGCTCATGGGCCCGTTGGTACTCTTCCGGTGTGTTGACATCGAGGAGCACCACCGGCGTGTCGAAGGTCACCTCTTGGAGGGAGCCCTCGTGCCGCTCAAGTAGCCCGCGCAGGCCCAGCGTGTCGTCTCGCACGTTGCGCAGCTCTGGAATGAGGGATCCCGCTAGCACCGGCGGATGTCCGCGGCGGCCGCGGTAGATGGGCACGCTGATCAGGGCACGTCCGGTCTCGTGTGCGGCAAGGAGTCGAGCGAGGAGGTCGTGGGGTCGCGGCTGGTCCACCCCAATGATTGCCACGGCCTCATCCTCGTCCAGCAGGCAGGCAGCCGCGGCCCGCAGGGAGCCCGCCCTCCCCTCGAGGTAGGCCTCGTTGACCGCCACCTCTACCGACGGCCCGGTCAGATAGGGCTTCACGTCTTGCCAGGCATGGCCCAGCACGACGATCACCCGCTCCAGCCCGGCGGCGAGCATCTCTCCGACCTGGTACTCAATTAGGGTAGTGTCGCCCCACGCCAGCAGCGGCTTGGACCGGCCCATCCGCGTCGACGCGCCGGCAGCCAGAAGGACGCCCGCCGCCATGTCGCCTCGCTAGGTTATCGAGAACAGCTTCTCCAGCCGGTTGGCAAGCGGCAGCTTCGTCAGAGGTCGCACGCGGAAGCGCCCGCTCAGGAAGCTAGTCAGCGGGTTCATCTCGCCCGCCTGCATGTCGAGGTACACGCCGGGAGTGGCGCGAATCT
>DAOULP010000161.1:0-15598 GCA_034420175.1 Dehalococcoidia bacterium | reverse complement strand
GCGCCTGGTAGTTCACGTTGCTGAACACCGCCATCGTGTCCACAAACCCGAACGCCGGCAACAACCGCGGCGGCGCCACCGGAAACAGGTGATAGATCACCAGCGCTATCGCCCCCGACGTCAGGATCGCATCCCGCGTTATCGTGTACTGGTGCCGATGCCAGAAGTACAGCCACAACCCCACCACCACTATCAGCGGAAAGTCCAGCCAGAAGTAGATAGCATTGAACAACTGCACCATGCCCTTGCTGCCCATGATCAGCGTCTGCAGCTCAAGCTCCCAGAAGAAGCCCCACTTCTGCTCTAGGTCGATGATGCGGATCGCCCGGTGCACAGCCTCCCCCGTCCGGTCCACCACACTGCCCCGAACCAGGAAGTACAGCAGGAAGGCGATACCTACGAGGGTGAGTTCGAAGAGGTCACGAAAGACCCGGTGCCGCGCGAGGACACGCGCCAACCGCTGCGCGGGCGCTGCCAAAGAGGCGGTCTGCATGTTGCGCCTCCCAAGACGGTCGGCGGCTCCTCAGGAGGCCCCTTGAGAACGCACTCGTCAGGGGCCCGACGGACGCGGCACCGGGAGCCGCTGGAGGACGCGGCGAACGGGGAGTCGGCCCGTGTAGTAGAGCCAGGACACGAAAAGGGCGACCAGCACGACGGCCGCACCGACGAGCATATCGAAGATGAAGTGGTTCGCCGTCACGACGATGGACCAGAACATGGCCGTGGGCATCAGGACGGCGAAGGTCCGGAAGGCCACGTTTCTGCTGTTTTCCCATATGGCTATGCCGGCCAGCATGGCCCACCCGAAGTGAAGGCTGGGGACCGCCGCGTAGTGGTTCAGGAAGAGATCTGGCTTGACCTCGTACCTCTCCTTGGCGACAAGGGCAATGGTATCCACGAAGCCCCACTCGCCGGGCATCAGACGTGGGGGCGCCGCAGGGAAGAACGCGTACCCCCAAATCCCCAGGAAGGCCGACAGAACCAGCCCGGTTCGGTAGAACCCGTACCGCTCCCGGTTCTTCCAGTAGAGCCAGACGGCAGCGGCAAGGATGACGGGGAAGTGCCCCCAGACGTAGATGCCGTTCGCCATCCGCATCAGGAGGTCGTTCCTCAGCACCGGCTCCTGCCACTGGCGTTCCACAAAGATGCCCAGGCCCTGCTCCAGGTGGATGATCTTGGTCGACCGGGCCACCGCCTCCGGCACAGGCTCGGGCAGACCGCCGCGGATGAAGAAGTAGACAGCCATGGCGATCGCCACCATGGCCGCCTCTATGAGAAAGGCGGCGATGCGCCGCCGAGTTACTTTCGCACGCACCAGGGCCAGCGTCCGGGCCGTCACTTCATGGCCTCCTCGCCTATGTAGCGGCTCCTCTCGGTTGCCCACCACCAACCGCCAGCCTATGATATCGCCAGGACCCACGGCGGGCAACCCGCGAAGCCGCCTTCACGCCGTCGCCGCCAGCAGTCCCACCCGACCGGGCCGCAGGAAAGGAGCCGACAGTGGACATTCGGGTCGAGGCCGGCGACATCGCTGCGAATCCGTCCAAGGCTATTGTCGTCAACCTCTTGGAGGGAGTGAAGGAACCGGCGGGCGCCACCGGCGCCGTGGATCGCGCTCTGGACGGGGCCCTCTCCCGTCTCATCGAGGACGGCGAGCTCCAGGGCAAGCATGGCGAGCTCACCGTCGTCCACACACTCGGGCGTCTGCCCTCGCCGCGGGTTCTGGTAGTGGGCCTGGGCAAAGCCGAGGAGTTCACCCTGGACCGGGTGCGTGACCTCGCGGCCAACAGCGCCCGCCACCTGCGCCGCCTGCGCGTCGAATCCTTCGCCACCATCACCCACGGGGCGGGCATCGGAGGACTGGAGCCGGAGGCCTGCGCGCAGGCCATCGCCGAGGGGTTCGTCCTGGGCCTCTACACCTTCGCTCGCCACAAGAAGCCCGACGAGGACCAGACGGAGGTCCAAGAAGCAGTGCTGGTGGAGTTCGACGCCGCCAGGGTCGAGGCCCTCCGACGCGGCGTCGAGCGGGGCCGCATCCTCGCTGAGGCCGCCAACTTCGCCCGCGACCTGGCCAACGAGCCCGCCAACCACATGACGCCCTCGAACCTGGCCGATCAAGCGGCCGACATGGCCGGCGAGGTCGGTCTCGAATGCCAGGTAATGGAGCGAGAACAGGCCCAGGAGCTGGGCATGGGGGCCTTCCTGGGCGTCGCCCAGGGCAGCCACCAGCCGCCCAAGCTCATCATCCTCCGCTACCGAGGCGCCGATGCCAACGCCGCTGCCGTGGGCCTGGTGGGCAAGGGCATCACCTTCGACAGTGGGGGCATCTCCATCAAGCCGGCGGCCGGCATGCAGCAGATGAAGGGCGACATGTCGGGCGGCGCGGCCGTCATGGCCGCCATGGGGGCGCTCGCGCAGCTCAAGCCCCGTGTCAACGTTACGGCGATCGTGCCGGCGACGGAGAACATGCCTGGGGGCAGCGCGACCAAGCCCGGCGACGTCCTGAAGGCCATGAGCGGCAAGACCATCGAGATCATCAGCACCGATGCCGAGGGCCGGCTGATCCTGGCCGACGGCCTCGCTTACGCCCGCCACCTGAACCTGTCGCCGATCGTCGACGTTGCCACCCTCACGGGTGCGATCTCCATCGCCCTCGGGAACGTCGCCCTCGGCTGCATGACCAATGACCAGGCGCTCTGCGACCGGGTCATCGAGGCCGGACGTTCGGCGGGCGAGAGGGTGTGGCAGCTCCCCCTCTACGACGAGTACCGGGAGCAAATCAAGAGCGACGTGGCGGACATCAAGAACACCGGTGGTCGACCGGCCGGCGCCATCACTGCCGCCTCCTTCCTGAAGGAGTTCGTGGAGGACACCCCTTGGGTCCACCTGGACATGGCCGGCGTGGACTTCGTCGAGAAGGAGAAGGGGATTCTGGTCAAGGGGGCCAGCGGCATGCCCGTGCGGACGCTCGTCAACCTGATCCTGTCGCTGGCGGGAGAGGGGGCGACGTCGTCCTAGGCCAGAGCCACCCTTTGTCCCACCGTCCCACCGTTCTGACCTCACGCCTCCGGCCGCTAGCAGCGAAGGCGATCCCTTGACACCCGAGGCGAGGCCCCAAGACGTTGATGACGCCGAACCGGGCCCGCCCATGAACGGACAAGCAGCATCCACCTCGCCGGATCGAGGATTCCCCCGCCCAGGGATGCCGCGGATCTTCTACGGCTGGTGGATCGTCTTTGCCTGCGCCGGCATCATCTTCATCGCCGCCGGCAGCTTCTTCTACGGCTTTGGCGCCATCTTCGACTCCCTAGTCGACGAGTTCGGCTGGAGCCGGGCCTCGATCTCCTTCGCGTTTTCCATGCGCGCCGAGGTGGGCGGCATCTTCGCGCCCCTCGTGGGCTACATGGTGGACAGGGTGGGACCCCGCAGACTCCTGGTCAGCGGCGTCGCCGCCGTGGGCCTGGGGTTCGTCTGGATCAGTCGTATGAACACCCTCTGGGAGTTCTATGCGGCGGTGATCCTCATCGCCCTGGGCATGGGCGCCTGCGGAGGGTTGGTTGCCCAGGTCGCGATCGCCAACTGGTTCGACCGCCAGCGGGGCCGGGCGATGGCCCTCCTGACCATGGGGGCAGGTGCCAGCGGAGTCACGGTGATGGCCCTGGCATGGCTCATATCCGCCTGGGGATGGCGCGCGGCCCTGGTCATCCTGGCGGTGGTCACGTGGGGGGTGGGCATCCCCCTGGCCATGCTCGTACGAGGGCGGCCTGAGGACTACGGCCTGGCGCCCGACGGGGAGCCGGTTGCCGCGACCGCCTCACCCATAGCCGACAGCCCTTCGTCGCCAGCGAGCGTGGTAGAGGGCATGACGGCTCGACAGGCGCTTCGCACTCGCGCCTTCTGGCTTCTCTCTCTGGCCTTCGCCGCCTCCTGGTTCGGGACGACGGCGATCGTGGTTCACGAAATACCGGCTCTCACTGCCACTGGCTTCTCGCGAGAGGCGGCGGCATTGGTGCTCACGCTCACCACCGTCATCAGCCTCGTTGGGCGGCTGGGCTTTGGCTGGCTGGCCGACCTTCGAGACAAGCGCCTGGTGCTAGCGGCGGCGTTCCTGGCGCAGGCCCTGGGCATCCTGATCTTCGCTGCGGTCCACGTCTGGTGGCAGCTAGTTCCCTTCCTGTTGCTCTACGCGCCGGGCTACGGGGGCACCATCCCGGTGCGGCCAGCCCTCCAGGCGGAGTACTTCGGTCGCCGGGCCTTGGGCTCGGTGATGGGCCTGACCTTCTTCATCACAAGCCTGGGCACCGTCGTGGGGCCGGTCTTCGCGGGGTGGATGTACGACATGACGGACAGCTACCGGCTGGCCTTCGTGCTCATCGCCTTCATCTCACTGGGGGCCATCCCCCTGGCTCTCGCCATACCCCGGCCACAGCAGCAGACGAGCGGCGGGGAGCCATCCCCAGCGCGGGCCTAGCGGCGACTCAGTCTGGGGGGAAGAGGCCTGAATGTGGCTCAAGGGCGGAAGGCGCCTTCGGAACCACGCCTCTGGTCGTCCTACGTCCCCCTTGAGCTCCTCGTGATGGTCCAGGCTCCGCTGTCCGACTCGCTGATCTCAAGGCCACGGGCCCTGCCGACGGCCGCGAACTTGGCTGACAAGCGCGTCGGCACATTCACGAAGACGAAGCGAAGCTCGTTTTGGTCCGATGTG
This sequence comes from Dehalococcoidia bacterium, assembly GCA_034420175.1. GTDB lineage: Bacteria > Chloroflexota > Dehalococcoidia > DSTF01 > JALHUB01 > DAOULP01. Next base: position 10,893 of record DAOULP010000161.1, on the reverse strand, counting down.
CCCAACATCTCCTCTAGGCAGGCCAATGCCTCGTCAACAAATGATGGCGTGAGGGCATCGATCCCAGAGAAGTCCAGCACCGCCTCGCCGCGAGCGCCTGCGAGGGCTGTCGCTAGGGCGTCACCCACTGCCCTGGCGGACTGCCGGGTGACCAGCGCTCGCTTCCGCACCACGTCGTACACACGTAACGACATCAACGAACCACCACCGCTTACGTTGCGATTGAAGCATACGCCACTGTGCCAGGAAACAGGCCGGTCCTGCTCGTTCGACACTCCATATCTTCAGATGTTTCCAACATGCCGATACCCGAGTGTATGATCAGCTGCCGACCCGCCTTCCGCATGTCCTCCGCAACACCATACAGGCCAATGCCGCGGGTGTTTGCTCCTGTGCCGCTGACTCGTTCTCTCACCGCCAACTCGATCGCGGTCCAGTCGTAGGGGACGCGGTCGCGAAGCTCAGGATTCTCCTCCAGCGAGCGTCGAATCCCGATGCCGCCGTCGGCAACGGCACAGATAAAACGTCTCCCTTGCTGGAGCTCATAGAACTGGATGAAGCCGAAGGCCCCTATCTCTGACTCGGAGTGCTCAGCAGCGTTCAGCGCCAGTTCGGCGAACACTTCACTCACAAGCGGGTGAAGGTTGGCGGATCCCAACCCGGCACGTGTTAGCGCATCAAGCGCCTGGTTGGCTAGCTCCTCCACCTGAGCCTCCTCTCTGAAGCCAGTCAGAGGCAGAATAAGCTGCGGGTCCGGTCGCTCATGAACGCCCCGGTCATCAACCTCGACACCGGCGTGCTGCAATACGCCAAAGAGGCCAAGGGACTTCAGGTAGATGCAAACCCCCATGTTTTCCGGCACAAGCAGCCGGCACCCGCTTCCCCTGGCCACCGCCAGCAGGGAGTACACGACGCACCAGAGTACCGCAGGCGGGCGCACGAAGTGGCAGCTTCGCATATCCACATCAACCGAACCCTCTGTGAAGGCAGCCAGCCGGGGATCCTGCGACGCGAACCGTTGCGGCAACTCGCCTGCGTGCCAGAAGTTCTCCGGGCCTTGTATCCTCAACGTCATGGAACCCTCCGGCCCCCTTTCTACGCGCGCGCCTTCAACAAACGGACCACGCGGTCCAGCACGCGGTGGGCAACTTCATACTTTGAAAGGAGGGGAAGACGGTCAGCACTGCCCGCGGTGTCTATGATGACCACCTGGTTGGTATCCGTGCCGAAGCCGGAGCCGGGCGCAGTAACGTCGTTGGCGACGATGAGATCCAGTCCTTTGCGCTCCAGCTTGTCGCGCGCGTTCGCCTCCAGGTCACGGCTCTCAGCGGCGAAACCCACCCGCACGAACTCGCCCCGCGCCGAGACCAGGATGTCCGGCGTCTCGCGCAGCTCTACGACCATGCCCTTGCCCTTGCGCTTGATCTTGTGCTCCGCTGCGGACGCCGGCTCGTAGTCGGCCACGGCCGCGGCCATGATGAGGACGTCTGCGTCCCCACACTGGGCGACGATCGCATCGCGCATCTCGACTGCCCGCTGGACGGGGACGAGGGTGACGCCGTAGGGAAGCGCCAGGTCCGGGCTCGCCGACACGAGCATGACATCAGCGCCCCGGTCGCGGGCCGCCTCGGCCAGGGCATAGCCCATCTTCCCCGAGGAGTAGTTTCCGATGAAGCGAACGGGATCGAGAGGCTCCTTGGTGCCGCCAGCGCTCACTACCACCTTGCGCCCTGCCAGATCGCCGCGGCGGCCCAGAGCGTGACGCAGCACCCCCAGGACGACGTCCGTGTCTACCAGCCGGCCAAGCCCCAGACGGCCGCTGGCCAGCCGCCCCTCCGCCGGCCCGACGATGATCATGCCCCGCTCCCGCAGCGTCGCCAGGTTGGCCTGGGTAGCAGCATTCTCGTACATCTGAGAATCCATGGCTGGCGCGACGAGGACGGGGGCGCGGGTAGCCAGCACCGTTAGGCTCACCATGTCACTGGCAAGGCCGTGGGCGAGGCGGGCTATCGTGGTGGCAGTAGCGGGGGCCACGACCACGGCGTCCGCCCGGCGCGCCAGTTCCACGTGTTCCTCCGCCAGCTCGGAGCCTGGTTCGAACATGTCGACATAGACCGGTCGGCGACTCAGGCTGCGCATGGTGAGAGGAGTAACGAAACGGGTGGCCGCCTCGGTCATCACCACGTCCACCAGCGCCCTCTCTTGGGTCAGCCTGCTTGCGATGTCCGCCGCCTTGAATGCGGCGATGCTGCCGGTCACGCCGAGGACGATGAGCCTGTTGGCCAGCACGTCAGCCTGCCTCCCCACGATTCATCTCGTAGACGATGCGAAGGCCCGAGAGGGTCAGGGTCGTGTCCACGCTGTCGAAGACGGAAGTCCCGGCGGAGATGAGCCGTGCCCAACCGCCAGTAGCGATGACGCGGGCACCACCGGCCAGCTCCTTCTGGAAGCGGGCCACCATCCCCTCGACCAGGGCCACGTAACCCAACATGATCCCGGACTGAATGGCATTCACGGAGTTCTTGCCGATGGCGGCCCTGGGGTGCTCCAGCTCCACCCGGTAGAGCCTCGCGGCGCGCTCGTACAGGGCTTGGGCGGCAATGCCGATCCCGGGGGCGATGGCGCCCCCCAGGTAGTCGCCCTCAGCGGATACGGCGTCGAAGACGGTGGCCGTCCCCAGGTCCACGATGATGAGGGGTGGTGGTCCATGGAGCTTCACTGCCGCCACGACGTCCACGACCCGGTCTGCGCCCAGCTCCCGCGGTTCGTACAGGATGCGCACGCCGGTGCGCGTGCCCGGCCCGACCACCAGCGCCTGCACACCAAAGTAGCGGCGGCACAACTGATCGAACACGGGCAGGAGTTCCGGTACGCTGCTGCACATGATCGTAGCCTTGATGTCGGAAGGATCCAGCCCATCGGCCCGCAGAAGGCCGAGCAGGGACACAGCGTACTCGTCCGCCACGCGCTCTATGTCAGTGGCGAAGCGCCAGCTAGCACGCAGTTCCTCGGCCTCAAACACACCTAGGTCGACGTTCGTGTTGCCGATGTCAACAGCCAGAAGCATGCCGCCTCGCCCGCCACGGGTTTCTCCCCTGACGGCGCAGCCATTATAGGTGCACACAATTCGGGCCTGCAACCAAGCCAGCCCCTGCCCGGCCTGCCGGTGGACCGCCATACGTGTCGCTTGGGAAAGGACAGAACTTTTTCGCCAGGACTAGTCATAAAAGCCTTGATCCCCTTGACGGGCCCCTGCTATTCTCCGACCCGTCCAGCCGCTGACAAGACCCTTACTCGCGGATCTTGGGATTGGCGCTCCCAACAGATCCCGACCACGCCCCGCGCCGCGGGGTGGTACCCTCCAAGGGCCGCTGCTGGCGATAGCCTGGACAAACCCGAGGTCGAATCAGACAAGCCCGTACGTTCGAGTCGCGGAGCGGCGACAATCGTGTCGCCAGCTTGGGGGGAGTTCTGCGCGTCCGAACAAGGGTCCGGCTCTAGGCCCGTGAGGGGCAGTGGCGGGAAAGGATACCCGTTGGAGGAAGGCTCTGCTAGCCACGTGTGGGAGACAGCGCTTGGCCAGCTCCAGCTTCAGGTGACGCGTCCCAACTACAACACGTGGCTCAGGGACACTGTCGGCCTACGGTTCGACGAGGGCCGGTTCATCGTCGGGGCACCTAGTGACTTCACCACCGAGTGGCTCAGCACACGGCTACGCCCCCTAATCAGCAAGGTTCTGACGGCGCTCACAGGACAGGCCGTCGAGATCGGGTTCGAGGTGCTCGGTGCCCCCGGCGTTTCCCAGGGGGCGCCCGTAGCTGTGGCGCACGGGCCTGTCGCCGTGTTCAAGCCTACCTGGCCGCGACCCCGACTCAACCCTGGCTTCACGTTCGACTCCTTCGTCGTCGGGAGCTGCAACCGCCTTGCCCACGCCGCTGCGATGGCCGTCGCCTCCGCGCCCGGAGGTCTCTACAACCCGCTCCTTATCTGTGGACCTACCGGCCTCGGCAAGACCCACCTTCTTCATGCCATAGGCCACGGGGCCCTCCGCTGCGACTTGCGGGTCGTCTGCACCTCGGCGGAGCAGTTCACCAATGCCTTCGTGACCGCGGTACGCGATCACCACACGGACGAGTTCCGGAATCGATATCGTGGTGCCGATGTGTTATTGCTAGACGATGTGCAGTTCCTCCAGGGGAAGGACCAGACACAGGTCGAGTTCTACCATGCCTTTGATGAGCTGCACGGCTCCGGTCGGCAGATCGCCCTTACCTGCGACCGCTGCCCCCAGGACCTCCCATCCCTGGATGAGAGACTCCGATCTCGTCTCCGCTGCGGTCTCATCGCCGATGTCAAGGCCCCTGCTCTCCACACTCGTATGGCGCTTCTGCACGCTAAAGCGGACGCTCGTGGCCTTAGCCTAGACACCGCCATCCTGGAGTTCCTGGCGAATCGGCTCCCCGACAACGTGCGGGAGCTGGAGGGTGCGCTGACTCGCGTCGCCGCTTACGCTCGTCTCACGGACCAGCCCCTCACCGTCCAACTGGCAGCGGACGCGCTTGAGGACGTAAGCCCCGACCTTCCTCCTCCGCTCCCTACGCCCGACTCCATCATCACCGCCGTCTGCCGCCACTTCGACGTGAGCCGGCAGCTCCTCACCAGTCGCAGCCGCAACCGCGAACTCGCATACGCACGGCACATCGCTATGTTCCTCCTACGAGAGCAGGCCCACCGGCCCCTGACAGAGATAGGCCGACTCCTTGGCAGCCGAGACCACGCCACGGTCCTCCACGGCTGCTCAAAGATTACAAAGGAGCTTGACCTGTTCCCAGAGACGCGAAGCCACGTCGATTCCCTCCGGCGCACCCTGCGGCAGCACACCGCTGCCTGACCTGACGTGTCGATCCCCTGTTGACTGGACCCGGTCAAATGCACTCCGGTCCGCCGTCCTTATGTCCAGGTTTGTCGATGTCCACCACGCCGCCCTCTACATCCCCATCCATCCACATGCTGTCCACAGGTCAAGCCAGAGTGCATTCGAATGCCTCTTCCACTGTGTCCACAAGCACAATATGACTATCTGAGCAGAGTAAAGGCCACAGCAGCAGGAGATATAATCTGAGCATGGAGTGACAAGTGGGTGGGTATAGAGATTGATTGATCGGGTATCGGTAGAGGTAGGCGCGGGTTCTGGTGGGAGCGGGGTGGTCAGCTTCCGGCGGGAGAAGTACGTGCCGCGGGGCGGGCCGGATGGCGGCGATGGAGGGCGTGGGGGAAGCGTGGTGCTGGTAGCCGACGGTGAACTGACTACGTTGGCTCCATTCCGCCGGCGGCGTCGGTATCAGGCGGAGCGCGGTCGGCACGGCGAGGGTGGCAAACGGCATGGACGCAGTGGCGCAGATCTGGTCATCCAGGTGCCGGCGGGTACGATCGTACGAAGGGTCGGGTCTGACGGGACGGAGGAAGTGGTTGCTGATCTTGCCGTTGTGGGCCAAAGAGCGGTGGTGGCTCGAGGGGGGAAGGGGGGCCGCGGCAATGGCCGGTTTGCCACATCCACGCGTCAGGCGCCGCGGATAGCCGAACGTGGGCAGAGAGGGCAGGAGGCATGCCTGGTTCTGGACTTGAAGCTGCTGTCTGATGTGGGGATCGTCGGACTGCCCAACGCTGGCAAGTCGACTCTTCTTCGTGGGGTATCGGCGGCGCGTCCGAAGGTGGCTGACTACCCGTTCACCACGCTGGAGCCAGTGCTGGGCGTAGTTGAGGTCGGGTACGACTCCTTCGTGCTAGCGGACCTGCCCGGGATCATCGAGGGGGCGCATGAGGGCGCGGGGTTGGGTCACCAGTTCTTACGCCATGTGGAGCGTACGCGGGTTCTCGTGCATCTCCTCGACGGGTCACGGCCGGACCCGGCTGGCGATCTCGACGCTCTGAACCGCGAGCTAGCGTCATACAGCGTTGACCTGGGGCGGAAGGAGCAGCAGGTCGTAGTCAACAAGCGTGACCTCCCGGAGGTCGAAGGTCGCATGGTTGACCTTGATGCCAGTCTCAGGGCGCTGGGCCATGACCCTCTCTTCATCTCCGCAGCGACCGGCCAGCGAGTAAGAGAACTGCTGCAGCGCCTTCTGGAGATCCTCTCGAGGCTGGAGGTGTCAGCCCCTGTGCAGCCCGACGTTCCCGTGCTGCGACCGCAGGGTAGGGGGCCGCGCTTCACTGTGACAAAGCGCGGAGAGACGTTCGTGGTGGAGGGTGAGGGGCCGGTTTCGCTGGTGGAGATGATGGGCCTGGAGAGCGAGGAGTCGCGTGTGGAGGTGCGGCGTCGGCTGACCCGCATGGGAGTGGTGTCGGGCCTTCGGCGGGCCGGTGTCAGGCCCGGCGACCGAGTGCAGTTCGGAGACGTCGAGATGGAGTGGGTAGAGTGAGACTGGGCGTCCTTGGTGGCACGTTCGACCCGCCGCATGTAGGCCACCTCATCCTCGCTGAGGAGGCACGCGGCCGACTGGGCCTGTCGAAGGTCCTCTTCGTCCCCGCCGGCGATCCGTGGCGGAAGGCGGGGCAGACGGTGTCGCCAGCAGGGCACCGGCTGGCGATGGCACGGCTCACGGTGGCAGAAGACCCCAACTTCGAGGTGTCAACGCTGGAGATGGAACGCCAGGGGCCTTCGTACACAGCCGACACGTTGGAAGCGCTTCACCAGCAGCACAGGCGCGGTCTGGATCTGTACTTCATCCTGGGAGAGGATGCCCTCTACGACTTGCCGCACTGGAAGGACCCGGCCCGTATCATCGGGCTGGCCCGCCTGGCGGTGGCGCGCCGCCCCGGCGACGAGCAGACTTCGGCTGCCGACCTGGAGGCGACGGTGCCCGGCCTCTCGGATCGGGTCGTGCCTCTGTCCATGCCGACCATCGACATCAGCTCCACGGCTCTTCGCGAGCGGGCCCGTGCCGGCCTCAGCCTGCGCTACCTGGTGCCGCCGGGCGTGGACGAGTACATCCGCAGGCACGGCCTCTACGTGCCGCCCTAGACCAGGGCCATCCACCGCTCGTCGAAGCGGGTGAGCCCTTCCTCGCGGGCGATGCGCACCGCCTCCACGAGTTCGCTGCGGGTGATGGGACGACGGAGCTGGGGGTGATTCCAGGCGCGGTTGTCGGGCCGGTACTGGCCCATGACGTTGACGTAGGTGTTAGGGGAGACCTCGCGGGCCAGGAAGCGCGCCACTTCGCGGGTGCCGGCCAGACCCCCGGGAAGAACCAGGTGCCGGACGAGGACGCCCCGGCTGGCCACGCCTTCGGCTGACAGAGTCAGGTCTCCCACCTGGCGGTGCATCTCCTTGATTGCGGCGCGGGCCACCTTCCAGTAGTCCCTGACCAGCGACAGCTTCCCCGCCACGCGGTCGTCGGAGTACTTGGCGTCCGGCATGTAGATGTCCACGATGCCGTCGAGCAGGCGCAGGCTCTCCGGCGAGTCGTAGCCGCCGGTGTTGTAGACGAAGGGCAGGCGGAGGCCGCTCTCGCAGGCGATATGGGCGGCCTTGATGATCTGCGGCACGTAGATCGACGGGGAGACCAGGTTGACGTTGTGGCAGCCCTGGCCCTGGAGGGCCAGCATCATGACGGCGAGTTCCTCCTCGCTGACGAGGCGGCCCTCGCGGGCCTGGGAGATCTCCCAGTTCTGGCAGAACACGCAGGCCAGGTTGCAGGAGGAAAAGAATATCGTCCCGGAGCCGCGGCGGCCGCGCAGCGGGTCCTCCTCCCCATGGTGGGCGTGGAACGAGGACACGAGCGCCCGGTCCTTGACGCGGCAGAACCCAACTCTGGGCGATTCCCGGTCTGTGCGGTCGACGGCGCAGTAGCGGGCGCAGACGCGGCAGGGCCGCCGCATGAGCTCCCACGCCGCCTCGGTGCGCTCTTGCCAATCCGCCTCTGAGAGAGCCGTGTAGGCTGGCTGCAGTCCCGCCGGGTTCACCATTGTCTCCTGTGCGGATGTCGGGCAGCAGTCGGGCTTGACTGACGTGGCCGACGCCCAAGAAGGTTGCATTGGGCCGCGAGGCGATCTTAGACGGTTGCGGCGAGAGAGGCGAGTTGCGGTTGATGCTACGCGCGAAGCCACGAAGGCAGGACGCCGGTCGGCCTCGCCGTCAGGGGTTCTGTGGTGCCTGCGGCTGGAGGAGCACGAGGATCTCGGCGAGGAATGACCGGCCGTCGGCGGCTGGCTCCCCGACGATGCCTATCGTGCTCCCTGGGCGCAGGTCGTCGCGAGTGCCGTCCGATCCGTCCTGGCGCAAGACGCGGCTGTCGGCGTCCATCAGGATCGTCCGGAACCCCTGGGGAGTCGTCAGGGTGAGGGAAGAGCCGCTGATGCTCTCGATGCGGCCCGTGACGTCCGGAGGTCGAGGCAGGTCCGGCACCGCGGGCTGGCCGACAGGGCCTGCCTGTGCTGGAGCGGCATTCGCGGGGACGGCGGGTGTATCGTCTCGATTGCTGCCCACGTAGACGCCAAGGGAGAAGGCGCCCAGCACCATCATCGCCACTAGGATGCACCCGCCGATGCTGATGAGGATGCGCTGCTGAGTTGTCATCGGTATCACCTCTGGTCTCAGTGTCACCTTTCCACGGTGATGGTGGCCAGGTCCAGGAACTCCTCCTCACCTGCCAGTCCATCCACGCCCACGCTCAGGGTGTGCTCTCCCGGCTCGGTGCTGGACAGGATGACAAGATCGTATTCCTCGACCACCAGCCCGTCCGACAGCGGGCGTATCTCCTGGATGTAGCGTTCCAGATTGCCGAACCCCAGGGTGTGCGTCTCGCGGTAGGGGCTGTCGTCCAGCACCGTCGTGACCGCGACGGCGCCCGCCCGCTCCACTCGCCAGTACAGCGTGACGTGTATCGTGCCGCCTGGCGCGACGTGTGTCGTGCCAAGGTCGAAGCCCTCTAGGACGAGGCGGCCCAGGGTCTCCCCCAGTTCGTGTTGAGGCGAAGCGTCTGCCACTACGAGATCGGGCGGCTCCGAGCTCACCTCGTAGAGCACGAGGGACTGGCCGAGAGTGCCGAACCCGCCGGCCGTTGGCGCCGCGAGGCGGGGGATCATCCAGCTATCGCTGGGGAGCAGATCACGGGGCGCGGCAAGGGGACCCTGCTGCCGCCCGGCCCGGGTCGTGGTGAACACGGAGCCATCGGCGGCGTCGAGAGCCCCGTCGAGTGCCCGGGGGCCGGACAGAAGGGGTATGCTCACGTCTGGGCGCAGGTTCTCCACGAGCCGGAAGTAGAACATGTCGTAGCCGAAGACGCCGCCCTGACCGATCAGAGTGCTGTCGGGCGGGAGCAGGCGGAAGACCTGGGTGTAGAAGTCGTTGATGCCCGTGTTGTCCGACTGGTCGTTGGTGGACCAGTGACCGTGGAGCTGGAGGGCGACGGGCAGAGCGGCCAGGACGAGTAGAGTCGCTGGCGCCGCCGTGCCCAGCGGTCCGCGGTCCAGGACCAAGGCGCGAGTGTACGTCAGGATCCGATCGATCGCGAAGGCGATGAAGATCGCCAGCATCAGATGGGAGGGGATGAAGAAGACCTCGATGTCCATGGCCCGGTACTGCGTGAAGAAGGTCAGCTCCAGTAGGTAGATGAGGATAAGCAAGTAGTAGGTGCGGGTCCTTTGCCAGAGCATCGCTCCCATGCCCACGACGGCCAGGGCCAGCCCCCAGGCGCCGAAGTTGTCCCGGGCGATCTGGAGGTAGAGGACGATGCGGTCCGGAAGAGCCGACAGCGGGAAGGCGAAGCGAAGCTGGGAGAAGGCGCCAAAGGTGTACTTGTAGAAGCTATCCCAACCATCGGGAGCGTTGCGGAGCATGAGGGCGTCGTTGAGTCCCGAGGCCTTGAGCGGCAGCCAAACGTACTGAAAGGCCCCCACCGCGAATAGGCTGAATCCAAAGACAACGGTCAGAGGCCGGGCGAGGATTCGCCAGTTCGTCAGCAGAACGAAGACGGCGAAGGCGGGAGCCAGGGCGAGGTTCGAGAGGTGGATCCCCAAGCTCAGCCCGTAGGCCAAACAGAAGGCGTAGAACCAGAGGGTCGCAGGAAGATCGTCGTCGGCAGGGGGCACGGTCCTCTCTCGGCGAGCCCAGGCCAGCAGGAGGAGGAGGCTCAGGGCGACCATGAAGGCGTTGGGCGTGTACACCTCGGCGATGACGGCCTGGGACCAGAAAGTGACGGAGAAGGCGAAGATGAGGGCGCCGGCGAGGGCAGCGGCGCGTCCCGCGGGAAGCAGCCGGACGATGCCGTACAGGAGGGCGGCGCAGCCCGCGGCGCCGACGGCCGAGAACAAGTTCATGCGGTGAGCCACGTCCCCCACGGGCAGGTAGGTGAACAGCTTGCCGACCCAGGTGTAGAGCGGGTAGCCGGTGCTGTGAACCAGCCCCAGCTCGTGGGGTACGGTAGCCAGCTCGTTGCCGTCGGGGCTGACGTAGGAGAGGCTGGGCGTCAGCGTGGCGTTGTAGACGACGAAGGCGAAGATGAAGACGGCGGTGCCGAAAGCGAGGTCAGGCGCGAATGGAGACCCCAGGAGGGCCTTCCCTCGAGCGGCGAGGCGGTTGACGAATCCGTCTTCTCTCAAGTCTCCGACATGGCCACCACCGATGAGCCCACGGCACGATTATTGCACAGGCTCTGGGGACGTGGGTGTTGCCAGGGTAAAGGGTTCGTAAGAAGGGGTTAACCGACGTGGGCACAGTAGCGGGCAGGCGGGACTACACGTCCAGGTTGCGGACCTGGGCGGCGTGGGACTGGATGAACTTCTTGCGCGGCTCTACCTCGCCTCCCATGAGGTCGGAGAAGACGCGATCCGCTGCCATGCCGCTCTCGATGTCGACTAGGAGGAGGGTACGCCGCTCCGGGTCCATGGTGGTCT
>DAOULP010000160.1:0-3404 GCA_034420175.1 Dehalococcoidia bacterium | reverse complement strand
GGAACCCCATGGCCGGCATCCAGACGCCGCCCGTCTTCTTCTGGTACTGGCACGCTGGCTACAAGGACATCTGGAACCGGCCCGAGTGGAGCGACCCCGGCATGCGTCGGTCCTTCGACGAGTACCTGCGCGAGGCCGTGGACAAGTGGTGGGGCAAGCTTGCCCGACCTGCCGAGGACCAGCCGCCACAGATGCTCCTCGAGGTGGCCGGCTCGATCCTGCGGCGCACCCGGGGCGGACCGAAGCAACTCCTCCAGCACCTCTGGCCAAAGCTGAAGACAATCGCTACGGTCGAGATCCGCATGAGCACGACCGCCCACTTCTCGGACATCATCCTCCCGGCGGCGGCGTTCTACGAGAAGGTCGACTTCCGCTTCCCCACCTGGCACGTGGGCTTTCTCACCTTCACCGACAAAGCGGTGGAGCCTCCCGGCGAGTGCAAGCCCGAGTGGGAGATCTTCGTGCTTCTCTCCAAGAAGGTCGAGGAACGGGCCCGGGAGAGGGGACTGGTGGAGTACCAGGACCGCGGAGGCCAGACGTACCGCCTCGACGACTTCTACCACATCTTCACCATGCAGGGCCGCATCAAGGAGAAGGATGAGGAGAAGCTGGCCGAGGACATGGTGCTCGACACGGTGCGCGCCGGTGCCCTGCCGGAGCACACCGATCTCAAGGAGGTGCGCGAAAAGGGGGTCATTCGCTTCACCGGCCTCGGCATCGAATCCGGCGGTCTCAACGTCGCCACGACCATCAAGCCGGACGAGACCGTCTCGCCTCTGCGCTGGCACCGCGAGCGCAAGATTCCGTATCCGACCCTGACGCGTCGCATCCAGTTCTACATCGACCACGAGTGGTTCTTGGAGGCGGGGGAAGAACTGCCCGTGCACAAGCCGAATCCGAAGATCGGCGGCGACTACCCTCTGCGGCTGGTCAGCGGCCACCAGCGATCCAGCATTCACTCCATCTGGACGGCCCAAAGGATCATGCTCTACACGCATCGCGGCCATCCCACCCTGTTCGTGAATGCCAAGGATGCCGACGGCCGTGGTATCGCCGATGGGGATGAGGTCCGGGTCTTCAACGACCACGAGTCGTTCCACGTGCAGTGTGCCATCTCGGCCGCCGTCCAGCCCGGTGAGGTCATCATCTACCATGCCTTCGAGCCGTATCAGTACCGCGACTGGAAGTCATACGACGTGGCTATCCCCGGCATGGTGAAATGGCTGCACCTGGCCGCTGGCTACGGACAGCTCAACTACAAGCACTGGAACTGGCAGCCCATGCAGGTGGACCGGGCCACCGCTGTCGACATCGAGAAGGCTTAGGGGGAAGCGTGGCTCGGGCTGACGCGCTCGATCGTCTGACAGGCTCGCCCAGCGAGTGGGGCATCGAGCCCGTGCCGGCGTCCTCCAGAACGCTTGGCCTTCTGGACAACGCTGCGCTCTGGGGCAACCTGGGGTTCAGTCTCCTCCTGATGGTGACCGGTGCCTTCTTGGTGCCCGCGCTTGGGCTGGGGGAGGCCTTTCTCGCCATCGTCATCGGCGCCATCATCGGGAACCTGATGCTGGCGACAGCCGCCGTGATCGGCGCCGACAGCGGCCTGCCGACGGTGGCTCTCCTCAGGGCACCCCTCGGCATCCGAGGCTCGTATGCTGCGAGTCTCCTGGCCCTGGCGCGCAACGTGGCCTGGGGCACCTTCGCTCTCATGGTCATGGGCGAGGCCGCTGTCGGTCTGAGCCGCCGCGTAGGTGGCTTCGAGGGCCGGCCCCTCTGGATCATCTTCTTCGGCGTCTTGGGGACGGCCATGGCCCTGGGTGGGCCACAGATCATGGTGCGGCAGTGGTTCAAGAAGTTCGCCATCTGGTTCATGCTTCTGGCCGGCCTCATGATCACCTACACTGCCCTGGCCGACAATGGCATCCCTGACCTCATGCGCCGGCCGGGGACAGGAGGGTGGCCCTCGTTCTGGCAGGGCGTGGACATGGTCGTGGCTCTGCCCATCGCGTGGCTACCCCTGGCAGCCGACTATTCGCGCTTCTCGCGGTCTCCGCGCAGCGCCTTCCTGGGCACGTTCGGCGGCTTCTTCCTGGCGACCGTCTGGTTCACGACCATCGGCGTGCTCTGGGTGCCCACCGTCTCCTCGAGCGACGTGGTGGGCTTCATCCTGGCCGTGCCGGTGGGCGCGCTGGCCTTCCTGATCCTCCTGGTCACGGAGACCGACGAGACCTTCGCGAGCGTGTACTCTGGGTCCGTCTCCGTCCAGAACCTGACGCCGTGGCTGAACCAGCGGCGCGTCGCCTTGGCGATCGGCGCCCTCTGCACGGCGCTGGCCCTGGGGGTGGCGTTCATTCACTACGAGAACTTCTTGCTCCTGCTGGGATCTGTGTTCGTGCCCCTCTTCGGCATCCTGGCCGCCGACCACTTCCTCCTCCGCCGAAGGGCAGGCCCGGGCGATGCCCTTTACAGGAACGGAGGCCGGTACTGGTACCAGGGCGGCGTGAACCTGATGGCCGTCGTGGTGTGGCTCGTCGGGTTCCTCCTCTACAACTGGATCTCGCCGGGCACCTTGTCCTGGTGGGTCGATGGGATGGATGGGCTGTTCCATGGGCTGCTCAGGCTGCCGTTCCCCCTCGATGAGAAGGTCTCCTGGTTGAGCGCCTCCATTCCGGCCTTCCTCCTCAGTTTCGTCCTCTACGCCATCACAGGGCGCGCCTCACGCCGTGATAAGGCGGACGGCGCCTCGACCGCTCCGGAGCTGGTGTCCGCCGCGGGACGATAGGTGCCGCTCCGCGGTGATGAGTGAAGCCTATTCCCATCTCTCGGCTTAACGAATCGTTAACAGCGGCTGGCCCCCTGTTCATGGCCGTGATCTACAATGCGGAGCGCTGGCCCCACGCGCAGACATGCAAGAAAGGACGAGGGGCTTCGACCCTTCGAATCAGGGGCAGGGACAAACGGCGTGTAATATACCTCCAAAGGGAGAGGCGCTGTCGTCGATGGACCTCCTAGGATCGACCCAGCGAACTCAAGGAGGAAGTCGATGAAAGACGCCCTCTCGAAAGCATACGGCCGCTTCTCCTCGCCCTGGTCCTACCTGCTAGGACCTGCCCTCACCCTCCGCACCTATCTGCGCGCACTCCATCTCGTGGCGATGTTCCCGTTGGGGGTGGGCTACTTCGTTGTTCTCGTGGCGGCCCTCTCCCTTGGAGGAGCGATGATCTGGACGATCGTCGGGCCCTTGGTGCTCATCCCAACCCTGTTCCTGAGCAGATGGGCGGGCGACGCCGAGGCATGGGCGGTCCGAAGAGTGGCCCAGATCGAGCTACGGCGGCCGCCGACCGCGATTGAAAAGGGGCAGTCGGCACGTTCCCAGGTCTGGATGCGGATCATCGATCCCAGCACGT
>DAOULP010000159.1:0-23944 GCA_034420175.1 Dehalococcoidia bacterium | reverse complement strand
GCAGGCTGACGACGCGGGCGCCGTCCAGGGCCCGTGAGACATCGTCCGGGGCGATGGGGCGCTGGCGCTCGGGGATGGCCACGATGCCGCGGTTGTTCAGGGACTGGATGTGGCTACCCGCGATGCCCACGTGGGCGGAGAGGATGCGGGTGGCGCTGGAGCGTTCCGCCTTGTCGACCGAGGCGCGGATCGCCTCGCTGGCGTCCCTGATGTTGTCGACCATGCCCCGGCTGAGGCCGCCGGCAGGGGCGACTCCCACTCCCAGGATGCGCGTCTCGCCCTCGGCGGCGATCTCCGCCACCAGGGTGCAGATCTTGGTGGTGCCTACGTCTATGGAGGCAAAGGTGCCGCCTCTGGCTGCCACCTCGGTCCCTCCTTCCTTACGTCGCCCCCTACTGGAAGGCGATCCGCTCGCCGAAGCGAAGGTCGACAGTGGCGACCTCCGCCCCCTGCTGCCCGGTCTCGTCTAGCAGCGCGCGCAGCGCCGCCATCTTGTAGTCGAAGTCCTGGCCGTCACCGAAGGCGACCCTCAGGTTTCCTTCGAAGACCGCCGTCAGGCCGTCTCGGTCGCGATATTCCACGCTCACCAGGGCCAGGCCCAGGCGCTCGATGGCCGACTCCTCGAGCTGGCGGGTCGCGGCCACCGCCTCGGTGTCGACCTGGTCCCCTGCCTCGAGGCTGCCTGTGGCGTCCAGGTGACGGATGACCGGCGCTCCTTCGTCGGGGAGCACGCGCTCCAGCACGAAGCCGTCCTCATCGACGATGTAGCGTCGGTCGCCGGCCTCCCAGAACCCCCAGGGGCGCCTCTCCTGGACGATGACGCGCATGCCCCGTGGCCAGGCCCGCTCAAACGTCACACTGTTCACCATGGGCACGCTCTCCAGCCGCTCGCGGGCGCCGCCGGTGTCTGGGAAGAGTGCGCTGGTGCCGAGCAGACCCGAGACGACTGCCAGTTCCTCGGCGTCCAGAACCCGCGTGCCCTCCACCGTCACTTCCTGAATGTGGAGGAGCGGCGACTGGTAGAGCCACCAGCCCCCCACGGCAAGGCCCGCGACGAGCGCCAGCAGCGCCAGGCGCCGAAGTCGACGTAGTGGGTGACCTGCCTTGTGTCGGCGGGCGGGTTGCCGCGGGCCGAGACTGCGGGTCTGGCCGATTGGCACGCGGTCTACTCTCCGACGTCGCTCAGGCACGGCTGCGTTTCTCCTCGTGCCGCTCCAGCGCCAGGTCCACCAGTCGGCTGATGAGCTGGCCGTAGCTGAGGCCGGCCACTTGCCAGAGCCTGGGATACATGCTGACCGGCGTGAAGCCCGGGATAGTGTTGACCTCGTCCAGGTAGACCGAGCCATCAGGCAGCAGGAAGAAATCGACCCGAGCCATGCCAGCGCAGTCGATGGCCTTGTAGGCCTGCACGGCCATGGCCTGGATGCGGCCCGAGATCTCGTCCGGCAGCTCGGCAGGGGTGATGAGCTGGGTGTTCGGGTCCAGGTACTTGGCCTCGTAGTCGTAGAACTCTTGCTGGTAGATGATCTCGCCCAGTGGCGATGCCTGGGGGTCGTCGTTGCCGAGGACGGCGCACTCGATCTCGCGCCCCTCGACTGCTTGCTCGACCACCAGCTTGCGGTCGTAGCGGAGCGCGACTTGGACCCCCTCCGAGAGGTCCTCGCGGGACCGGACCTTCGTGATGCCGACGCTACTGCCGCCGTTAGCCGGCTTCACAAACCAGGGATAGGGCATCGCGGCTTCGATCTCGCGCACGAGCGTCGACTGGTCGGCCTCCCAATGCGAGCCCAGGATGGCGCAGCATGGTGGCACGGGTAGGCCGGACTGGGCGAAGATGGCCTTCATCAGGGCCTTATCCAGGCCAACGGCGCTGGCGGCTACCCCCGCCCCCACATAGGGCAGGTCCGCCATCTCCAAGAGGCCCTGGAGAGCGCCATCCTCGCCGAAGGGCCCGTGGATGAGCGGGAAGGCCACATCGATACGGGCGAGGACGCTCAGCGCTTCGGGCCGGCCCAAGAGGGTCTGGCCGCTGACGGACTCGGCGTCCAGCGTCTTCTTGTAGGGCGCCTCGTCGCGGCCCAGGCAGGCCTGCGTCTCTTCGGGCGTGAGCCAGGCGCCGGAGCGGGTGATTCCGATGGGTACCACCTCGAAGCGCTCCCTGTCGGCGGCATCGATGACGTGCTCGGCAGACACGACGGACACTTCGTGCTCTCCCGAGCGCCCGCCGAGGATGACCCCCAGCCGCAGGCGGCGACCGGCTTCGGTGGCCATCAGAACCCCTCCCCCACCAGTGCCACCTCCAGGTCCAGCTCGATGCTGAACCGGGCCATCACTCGCTCGCGCGCCAGTTCGATAAGGGCGTTGACGTCGGCGGCGCGGGCGTGGCCCGCGTTGATGATGAAGTTGGTGTGCTTCGGCGAAATGACAGCGTCGCCGATGCGGTGTCCCCTTAGCCCCACCTGGTCGATGAGCCACCACGCCGGGTGCTCGGCCGTGTTCTTGAAGACGGAGCCGGCGTTTCGGCCTCGCGGCTGCGCGGCCAGCCGGCGCTTATCGAGTTCGGACACTCGCTCCGCCAGTTCGTTGGGATCGGCCCGAAGGAGGCGGAAGGTAGCGGAGAGAACGCTCTTGCCTCCCAGCAGGCCGCGGGTGAAGTCGCTTCCCCGGTACGTCAGTCCGAGCTCGGCCGCCGGTACCTGGCGCTCGCTCTCGCCGTTGGCGATGCGAACGTCCACGAGGACATCGGCGAGGCAGCCGCCGTAGGCGCCGGCGTTGTACAGCACGGCGCCGCCGACGGTGCCGGGGATGCCCGCCGCCCACTCGAGCCCGGCCCAACCCTGTCGAGCCAGTCTGCGGGCCAGGGCGGCCAGGCTGGCACCCGAGGCCGTCTGCAGCACGGCGCCGTCATCGTCTGGCTGTGGCCCGTCGATCTGGGTAGCGCGGTTTTCGATTGTCACTCCGCGGATGCCCTGGTCCCCGACTAGGATGTTGCTGCCCGACCCCAGGATGAAGAACGGGGTCTGGAATCGATGGCAGCGGGCGACCGCGCTGGCGAGAGCCTCGGTCGAGTCCGCGACGAGGTAGACGTCGGCGGGCCCGCCGATGCCGAAGGTGGTGTGACGGGCCATCGGCTCGTCCTCCCGAACGGCGCCCAACGCGGCCAGCTCAGCGACCAGTTCGCGCGCTACCATCAGGTCTTCCTGCTCCGCAGGCGCTCTAGCACCATAGGGCCCACCTCGTCCACGTCGCCTGCGCCCATCGTGAAGAACACGTCGCCCGGCTTGAGGAGTGCCGCAGCCTCGTTCGCCGCTTCCTCGAAGGTGGCGACGAAGCGGGCTCGGGGCCGCTCGATGGCCTCCGCCAGTTGGCGGCCGTCCATGCCGGCCTCCGGCGTCTCGCGGGCGGCGTAGGTGTCGGCGATGAGTAGCTCGTCCGCTCCCTCGAAGCAGGTGCGGAAACCCTCGAGGAGGTAGCGTGTGCGGCTGTAGGTGTGAGGCTGGAAGAGACAGACCAGCCGCCGGCCCGCGAAACGCTGGCGAGCGGCGGCCAGGGTGGCCCGTGCCTCGGTCGGGTGGTGGGCGTAGTCGTCCATGACGGTGACGCCGCCGGCCTCGCCAACCAGCTCGAAGCGCCGGCGGACGCCCCGGAACGCGGCCACGGCCTCCCGCATCGTCTCGACCGGCACGTCAAGGGCGTGGGCGACGGCGATGGCGGCCAGGGCGTTCGCCACGTTGTGGCGCCCCGGCACGCCGGTGCGGAACGAACCGTGCTCCCGTGCCTCACGAACCACTCGAAACGCGTGGGAACCGTCCGGCTGGGGCTCAAGCGCCTCGGCAGTCCAGACGGCGGGCTGATCCAGGGCGTAGGATTCGACATAACGGGCAGCCAGCGACGCCGCCGGTGGGTCGCCATCCCAGCCCAGGAGCCGACGGACCTCCGGGCTGTCGGCGCACCCGATGATGCGACCGTCGGGAGGCACCTGGCTCAGGAAGCGGCCGAAGGTCTCGGCGAGGCGCTCCGGGGAGCCGTAGATGTCGAGGTGGTCGGGCTCGACGTTTGTGACGACGGCGAGCTGGGGGTGGTAGCTGAGGAAGGCGGCATCGAACTCGTCCGCCTCCACTACGACATGCGAGCCGCTGCCGGCGGCGGCGTTGCCCCCGAGGTCCGGCGCCTCGGCGCCTATGAGATAGGTGGGAGACAGCCCGGCGCGCTCGAGGATGAAGGTGACGAGGGCGCTCGTGGTGGATTTGCCGTGCGTGCCCGCCACCGCGATGGCGAAGCGACCCTCCATGAGGCGGGCTACCATCTCAGCGCGTTTGATGACCGGCAGCCCATGGCGCCGCGCCTCGGCGATCTCAGGGTTGTCGTCGTGGGCGGCGGAGGTGGTGACCACCAGCGCCGCCTCCCCGACGTTCTCCGCCCGGTGTCCCTCAAAGACGGAGGCGCCCTGGGCCGCCAGCCGCTCCGTGAGGGGCGACAGCCGCAGGTCGGAGCCGGTGACGGTGTGGCCCTGGGCCAGCAGGATGCTGGCGATGGCGGACATGTGCATCCCGCCGATGCCCACGAGATGCACCCGCTGGGGGATCTCCCGGCCGACCGGTGCCTCTGTCATCGTCACCACTCTTACGCCGCCGTCTCCAGGACCAGCCGCGCGATCTCACGGGCCGCCTCGGGCCGGGCGGCGGCTCGGAGGGCGGTGCTCATGGACTCCAATCGCGGCCGGTCGTCTAACAGCTCGCGCACACGCTCGAACAAGCCGGGCAGGTCCGCGTCCTCCAGGACGGCGGCCCCACCCAGGCCCTCAAGGTACCGGGCGTTGGCCCGCTGGTGGCCGCCGGCGTACGGGTAAGGAACCAGGATCGCCGGCAGGCCCAAGGCGGTCAGCTCTCCCAGAGTCGAGCCCCCGGCTCGCATCACGGCCAGGTCGGCGGCGGCCATGGCCCACGGCATCTCGTCGTGCAGGTAGGCGTGCAGGTGGTAGGCGGAGCGCCGGTCGTCGGGCAGACGCTCGCGAGCCTGAGCCAGCGAGGCGTGGTCGGAGCGGCCGGACACGTGCACTACCTGCCAGAGCTCCACCAGCCGTGAGAGCTGATCGGCCACGGCCCGGTTAATCGAGCGGCCCCCCTGGCTGCCGCCGCTGACGAACAGTGTCGGGCGCTGCCGGTCCAGGCCGAGCCGCCGGCGTCCCTCCAACCTCTCCGCTTCTAGGAAGCCACGCCGCACCGGATAGCCCGTGACGACCGCCTTGCCGGACGGCAGGCGCGCCAGCGTCGGCGCTGCGGTAGCAGCTACCCGGTGCGCGAGCCGGCCCAGGACTCTAACAGCCAAGCCGGGCACCAGATCGGGCAGGTAGACGACCAGCGGCCGGCCCCGCACGCGGGCCGCCAGCGCGGCAGGGACGCTTGCGTAGCCTCCCGTGGCGAACACGACATCGGGCTGAAACCGGCCGAGGGCGCGCGCGGCTTGAGCAGTTCCCAACATCAGGTTGAACAGGCCCTTCATCAGGCTCCAGGGAGCGGCGACCCGGAGGGCGCCCGCCCTGACAGGCTCGAAGGCGAGACCCTCCCGATGCACGAGGTCCTCCTCCCCGCGAGTCCTGGGGCCCACGAACAGGAGCTCCACCGGGCGCTCTGCCGTCGAGGCCTCGCGGAGGGCGGCAGCCACGGCCAGGGCAGGATACACGTGTCCGCCGGTGCCGCCGCCCGTCAGCATCACTCTCACCGTCGTCCTTTCCTGCGGACAGCGGGCGGGGGCCGACCCGACCGTCGTGCCGGTGACATCGCCCGCCTCTCGCGGTCCAGGTATCCCTTGTCGCGACCGTACCGCGACACGCTGAGGACGATGCCGATTCCAGCCAGCAGCGCCGCCAGAGCGGAACCGCCGTAGCTCAGGAAGGGCAGGGGTACGCCTGTCAGCGGGATGGAGCGGGTGATCCCTCCTATGTTGATGAGGGTCTGGTAGGCGATCCAACTAATGATCCCCACCGTGAGCAGGCCGCCGAAGTCGTCGCGGGCGTTGGCCACCGTCCGCAGGCCCCGGTAGATGAGCAAAGCGAAGAGGGCTATCACTGCCACGGCGCCGATGAAGCCCATTTCCTCGCCGATGATGGCGAAGACGCCGTCGGTGTGGGAGCCAGGTATGTAGAAGAACTTCTGCCGACTGGCGCCGATGCCGAGTCCGTGGATGCCGCCGCTGCCCAGCGCGATAAGGAGCTGGAGCACGTGGAATCCACGGCCGCCCGGTTCCTCCTCGGCGGAGAGGAACCCGAAGATCCGGTCCAGCCGGTAGTCGCCGGCCAGGATGACGACACTCCCCATGATGGCTCCGATGGGCATCAGGGTCGCCAGGTGGCTCAACGAGCCGCCCGCCACGAAGAAGAGCGTCACCATGGTGAGGGTGATGATGACGGTGGTGCCCATGTCGGGCTCCAGGAGCACCAGGCCGGCGACGAACCCGACCAGCAGCACGAAGGGCACGAAGCCCATGGCGAAGCTCTTCACTTCCAGGTTGCGGGAGGTCAGCCAGGCCGACACGTAGATGATCAGTGCCAGCTTGGCGAACTCGCTGGGCTGCACCGGCGGCAGCGGGCCCACCGCTATCCAGCGCCTCGCCCCATTGGCCTCGACGCCGATCCCGGGCATCAAGACGGCCAGGAGGCCCAGCAGAGCGGCGGCCATCAGGAAAGGGCTCACGGCGCGCAGAACGTGGTAGTCCGTCCGCATCAGGATGACGAGAGCCATCAGCCCCAACCCGGCGCCGAAGCCCTGTCGGACGACGAAATACGTGACGTCGTTGTACTCGAGCTGGCCCAGGGCGAAGCTGGAGCTGTACACCGTGATGAGGCCCAGCACCAGAAGCACCGCGACCAGGACGACGATCGCGTAGTCTGGCTGGCCGGCCCGCAAACGGCTCGTCTGGACGGCGATGGCTACTGTCCTCCCCGCGATGGGCCTAGTGTCTCTACCAGGCGGCGGAACTCGGCGCCCCGCTGCTCGAAGTTGTCGAAAGCGTCGAAGCTGGCGCAGGCCGGCGACAGGAGCACCACGTCCCCTGGCCGGGCGGCGCCTTGGGCCGAGGTCACAGCCTCGGCCAGCGAACCTACCCTCAGGATCTGGCAGCTTTCCTCTGGACCGACGTCTTTGGCAGCAGCGCGCAGTGACTCCTCCAGGACGGGCGCCGCCTCGCCGAAGACGACGACGGCTCGACAGCGCCGGCAGGCCTCGGCCGCCATCTTCTCCAGCGGCAGGTGCTTCTCGCGTCCGCCCAGCAGCAGCACAACCGGCTCCTCGAACGAGCGCAGGCCTGCCAGCGTTCGCTCGGGAGTCGTGGCGATGGAATCGTTGTAGTAGTCGACGCCGCCCACATTAGCCACGAACTCCAGGCGATGGGGAACCGGCCGGAAGGCGCGGATGCCCGATGCCATGTCGGCGGGCGATAGGTCGCAGGCCGATCCAACCGCGACGGCTGCCATCACGTTCTGCAGGTTGTGCCGGCCTCGGAGCGGTACGTCCGGCACCTTGAGGACTGATGCGTCACGGTCGCCGCGACGAGAGACCACGACGCCGTCGCGCAAGAACGCGCCGTCGCCGGGTGGCTCGACGTCGAGAGCGAAGAACAGCACGTCGCCTGCCACGCTTTCGGCCATCCCGCGAGTGACCTCATCTTCATAGTTGAGGACCGCCAGATCCTCCGCCGTCTGCTGGGCTAGGATCCGCCTCTTCAGGGCTACGTAGTCGGGCCAGGAGTAGCGGTCCAGGTGGTTGGGCATGACGTTCAGGACACAGGCCACGTGCGGGCTACGCCCGATCAGCTCAAGCTGGGTGTGGCTGATCTCGGCTACGACCCAGGTTTCGGGCGTCAGATGGTCGAGAAGCCCCAGCAGGCCGATGCCCATGTTGCCTCCCATGGCGTAGGAGCGACCGGCGGCGGCGAGCATGCCCCCGACCAGGCCGGAAGTCGTAGTCTTTCCGTTGCTCCCCGTGATGCCCACCACCGGCCCCGGGCACAGTTCAAGAAAGAGACGCGTCATGGAGCTGAAGGGGATACCCCTCTCGCGAGCCGTCCGCAGGGCGGGAATGTCCAGCGGCACTCCCTGCGACACGAAGACCACGTCCGCCGACACAGTGTCGGAGACGGCGTTCCGACCCAAGGAGAAACGCACCGGGACGCCGTTGAGCTCCTTCAGACGAGGAGCCAGCCGGTCCTCTGAGGCCGCGTCGCTGGCCACGACCTGGGCGCCTTGCGCCGCCAAATAGCGCACCAGGTCGACCCCCTCGATGCCGAGCCCGACCACGGTCACGTTCTTGCCCCGGATTTCCGGATAACCGGTCATAGCATTTTAACTAATCTGTCAAGGCCAATGCTATACCCAAGAGCCCTCCAACCATGCCAATTAGCCAAAATCTTGTCACAACTTGGGGCTCTGACCACCCCAGAAGCTCGAAGTGGTGGTGTAGAGGGCTCATGCGGAAGACGCGCCGGCCCCCTGTCAGCCGGAAGTAGGCGATCTGGATGACGTCGGAGAGGGCCTCCATTACGAAGATCACCCCCACCACGGGCAGGAGGAGCCATTGGCCGGTCATCAGCGCCACCACGGCGAGGGCGGAGCCCAGGGCCATGGCCCCCGTGTCGCCCATGATGACGCGCGCCGGGTAGGCGTTGTACCAGAGGAAGCCCAGTGTCGCCCCCACCACGGTGAAGCTGAAGGTGGCCAAGAAGGTCTGCTCCTGGAGGAAGGCGATGACCCCGTATGCGCCGAAAGCCAGAGCGGCTGTACCGCCTGCCAGGGCGTCCAGGCCATCCGTGATGGCGACGGCACTCGTCGTGCCAACGATGACAGCCACCGCCACCGGGATGTAGACGAGCCCCATGTCGTACTTGCCGAAGTGGGGCACGTTGATGCTTCGCGCGTCCAGGCCGTAGTAGAGGATCAGGGCTGCCCCCAGGGCGAGGACCGTCATCGTTCCAAGCTTGGCCAGCATATGGACCCGGACGTGCGCCTCGACACGCTCGCGGCCCTCCAGGGTGAGATAGTCGTCGAAGAGGCCGATAAGCCCGGCGGCGACGATGGCGCCCAGGGGCAGGAAGATCGAGAGGTGGCCGGCCAGGTTGGTGGGCGCCGTCACCAGGAAGACCACGCCGAAGATGAGGAGCCCGCCCATCGTGGGGGTACCCGCCTTCGTGGCGTGCGAGGCCGGGCCGTCGGAGCTGATGGCTTTGCCCCAGCCCCGCCGCAACAAGAAGGCCACCACGGGGCCGCCCGCCGCCAGCGACAGCACGAAGGCCGAAGAGCCAACTACTAGCGCGTAGACCATCTCAATCCACCAGCAGAGGCAGAGTCGTCTCCAGGGCCATGGCCCGCGCCGCCTTGAGCAGCACAACGTCACCCGGCTCCAGGCGCTGGCGTAGGTCCTGAACTGCCTCCTCCTTCGAGCTCCAGAAGCTGACGTCTGCGTGTCCGGCCTGGCGGGCCGCCTCCCCGGTGAGGCGTCCCAGGTCGCCCACGGCGTAGATGAGCTGTGCTACCTCGGCGGCGCGCTGGCCCACCGACCGGTGTCCCTCCTCCTCGAGCGTCCCCAGCTCCCGCATGTCTCCCAGCACGGCGATCCGGCGGCCCGGGAGCTCGGCCAGCAGGTCCAGGGCGGCCATCATCGAGGACGGGCTGGCGTTGTAGGTGTCGTCGAGAATCGTCGCGCCGCAGCGGGCACGGTGCGCGCTGAGCCGCAACGGGACCGTGGCCTCGGCCAGGGCGGAGACAACCTCGTCCAGCGTCAGGCCCTCCACCAGCCCCGCCGATGCCGCAGCCAGGGCGTTGTGGAGGATGTGGCGGCCTGGCAGCCGCGTCCGGACATCCCGGCGGCAGCCACCGTACTCAAGGGTGAAGGAAACGCCGTCCAGGCCCCGGGAGTCCAAGTCCAAGCCCCGAAGGTCACATCCCGGCGAGGTGCCGTAGAGCAGGACGCGAGCCTTGGTGCGTCCCGCCATGGCGGCCACCCTGGGGTCGTCGCCATTGAGGATAGCGACCCCGTCTGACGGTAGGCTCTCGACCAGTTCAGCCTTGGCGTCGGTTATCGCCTCCAGGCTGCCCAGGCGCTCCAAGTGGGACGGCCCAACGTTGGTGACGATGCCCACCCGGGGCTGCGCGATCTGGCAGAGGAGTCGGATCTCCCCCAGGGCGTACATCGCCATCTCCAGGACGGCCCTTTCGTGTCTGGGGAGGAGGTCGAGCAGGGTCAGGGGCAGCCCGACCTCACTGTTGTAGTTGGCTTCGTTCTTCAGGACCCGATAGCGCGCCCCCAGGACGGCGGCGGTGATCTCCTTGGTGGTCGTCTTGCCGACGCTCCCCGTCACGCCGATGACCTCCACCCGGATGCGCTCGCGACGGGCGGCCGCCAGCCGCTGGAGGGCGGCCAGCGTGTCGGGGACGACGTAGGTGGCGACGCCCTCGGCCAGAGACTCGGGCGTGTGCTGGACAAGGATGCCAGCCACGCCGCGGGCTGTTGCCTCTTCGATGAAGGCATGGCCGTCCTCATGCTCGCCGACAAGGGCTACGAACAGGTCACCACGCCGCAGCAGGCGGGAGTCGGTCACCACCTTGCGGAAGCTGCGAGCTCGGCCGGGGCGGCTCTCAAGGAGGACGGGCTTAAGGCTGCGGGCGACTTCCGCCGCGCTGATCATTGTGCAATCTCGGTGGCTTCTAGGGCTCCTGCTGAACCAGTTCGACCGCGTCGCGCTCCGCGCCAAGGTAGGCCAGGATCTGCGGGGCCAGGGCGCCGAACACGGGGGCCGCCACCCGGCCGCCCAGCGGATCGTCCTGTGGCTGGTCGATCTTGACCAGCATGATCATTCGTGGCTTGTCCAGGGGAGCGAAGCCTACGAATGAGGCAAGGGTGGAGTTCAGGTCGTAGCCGCCGGGGATGGAGACTATCGTGGTGCCCGTCTTGCCGGCCACGTGATAGCCGGGCACCCGCGCCAGGTGGTAGGGCACGCCCTCCACCACCTGATTCATCATCTGTCGCACGGTCCGGGCCGTGGCCTCCGATATGGGCTGCCCGACGACGACCGGCTCGTACACCCGGCGGCCCTGGGGTCCCACCACTTCCTGCACCACGTAGGGTCGCATGAGGTTGCCCCCGTTGGCAATCGCTGCGATTGCAGTGATGACTTGGAGGGGAGTAGCAGCGATGCCTTGGCCGTAGCTGTTGGTGGCCAGGTCTATGGGGTACCAGCCCTCTTCGTCGCTGGTGCGCACCAGCCCTTCGGCCTCCCCGCCCAGTCCGGACTCGGTTGCGGCACCGAAGCCGAAGCGCTGCACGTAGCGATAGAAGTCCTCCGCTCCGATGAGGCCGGAGAGCCAGATGGCCCCAGTGTTCAGACTCTTCTGCAGGAGCTCGGTCGCCGTCTGCGTGCCGTTGGTGCTGTAGTCCCAGTTGTAGATCGTCGTGCCGCCTATAGTGACGTAGCCCGCGTCGTAGTAGGTGGTGTTGGCATTGACCAAGCCCAGGTCTACGGCTGTGGCCATCGTAATCGCCTTCATGACGGAGCCGGGCTCGTACATATCCGTGACCGCCCGGGTCCGGAACAGCCCCGGGTCAACCTCGCCGGTGAGGTCGAGGCTGGTGAGGCGGAAGCTGGGGCGGCTGGCCATGGCCAGGATGGCGCCTGTCATGGGGTCCATGACGATGATGGTGCCGCCGCTGGCGGAGTGCTTCTCGATGCGGCGGTCCAATTCGTCCTCAACCAGACGCTGGATGTAGCGGTCGATGGTGAGGCGCACGTCGGCCCCCGGCGTGGCCGGCCGGCCTCGTTGGCTGCCAAGGGGGATGGGGCTGCCCAGGCTGTCCCGCTCGAAGTAGAGGTCGCCGGGCGTGCCGGCCAGTTCGGCCTGAAGATCGGCCTCGAGACCTGCCAGACCGACGTGGTCGCGGCCCACGAAGCCCAGCAGAGTGGAGGCTAGGTCGCCTTCTGGGTAGAAGCGGCGGGTGGAGGGCTCTGCCTTCACGCCGGGCAGCCTCATGTCGACAATCGTGCGTCCCCGTTCGTAATCCAGTCCCAAGGCCAGATCGTAGTACCCATCAGGCTGGGCGGCGACACCGGCCAGGATGTCATCCACGGACTTGTCCACCAGTGGGGCCAGCGCTTCGGCCCAGGACCGGGCCGAAGGCCGATTCTGCCAAACGGAGTTGTCGATCGTCAGATCGTACGCGTCGAGGGTGGTAGCCAGAGGGTAGCCGTTGCGGTCGAGGATTGCGCCGCGGGCGGGGTGAACCGTCTGGCGGCTCAGGTGTTGCTCTTCAGCCTCTAGGACGTAGTGCTCGTGGTTCCAGATCTGGAGATAGGCGAGTCGAACCACCAATGCCACAGCGCCGCCTCCGAAGAGCAGCGCTAGCACGATGAGCCGCCAGGAGACGCGACTCCTGTGGTTGGGCATCATTCCGCTCTCGCCTGCCGTCCCTGACCCCCGCTCTGCCGCCGAGCCGAGGCCGGGGCGATATCGACTAGTAGAAGGGCAGGAGCTTGAGCACCGCCTGCCACCAGGGCGTGCCGCCTTCGCTGTCACCGGACTCGAAGGTCAGAAGACGCCTTGGGACCAGGTGCTGCGTCGGCGGCGGTACGTCCACGTCCAGGTAGAGAACCGTCTCGGCGGGGACCATTCCGAGGCGGCCCCTGGCTTCTCTTTCCACCCGCTCCAGGGAGGTCAGGGTCGCTACCTCGGCCTCCAGGCGGTGCACCTGGGCCGACCAGTCCAGCCGCTCCTGTTCCAGCCCCTGGATGGAGTAGCTGGTCCGGGTGGCGTCGCTCGTCTCTATGACCTGGAACAGGCCAAGGAGGGCCACAACGCCGAAGGCGAGGGCAAGGATGCGCCACAAGCTGGAGGGCCGCAGACCTGTTCGGGCGAGGGGGCGGTCAATGGCTGACACGGCACCGCGCATCGGGCTATACTGCGGCCGATGGCAGCCGCTCGGCCACCCGCAGACGGGCGCTGCGGGCACGTGGGTTGGCCGCCACCTCGGCTTCGGATGGCTTGGTCGCGCCGCGGCCCACCAGCCTCAGGGTGGCCTGGTGCCCGCAGGCACACACAGGTACGCCTGGTGGGCAGAGGCAGTCGCGGGCTTCCTGACGCAGGAAGTCCTTGACTCTGCGGTCCTCCAGGGAGTGGTAGCTGATAACCACAAGCCGTGCTCCAAAGCCGAGCAGGCCGTGGGCCTGGACTAGCGCGGTCTCCAGGTGTCGGAGTTCCTGGTTCACCGCGATCCGAAGGGCCTGAAACGTTTTGGTGGCGGGGTGGATTACGCCTCGGGTCCTTCTGCCCACGGCCTGCTCGACGGCTTTGGCGAGTTGGGTGGTGGTGCGCAAGGGGCGCTGGTCAATGAGGCGCCGCGCGATGCGACGGCTCAGACGTTCCTCGCCGTATTCCCATAGAAGCTTGGCCAGCCTCTCCTCGCTGTAGGTATTGACAATGTCGGCGGCGGTCAGCTCTTGTCGGGGGCTGAAGCGCATGTCCAGCGGCCCCTCTCGCTGGAAGCTGAAGCCACGGGGTCCGTCTTCCAGTTGGAGCGACGAGAGCCCGAGATCGAGCAGGATCCCTTCGACGGGCGCAAAGCCTTGCTCCCGGCAGATGTCCCCCAACTGGCCGAAGTTGCCTTCCACGAGTGTGATGCGGTCGCCAAAGGATGCCAGCTGCTGGCGGGCACCGGCGAGCGCCTCCGGATCGAGGTCGACGCCCAGGATTTCCCCATCCGGCGACGAGGCCTCGAGGATGCGCTCGGTGTGGCCGCCGCCCCCTACTGTGCAGTCGACGTAGCGTCCGCCGGGGCGGACGGCCAGGGCCTCGATCACTTCCTCGAGGAGGACGGGGGTATGCTCCCTGGTCATGACGGCGATGGTCACGTTTCCTCTTCCATGGACTCTAGAGCCGCCTCATACTCCTCATCGATGAGGGCCTGCTCGGCTTCCCACCGCTTTGGGTCCCACATCTCCAGACATTCGCCGCGCCCCACCATGAGGACTGCGCTGGCGAGGTCGGCGTGCTGACGGAGGAAAGGCGGCACCAGAATCCGGCCCTGGCGGTCCAGCTCGACATCGATGGAGCGTGCGAAGAACCCGCGCCGGAGTCGCCGGCTTCGCTGCCGGTTGGGCTTCTCGCGGGTGAGGAAGCTGGCCCATGCGTCGTAGCCCTCGGCCGTGTAAACATCCACACAGCCGTCCGGACTCTGCACCAGGACAACGCCCTCTTCGAAGGCCGCTCGGTAGCGAGCGGGAATCGGCAATCGCCCACGCACATCGATGGCGTATTCGTAGGTGCCGCGGAATTCCATAACAGATGTGGACCAAGCCTCCCGCCGGACGGCTCGCTTGTCCCACTTTTCACCACAAGCTCCCACATATTACCATTGTTCCGCCAAATGTCAAGAGGTCTGACGGTTTTCTTCGTGCGAGTGCCCGTGGAGGCGCCCGCCCACTGGTTCGCTAGAGCAGTGCTCCTTCGCTGATGTGGCGGCAGCTTGGCACGCTTAGCACTCTCCCGCTCCTCGGCCGCCCAAGGGGACCTTCATCGGGCGGTGGGCAGTCTCGTTCACCCAAGTCAGGGCCTGTGCTATCATGTCGGCGGGCTGGGGCTGTGCCCCGGCCTTGGAGTTTGCCGATGGAGTTCAGGGTCGGAATCCTCACGGTCAGTGACAAGGGCTACCGGGGCGAACGCCGCGATAGCAGCGGCCCCGCCATCGCCGAGATGATGGCGACCATCGGCGGCCGGGCAGACCGCTACGAGGTCGTGCCGGATGAGGCGGAGACGATTGCCGGCCGGCTGTGCACATGGGCCGACGAGGAGAACCTGGATGTGGTCCTCACTACCGGTGGCACGGGCCTGACGCCACGCGACGTGACGCCGGAGGCCACCCTTTCGGTTCTCGACCGGCAGGTGCCCGGTGTAGCGGAGGCGATGCGCCAGGGGGGGTTGCAGCAGACGCCGCTTGCCATGCTGAGCCGAGCCGTGGCCGGAATCCGCCGCCGCACCCTTATCATCAATCTCCCTGGCAGCGAGAGGGCGGTGCGGGAGAATCTGTCATTCATCCTGCCGGCGCTGGCCCACGCCGTGGAGTCGTTGCAGGGCCGCACAGGGGACCACGGGGCCGCGGGCACTGCGGCCGAACGTCCGCCGAAGGGCGGTGGGTAGGGTGCGCATCGACATCCTGACGCTGTTTCCGGAGGTGTTCACCGGTCCCCTGCAGGCGAGTATCATCGGGCGGGCCGTCGAGGCGGGCTTGGTGAGCGTCTTCGTGCACGACATTCGCGACCACGCGGAGAGTCGCCACAAAGTGGTGGACGACTACTCGTATGGCGGGGGCCCCGGCATGGTCATGAAGCCGGAACCTCTCTTCCAGGCCGTGGAGTCCGTGAGGGCCCAGGCCTCCCAGAAGGGTCGAGTGGTGCTGCTCACTCCCCAGGGCCGGCTCCTGAGCCAGCAGGTGGCTGAAGAGCTGGCCGATGAGGAGTGTCTTCTCCTCGTTTGCGGACACTACGAGGGTGTCGACGAGCGCGTGCGGGAGCACCTGGTGGACGATGAGGTCAGCATCGGCGATTATGTTCTCTCAGGGGGCGAGTTCCCGGCCCTGGTGGTGGTGGACGCCGTCGTGCGGCGGCTGCCGGGTGTCCTGGGGTCTGAGCTATCGCTGGACGAGGAGTCGCACACGCAGGGGCTTCTAGAGTATCCTCAGTACACGCGACCGGCGGACTTCCGAGGCTGGGGCGTCCCAGATGTTCTGCTGTCCGGGCACCACGCCGAGATCGCTCGCTGGCGCCGCCAGCAGAGCCTGCTGCGCACTGCGCGCCGTCGGCCCGACCTCTTGGCTCAGGCCGGACTCTGTGACGAGGAGCGGCGGTGGTTGGAGGAGCGCCTGGCCGGGGAGGAAGAGCCGCTCTTGGAAGAGGTGGCTGGACGGAAACAGACCGGGACGGCTTCGTCCTGAGTGCAGGATAGGATCACATGGACGCCAAGAGTGCTGTTGAGCTGAAGGAGAACCCCAACATCCCAGATTTCAAACCCGGCGATACCGTGCGTGTCAGTGCCAAGGTGGTGGAAGGGGAGCGCGAACGGACCCAGACCTTCCAGGGAGTGGTCATTCGGGTCCGCCGTGGAGGCCCAGCATCCGCCTTCACGGTGCGGCGCGTCTCCCACGGGGTTGGTGTAGAGCGCACCTTCATGTACTACTCGCCTCGTTTGGAGAAGGTGGACGTCCTTCGGGAGGGTCAGGTACGCCGGGCCAAGCTCTACTACCTGAGGGGCCGGACCGGCAGGGCCGCCCGCATCAAAGAGAAGGCACGCAGGGCCACCTAGCCTCTCGGTCTGCGTTCGTGGCGGAGCCATGCCCTACGCTGAGGTGGCCGTCAACGCCGCCGTCCCTCACCGACGCGCCTTCAGCTACTCGGTGCCGGAGGGGATGCACCTCCAAGGGGGGCAGGCCGTCTATGTTCCCTTCGGCAGGCGCACCCTTCAGGGCATCGTCCTCGAACTGCCGAAAACCCCCTCCTACCCGCAGACCCGCGATATCCTAGCGCCGCTGACCGAGGCGCCCATCCTCTCGCCGGCCCACGTCGCCCTCGGGCGCTGGATCAGCGAGGAGTACCTGGCGCCCCTGTTCGCCTCGCTGGCCCTCATGCTGCCGCCCGGCTTCGAGGAGAAGCCCCTCACCTATGTCTCGGCCTTGGTTGGGGCCCAGAAGGCCGCCGGCCTCGACCTAGCGCCTCGACAGAGGGACGTTCTGTCGGCGCTCCTCGCGGGCGGCCGTCAGGAGGTGGAGGAACTGCGGAAACGGGCCGGCGTGCGCTCGGTGTCCGCCGCCCTGCGTGAACTGGAGGGTCGGGGCTTGGTCGAGAGAAGCTACGAGCTCGCACCGCCACGGGTGAGGCCCAAGGTCCTGGCGTACTACCGGCTCCTTGTCTCGCCCCACGAGGCCCTGGTGCGCGCTGGGTCGCTGCCGGGCAGCCGGCGTTCGCGCCGCGCCGAGCTGCTGGAGCGTCTGGCCGAGGTCGAATCGGTGCCCGTGGCGGAGGCCCGGCGAGCGGCGGGCGGCGGACCTGGCCTACGCGCGCTGGAGCGAGCCCGGCTTTTGGGATCGGGTGACAAGGCGGACACCGTCAGCCTCCTCGTTGATGCTGACCGGGCTCGTCTTGAGGCCTTGGCCCTCCGGCGCACCGCTGCCGAACGGGCGCAGGCGGCCGCCCTTCGGCTCCTGGCCAGCGAGGGCCCGTCGCTGCCGGCGAGCCGCGTGCGGGCCCGGACCGGGCTGACGGCCGCTGCCGCCGCGCCCCTGGTCGAGGAGGGACTGATCGCCGCGGAGGCAGTGCCGGTGGAGCGCGACCCGCTGGCCGGACGCCACTACCCACTTCGCCCGCCGGTCGAGCTGACGCCGGATCAAGGGGACGTCTATCGCGTCATTGAGGAGGCATTGGAATCGCCGGCTCGCGACGACGGCTCCTTCCTTCTGCACGGCGTCACCGGCAGCGGCAAGACGGAGGTCTACCTCAAGGCCCTGGAGAAGACCGTGGCCCTTGGGCGGCGGGGCATCGTACTCGTGCCGGAGATCGCCCTCACGCCCCAGACTGTGCGCCGGTTTGCCGAGCGGTTCCCCGGCCAGGTGGCCGTTCTTCACAGCGGCCTCTCTCAGGGGCAGCTATTCGATCAGTGGCACGGCATCCGCCAGGGCCGCTACGCCGTCGTCGTGGGGTCCCGGTCCGCCCTCTTCGCACCGCAGCCGGACCTGGGCCTCATCGTCGTCGACGAGGAGCACGAGTGGACGTACAAGCAGCAGGACCAGGTGCCCCGCTACCACGCCCGCGAAACCGCTGAGAAGCTGGCCGAGCTGTCGGGCGCCGTCCTCTTGCTCGGCAGCGCCACACCCGATGTTGTCACCTACCAGGGGGCGCTTTGGGGCCGCTATCGCCTGCTCACCCTGCTCCAGCGGGTGCGGCCCGTTGCCGCCGCCGACGGTGCCGTTACCCCCTCCACGGCGATGGCGCTGCCACCCATCCAGGTCGTGGACCTGAGGGAGGAACTGCTGGCCGGCAACCGGAGCATCTTCAGCCGCTCGCTGGCTCGGGAGGTGCGCTCGGTTCTTTCTGCCGGTGAACAGGCGATCCTCTTCCTCAACCGTCGTGGTGCCGCCAGCTTCGCCCAGTGCCGCGACTGTGGCTACGTCCCCCACTGCTCGAGCTGTGCTGTCTCCCTCACCTATCACAGACAGCAGGACCGCTTGGTCTGCCATCAGTGCAACCGAGGTCGGAGCATGCCCGCCGCGTGTCCTCAGTGTGGGGGCAAGCGGCTGCGACTGGTCGGAATCGGCGTGGAGCGAGTGGAGGAGGAGGCCGCCCGCGCCTTCCCAGATGCGCGACTGCTGCGCTGGGACCGCGACGTCACCCGCGGCCGGGGAGCCCACGAGCAGATACTGACCCGGTTCCTGGCCCGCGAGGCGGATATCCTCATTGGCACACAGATGGTGGCCAAAGGGCTGGATCTCCCCGCGGTGACTCTGGTCGGGGTGGTGAGCGCCGACGTTAGCCTCCACCTGCCCGACTTCCGGGCCGGCGAGCGCACATTCCAGCTCCTGACCCAGGTGGCGGGCCGCGCCGGCCGAGCTCAGACGGTCTCGCCACCGTCCGACGGGGACGCACAGCCGGAGCTGGGGCGCGTGGTCATCCAGACCTACACGCCCGACCACTACGCAATCGCCGCCGCTGCTGAGCACGACTACGAGTCGTTCTTCGCTCAGGAAACGGAGCTACGGCGGAGGCTTGGCTACCCGCCCTTCGGTCGCCTGGCACGCCTGGTCTACTCCCACACCAACTCCACCTACGCCCATGAGGAAGCGGCTCGCCTGGCACACCACCTCCGTCGCGAAAGCGATGTTCTCGGACTGCCGGACCTGGAAGTGAAGGGCCCTTCGCCGGCCTATGTCGCCCGGTTGCGGGGGCGCTACCGCTGGCAGGTGCTGGTCCGCGGGCGCCGTCCAGCCGATCTGCTGGCGGATGTGGCCCTGCCCCAGAACTGGGTGCTGGACATCGACCCAATGACCACGGCCTGAGGCTCCCGACGAGCATGCCTTCCGTCGCCAGTTCGCTCGCAGACATTGGGGGAGGGCATGGGATAGAATTGTGGGGGAAGCCTTGACGAAGGAGGTCTGGTTCTGGCGGTTCTTCAGATTCGAGTCCTCGGAGATCCGGTGCTGCGTCAGAAGGCCAAGAGAGTGGCCAAGGTCGACGCCTCCATTCAGCGGCTCATCGACGACATGATCGAGACGATGCCCGCGGCGGGCGGAGTGGGACTCGCGGCGCCTCAAGTCGGGCGCTCCCTGCGCGTCATCGTCATCGGCTTGCCTCCCGCGGAAGAGGATCCACCTCGGGAGGAGGAGCCGGAGATCATCGTTCTCGTCAACCCCCAGATCGTGCGCCGTTCGGGCGAGCGACAGGTCACGGAGGGCTGCCTCTCTGTCCCCGGCTACTGGGCGGAGGTCACTCGCTCGGAAAAGGTCACCGCGAAGGGCCTGAACCGCGACGGACGGGAGGTTCGCGTCAAGGGCGAGGGCCTGCTGGCCCAGGCCCTGGAGCACGAGATCGACCACATCAACGGCGTCCTCTACGTCGATCATCTGGAGAGCATGGACCAGTTGGTGAAGATCGAGCCCGAGCCCCCGCCGGATTCGGGAGCGTCCGAGCCTGCCTCGGCTGGGCCGTGAGGTAGGCATGGCGTCCAGGCAGAAGATCTCCCTGTCCGTTGATCTCAGGGTCGAGGCCCTCGTGGACGGGCTGGCTCGGAGCCTGACGACGCTGGGTATGGCTGCCTATCTAGTGGGCGGATCGCTGCGCGATGCGATGCTGGGCCGGCCGATCCACGACGTGGACCTGGCCGTGGATGGCGACTCCCTGGCCGCCGCCCGGGCGCTGGCTGACGATCTGGAAGCTGCATACGTCCCCCTCGACTCGGAGCGGGGCATTGCCCGCCTGGTGTTCCCCACTGACGAGGAATCAGTTCGCCACCTGGACTTGGCCCAGCTACGGGGTGATATCGTCACCGACCTGGGGCTCCGCGACTTCACCATCGATGCGATGGCCGTGGCCCTGCCCGGCGACGGCCGGTACGAGCTCGCGGACCCCTTCGGCGGGCGCGAAGACCTGACCAGGGGCATCGTACGGGCGCTGGCGCCTGCCGCCCTCGAGGCCGACGGCCTTCGGCTGCTGCGCGGCGTGCGCCTGGCCGCCGAGCTGGGCTTTCAGCTTGATGGCGCCACCG
This sequence comes from Dehalococcoidia bacterium, assembly GCA_034420175.1. Taxonomy (GTDB): domain Bacteria; phylum Chloroflexota; class Dehalococcoidia; order DSTF01; family JALHUB01; genus DAOULP01. The sequence goes on along the minus strand of DAOULP010000159.1, from coordinate 3,660 downwards.
TAACTTGGATGCAGGAGCGGGCCGGCTGCCTGGACGGCATCGCCCCCGAGCGGCAGCGCGAGGAGCTCGTCCGCATGCTGGCGACGGGCCAGGCCTCTTGGACGCTTGGCACCCTGGATGAGCTGGGCCTATTGGAGCGGATCTTGCCCGAACTGGCCGCAGCCCGCGGAGTCGAGCAGCCCAAGGAGCACTACTGGGACGTCTTTGACCACTCGCTGATGACGGTGGAGGCCCTGGACTACCTTCTGGCCGACGGCCCGCCTCGGGAGACGCGCTGGGCCACGTTCTGGCGGGAGCTCTGGGGGCCGCTGGGCTGGCTTCCAGGTGGCCACGAGCACTTCCGCGAAGAGCTGTCGGAGGCGCACCCGCGACTGGCCCTCGTGAAGCTCAGCGCGCTGGTCCATGACATCGCCAAGCCCATGACCAAGTCCGTCGATAGCAGGGGGCGTGTCCGCTTCCACGGACACGCGGCCACCGGTGCCGGCATGGCGAGGGCGATCATGGAGCGGCTGCGCTTCAGCGCCCGGGAGACGCGCCTGGTGTCGCTGCTGGTCGAAGAGCACCTGCGGCCCGGCCAGCTCAGTAGCGATGGGGGGCCGCCCAGCCGTCGCGCGCTCTTCCGATTCTTCCGTGACACCGGCGACTCCGCCCTCGATGTCCTCTTCTTGAGCCTGGCCGACCACCTGGCGGCCCGCGGGCCACGGATGCGCGTCACAAGTTGGCGCAACCACGTCGCCTATGTGAATCACATCATGGCGCGGCGTCACTCGGAAGAGAACCTGGTTGAGCCCCCGCGGCTCGTCACCGGGAATGACGTCATGTCGGAGTTGGGCATCGATTCGGGGCCCGAGGTTGGCAGGCTGCTGAGGGCTGTGGAGGAGGCGCAGGGGGAGGGTGATGTCCGTACGCGTGACGACGCCCTGGCTCTACTCCGCCAGCTTGTCGGCGCAGACGAGGGGTCTCCCAGCGCGGAGGCTGGCCAGGGCGGAGGGCAAGCCCCCGCCTAGCAGCCGTTCCATCTCCCTCGAGCGTGCCGCCGCGGCCTTTCGAACCATCCCGGCGCTGTCGATGATCCACCAGCGCCTTCGCCGCGCTCAGTGTGACAGGTCAGAACGGCTCTCCGACAGGCTCTGAACAGGCCGACTCTTGACCCAGCCGGGGTTCCTGGCTACCGTCAAGAGGATGCGCGCCTCGTGGCGGCTGGCGCGGGAATAACAGGGAGACCTCATGCGCGGCTGGCTCAACCGAGCGCTACTCGGCTTCATAGCTGTCATCACCGTCCTTTCGGTGATCACGGTCTGGCCTTCGGAACCGGACCGCTACCTCCCGGGCTTCATCCCCTGGCCGGAAGGGAAGGGGATTCAGTTCCCGTGGATCCGGGTCGAGGGCGGAGCCATCCTGGGATACATGAAGAAGGCCAGGGCCATGCGGCTGGGCCTGGACCTGCGCGGCGGCACACGCCTGGTCATGGAGGCCGACACCTCGCAGGCGCCGGACGTAGACGTGGACCAGGCCATGGAGGCGGCGTCTCGAATCATCGAGCGCCGGGTGAACGCCTTCGGTGTTGCCGAGTCGGAGATCCAGCGGCAGGGCAGCAACCGGCTGGCCGTCCAGCTACCGGATATCGACCCCGAGGACGCCCGTGACCTGGTCGGCCGGACGGCGGTATTGGAGTTCCGCGAGCAGAAACTGGACGAGGCCGGGGACGTATTCGTGTGCCAGGATGGGGTCGTGACCTACACCCCGCCCGGCTGCGAGGGCGGCGAGGAGGTGGCAGTGCCTCTCCAATCGCTGACCGTCGACATGCTTGAGACCGTCATTTGGGTACCGGCCCGGGCCACAGACAGCGACGGCGTTGAGAAGGACCTGACGGGCCGCTTCATGAAGCCGAACACCTACGTGGCCAGTGACTCGATCACTGGCGTGCCGGAACTCCGCTTTGAGATGACCAGTGAGGGAGCCGGTCTGCTTGCGAAGGTCACGGAGCGGCTCGTGGGTCTGCCCATGGCCTTCTTCCTGGACGGCGAGCCCATCCGGGGGGAGGACGGCCGGATCATTGCCCCCATCGTTCAGAGCGTCCTCAGCGATCAGAGCCGGATCACCGGCCTGGGATTCGAGGACGCGCGCCTGCTGTCCATCCAGCTCAATGCCGGTGCCTTCCCGGTGCCCCTTCAGGTCGTGCAGACGCAGGAGGTGGACGCCACTCTGGGCGATGACTCGGTGAAGGCCAGCGTCATCGCTGGAGAAGTGGCCATCCTCATCGTCATGCTCTTCATGATCCTGTACTACAGACTTCCGGGCGTCCTGGCCGCCCTGGCGCTGTTCGTCTACACCAGCATCCTTCTCGCCATCTTCAAGGTGATGCCGGTTACCCTCACCCTGGCCGGCATCGCTGCATTCATTCTCTCCGTGGGCATGGCGGTGGACGCCAATATCCTCATCTTCGAGCGCATGAAGGAGGAGCTGCGCCTGGACCGCAGCCTGGTGGCCTCTATTGAGGCTGGGTTCTCCCGGGCCTGGTCCTCCATCCGCGACAGCAACGTCTCCACGCTCATCACCTGCGCCATCCTCTTCTGGTTCGGCGACCAGTTTGGGGCCAGCCTCGTGAAGGGATTTGCCCTGACGCTGGCCATCGGAGTGCTGGTGAGCATGTTCTCGGCCATCATGGTGACGCGAACCTTCATGCGGATCACCATCGGGACGCCGCTGGCGCGGCGCCTGGGCTGGTGGGTCATGGACGTGCCGGCGGCACGGGGCACCCCGGCGGTAGCTTCGGTGCCGGGCATGCCTCCGCAGCAGCCGGAGGAGTGATGATCGACTTCGTAGGCCGGCGCAACTGGTACTACCTGCTGTCACTGCTGGTGCTCCTGCCAGGGATCATCTCGCTGGCCGTGCCGCCGTCTCTGAAGCCGGGCATCGAGTTCACGGGAGGAACCACGTTCACCGTGCGGTTCGCCGAGGCCGTGGACCAAGACGAGCTTCGCTCGGCGCTGTCCGACCTCAATCACCCCGAGGCGGTGGTCCAGCGCACGGGTGAGAACCGTTTTCTGGTGCGAACGCGGGAGCTGGAGGGAACGGCGAGGGCGCCCGAGGTGGGGCCGGCGCCTCCCTCAGAGCGGGACGAGATCGAGTCCGGGCTGCGGGAACGATTCGGTGAGTTCTTGGATAACGACGGCAACGTCAGCAACCGTTTCATCGAGTTCGCCAGCGTGTCCGGGACGGTGTCGCGGGAGATTGGGCGCAACGCCGGCATTGCCGTGATCGCTGCCTCAGTGGGCATCCTGCTCTACATAAGCTGGGCCTTCCGGTCGGTGCCCAAGCCCTTCCTGTTCGGTGCTGCCGCCATCGTGGCCCTCATACATGATGCTCTGATGGTGGTCGGGGCTTTCTCCATCTTTGGGAAGGTGTTCGGCATTGAGATTAACACCATGTTCCTCACCGGCCTGCTGACCGTCATGGGCTTCAGCGTCCACGACACGATCGTCGTGTTCGACCGCATCCGGGAGAACCTGCGCCGCATGGAGGGCGTGGGCTTCCCCGAGTGCGTCAACAGCAGCCTGCACCAGACGCTGGCCCGCTCGCTGAACACGTCCGTGACGGTGGTCCTGGTGCTGCTTGCCGTACTGCTCATGGGCGGCGTGACCATCCGCGACTTCCTGC
>DAOULP010000158.1:0-2048 GCA_034420175.1 Dehalococcoidia bacterium | reverse complement strand
ACGTGCTCTACTTCTCGACGCACGAGTACCCCTTCTATCCCGGCAGCGGTCACTGGCGGGAGACGGGCGAGGGCGCGGGAGAGGGAGCGACGGTCAACGTGCCCCTGCCCGCCGGGAGCGGCGATGCAGTCTTCCGACGCATCTGGGAGGCCCTCCTGACGCCTATCCTGCGGCGGTTCGAGCCGGAGCTGGTGGTGGTCTCGGCCGGGTACGACGGCCACTTCGCGGATGGCTTCGCCGACCTGGCCCTTAGCACCCCCGGCTACGCCGACCTCGTGACTGGCCTGCGGGACCTGGCCCGTGAGCTGTGCGGCGGGCGACTGGTGCTGGCGCTGGAGGGCGGCTACGACCGTGGCACTCTGGCCTGGTCCATTCGCAGTTGCCTGGAGGTACTGCTGGACGAAGTGCCGACCCCGGACCCCCTGGGGCGGCACGACCAGGCGCCGCCGGCTGGCGTCGACCGCCTGCTGTCGGCGGTCGCGGAAGCGCACGGGCTGGGTGGGGTCTAGCACAGTGCCAACGAAGTCGCCGTTCGCCCTTCGACAGGCTCAGGACGAGCGGCTCTTGGGTTCCGCTCGTGGTGAGCCTGTCGAACCACGAGGGGCCCGCGTGGGTTCACCAGCACCCCGCTAGCTCGGTGGGAGCAGGCGAACGAAGACCTCGTTGGCCAGGAGGCGGCCCCGGGCGGTGAGGCGCAGGCGGCCGTCGACACGCTCGAGGAGCCCCTGAGAGGTGGCCTCGTCAAAGGCGGCGGCGTGGGCACCCAGGGCGGCTTGGCCGAAGCGACGCCGCAGCTCGCTCACGCTCACACCCTCGCAGAGCCGCAGCCCCAGCACTAGCGTGTCCGACAGCTCCACCGACGGGCCGGCCTCCTCCCGGACGGTTGCCTGCCGCAGATCATCGATCGAAGAGCAAGCGGCTCCGCGTAGCGAGGCCAAGCTCTCATCCACCAGCTCGATGTAGCGGGCCGGGTCGTCTGCGTTGGCGAGGCGCATGCCTCCGCCGTCGGGGGACGGCAGGTGAGAGTGAGCGCCCGCGCCCAGTCCCAGCCAGGACCCGTTGTTCCAGTAGGTCAGATTGTGGCGGCAGCGGTGTCCCGTCCGAGCCCAGTTCGAGATCTCGTATTGCTCATAGCCGGCGGCCTTCAGGCGCTCGGCGGAACGCTCATACAGCTCGGCCTGGAGGTCCGGGTCGGGCGCGGGCGTCCGGCCGTCGGCCACGTCGCGGGCCAGAGGCGTCCCCTCGGCCACCGTCAGGGCATAGAGCGATAGGTGCTCGGGCCCGAGAGCGATCGCCTCGTTCAGACTCTCCAGCCACTGCTGCAGCGTCTGGCAGGGCAGCCCGAAGATGAGGTCGAGGCTCACGTTGTCGAAGCCGGCGCTGCGGGCGGCCCGGTAGGCCTCGCGGGCCTCCTCGCTGGTATGGATGCGGCCAAGGAACGCCAGCTCATCGTCGCGGAAGCTCTGAACGCCCAGGCTGAGTCGATTCACCCCCAGTTCCCGCAGCCGCGATAGGTAGCGCTCGTCCACCGTGCCCGGATTAGCCTCCAGCGTAACCTCGGGCTCGGCCCGGCCTGGCGAAGATGTGGGCGCTAGCCGGAAGTGCTCTCGCAGCGCCGGCAGAAGACGCTCCATCTGCGGCAGGGGCATTAGGCTCGGTGTGCCGCCCCCGAAGAAGAGGGTGTCGACCTGCCAGTCGCCGCTGGCCAGGGACTCGCTGACCGCCGACCACATCCGTGCCTCTTTCAGAAGGGCCTGCGTGTAGGCTGGGATCAGGCCTTCGCGGCCGGCATGGGAGTTGAAGTCGCAGTAGCCGCACTTGGCGCTGCAGAATGGAATGTGAACATACAGGCCGAGGTCGCATTCGCTCTTCATCGATAATTATCCTAGCACCGGCGGCGTCGGGCCCACAACGGCGCGGCGCCCCGTCGGGGTGGCGTAACTGGTGCGTCACCGGTGGGCTTTGGTTTGGAGCAACTCCCGCGGACTGAAAGTCCGCGGCTTCCAGATTCGCCAACCATGCCGCCGACTTCAGTCGGCGGTGCCATG
>DAOULP010000157.1:0-16375 GCA_034420175.1 Dehalococcoidia bacterium | reverse complement strand
AGTGCGACATGACCGTCATCACCGAGAACTGGATCCTCTTCGGGTGTGTGTCCACAGGCCCGGTCCCCGGTAACACCACAGACGGGATCCTGGCCTACATCACCGTCCAGCCGGAGCCCGACCTGGTGAACCGGATCAGGCCCAGCAACGACAACGGCGTCTTCGACGAGCTCCTGGACGAGAACTGTGAGATCACCGACCCCCTCGGTCACCCGCTGGAGGTCGAGGGCTGGTGCTGCGACGGCATCGACAACGACGCCGACACCGTCATCGACGAGTTCGGTGAGGGCCTGGCACCGGGCGTTCTCCCCGGCGGCATGATCGAGGAGTGCAGCGACTTCGGCATCACCATCCGCATCCTCGAAGGCGACCTCAACCTCGACTGCGCGGTGGACGTGCTGGACCAGCAGGGCAGCGCCTTCCGCTACGGCGCCACCTTCGGCATGACCCTGTACGACGACTGGTACGACCTGGAGCCTTGGGTGCCTGACTTCGACATCGACATCAAGGACCTCCAGAAGGTATTCGGTCGCGACGCCAGCACCTGTCAGAACCCGATCCCTCCTCAGGACCCCGTGCCGTTCCCCTGAGGCCGGGCAGGCCGCAAGGCGTCCCGGACGGCGAGCGTATCGGCGGGCAGCAGTCCAGGCTCCTTCGCAAGGGGGGCGGCCATGGAGGCCGCCCTCTCCCGTTCGACGCCAGCCCGGCGGGCTCCCGCCGACCGCCCTTGAACGGCGCTTCACCCACCCGTATGATGGAGACCCTCACGAGGCCTGCGGGCAGGCCGAGTTTCGCGCGCAGCCGGAAGACCACGACCATGGCCACGACGCAGCGGCTCGCCATCGATGGCGGGACCCCGATCCGAAGCAAGCCCTTCCCGTCCTGGCCCGTCTACGACGAGCGCGAGATTCGGGCCGTGCGAGAGGTGGTGGAGAGCGGGAACTGGGGTGGCTACCCGTCGCCCAACATTAAGGCCTCTCAATTCGCCGAGGCCTTTGCTTCCTACCAGACCGCTCGCTGCGGCATCTGCACATCGAGCGGCACTACGGCCATCGAGGTCGCGCTCAAGGCAGCGGGCGTGGGACGGGGCGACGAGGTCATCGTGCCCGCCCTCACCTTCATGGCCACGGCGGCGGCCGCTCTCTACATAGGCGCCGTGCCCGTCTTCGCTGACATCGACCCAGGCACCTGGTGCATCAACCCGGAGAGAGTCGAAGAGGCCATCACGGACAGGACGAAGGCCATTGTCCCCGTCCACCTGGGCTCCCGCATGGCCGACATGGACCGGATCATGGCGAGAGCCGAAAGGCACGGACTGAAGGTCATCGAGGACTGCGCCCACATGCACGGCGGGTTCTGGCTGGGAAAGGGCGCCGGCTCCATCGGCCACCTGGGCTGCTTCAGCTTCCAGAGCACCAAGCTCATGACCGCCGGCGAGGGCGGCATTATCCTCACCAGCGACGAGGAGCTGGAGGAGCGGTGTCTGTCTTATGTCAACTGCGGCCGCATCCGGGCCACCGACAGGCACCTCCGGCCCCAGGAGGCCCTGGGCTGGAACTACCGCATGACAGAGTTCCAGGCGGCGATCCTCCTCGTCCAGCTAGAGCGGCTGAAGGAGCAGGCAGCCACTCGGGAAGAGAACAAGCAGCATCTCACAGCCCGCATTGAGCGGATCGCCGGCATCTCCACGCTCAGGCAGGACGAAAGGGTGACCACGCCATCGGGCTACGGGTTCGTCCTCAAGTACACGCCGGAGGCCTTCGGAGGCACGCCGCGCGACCGCTTCATCGCCGCCCTCGAGGCAGAAGGGATCCCGTGCCACGGCGCCTTCTACGAACCGGTCTACAAGAGCTCGCTCTTCGCCTGGGGGGACGGGCCCGTCGCCGTCGACTACAGTGAGACCTTCTGCCCCGTGGCCGAGAGAGCTGCCTACCACGAGTGCGTCTGGTTGCCGCACGAGCTGTTCCTGGGGACGCGGCAGGACGTGGACGATATCGTCGCCGCTATCGACAAGGTGGCCTCGGCGTACAGGGAGTAGCCCGTCAGCGGACGGGAATCGGATAAGCGGATGGCACACGAGAGGCAAGGGGCGACAACGCACGCGGCAGCGAATGGAGCCAATGTCGGCATCCCGCACGCCGACGTGACCTACGCAGTGATCGGCGCGGCGATGCGCGTTCACAACGCTCTGGGTCCCGGCCTGAAGGAAGCTGCCTATCAACGTGCTCTCTCCCTGGAGCTTGGCAAAGCTGGCCTCTCGTTCGAGCAGGAGAAGCCGGTCGAAATCCAGATCGAAGGCGCTCGGGTGGGACTCCTGTACCTCGACCACCTCGTGGAGGGGGCGGTCATTGTCGAAGAGAAGGCCCTTTCGCACCTTCTGACCAACGAGGAGGTGGCGCAGGCCATATGCTATCTGGCGGCAACGGGGTTGAAGGTGGCCCTGCTCATCAACTTCGGTAGGCGCCGGCTTCAGTACAAGCGGATCCTGGCACCGCGCAAACTCGACCAGTGGCAGGACAGAATTCAGCCATACCTACGCGTCCCGAAGGAGGCATCGTGATGCAGCTACGGCTTCTGTTCACCCCTCCGCTTTTCCGTTTGGACATCCGTTGACGTGACTATCCGCATAGGCATCATAGGCTCCCGGTTCGTGGCCAGCCTTCACGCCGAGGCCCTTCGGCACGCCCCGGACGCCGAGGTCGTCGCGGTCGCCTCGCCGACCGAGGAGCACGCCCGCGCCTTCGCCCAAGAGCACGACATCCCCCGCTGGTTCACCGACCACAGTGATCTCCTGCGTCTACCGGAGGTGGATCTGGTGACACTGGCCTGCCCGAACCACCTCCACTGCCAGATGACCCTCGATGCCGCCGCCGCCGGCAAGCACATCGTCTGCGAGAAGCCGATGGCGATGAACCTGGAGGAATGCGACCGCATGATCGAGGCCTGCCGCAAGGCCGGCGTGCTCCTCCTCTACGCCGAGGAGCTGCTCTTCGCACCCAAGTACGAGCGTGCCAAGAGGCTGGCGGACGAGGGGGCGCTGGGCCGCGTCTACTACGTTCGGCAGCTCGAATGCCACTACGGCCCCCACTCCGACTGGTTCTGGGACGTGAACCTCTCGGGCGGCGGCGTGCTCATGGACATGGGCTGCCACTCGATTGCCTTCGCCCGCTGGGTGTACGACAACGCCCCCATCGAGAGCGTGTACGCGGAGCTGGGTACCCACGTCCACGGCGGCCGGACCCGCGGCGAGGACCACTCGCTGTGCGTCGTTCGCTTCTCTGACGGGCGCGTCGCCGTCGCCGAGAACTCGTGGGCCCGCGCCGGCGGCGTCGATGACCGGGCCGAGATCTACGGCTCGGAGGGCCTGACGGTGGCCGACCTCCTGCGGGGCAGCTCCCTCGTTACCTACAGCCAGCCCGGCTACGGGTATGCCGTGGAGAAGGCGGAGACGACGCGCGGCTGGACCTTCACCATGTTCGAGGAAACCTGGAACTACGGTTTCCCCCAAGAGATGGCCCACTTCGTTCGCTGCGTGCGAGGCGATGAGCAGCCGCGCCTCACCGGCGACGACGGCCGCGCAGTGCTGGAGGTCATCTGCGCCGCCTACGCCTCGGCGGGCACGGGGCAGCGTGTGAGCCTGCCGTTTGCGGGCGCCGGGGGCGCCAAGAAGCCAATCGACCTGTGGGTCGGGGAGCAGTAGACGTGACCGAACAGAGAGAGCACCAGCTTCACGTTGGTGCCGCCGAGGCAATCATCACGCCGCCCGTCGGCACGCCCATGGACGGCTACTCCTCCCGCCAGGGTGTCGCCACCGGCGTCCACGACGACCTCCACGCCCGCGCCCTCGTCCTGGACGACGGCCGGTCGCGCCTCGCCACCGTCTCCTGTGACCTCGTCGGCGTCGATCGCCGTCTCGTCGCCCGGGCTCGCGAACTCGTGCAGGCGGCCACCGGCATCGAGGCCGACCACGTGATGGTCGCCGCCACCCACACCCACTCGGGACCGGGCGGGCTGCGGCGCGACATGGACGAACCTCTGATCGACGTCACCGCCCGTCAGATCGCGGGCGCCGTCGGCGTGGCCGACACGTCGAAGCAGCCGGCCGTCCTCAAGGTCGGGTACGGCACGGTCGACTCCGTGAGCCAGAACCGCCGCCATCCGGACTGGCCCATCCAGACGCGCCTCACCGTCCTCCTAGCCGACAGTCCGGACCCGCTGGCGCCGCCCGTTGCTGCCCTGGTCAACTTCGCCTGCCACGCCACGGTCATGAACTACGACAACCTTCTCATCTCCGCCGACTATCCAGGCCACGCGGTCGGCACGGTCCAGAAGGTGATCCCCGGCCTGCCGTGCGTCTTCCTCAACGGCGCCTGCGGGAATGTCAACCCCGTCTGGATACAGCAACGCTTCCCGGAGCCCGAACGCGTGGGCAGCATCGTAGGGGCAGAGGCAGCCAAGGTCATCCAGGAGTTGCGACCTCTGGGCCACGGCCAGCCAGGCGACAACATCCGCTGGTCCGAGCTCACAGAGAAGCCCGTGACGGCGGGTGTGCTCCTGGACGGCGCGCGGCTGCGGGCAGCCAGTCGACGAGTGCAGCTACCCCTGCGCCCCCTGCTCAGCGACGGCGAGTACGAGGCCCGCCTCGCTGATCTCGCCGCCCGCCTGGAGGACCTCCCCGAAGACGCCCAACCCGACGAGCGCCACCGCATCATGCAAGAGCTGAACCGCTACCGCACGGAGCGTATGGTGGCCGCCGGAATGGCAGCGGCCGGCGGCGGTCGGACACACCTGCGGCCGGAAGTGCAGGCCTTCTCGCTCGCTCCCGGCGCGGCGATCCTGGGCCTGCCCGGCGAGTTCTTCGTGGAGACGGGCCAGGCCATCGAGGAGGCAGCCGGCCTGCGCCATCTGCTGCTGGGCTGCTACGCGAACCACTACGTCGGCTACGTGGTGCCGCCGGAGGCCTACGAGCAGGGCGGCTACGAGGCGGGAGTCACCATCTTCGCACCCGAGGCGGAGGGGATCATCGTGCGTGAGGCGCTCGCGGTCCTCGGAGAGGCGGCCTCCAGCGCCTAGCCGCGGCCGTGCTGGAGTGTTGAACGCAACTATGCCTTCTCGGCCCGTGTACGGCGAATTCGCACGGCACTATGATGCCCTCTTCGGTGAGCTCGATGTGTCTTGTCTCGACTTCGTGCAGGCCGCCGTCCGGCCGCCCGCCAGGCTACTCGACGCTGGCTGTGGCACGGGTGCGTACGCCGCCGAGCTCGCCGCTCGCGGTTACCAGGTTGTCGCGATAGACCGCGAGCGGGGTCTAATTCAGGCTGGCAAGGTATCATTCACCACCGTTGACCTAGCGCTCGCCGATCTGAGACGGCTGCCCTTCGTCGGCTGCTTCGACGTGATACTGGCTCGCGGAGTGCTCAACGACTTGGTGCAGGCCAACGAGCTGGGGGAGACCCTGAGGTCACTGGCGACCGCCCTCAAGCGCGACGGGCGCTTCATCGCCGACGTACGCGAACGCGAGGCCCACCGGAAAAGGCTAGCAGATCAGCCGGTCGTCGAACGCAAAGCCAGCGGCATCGCCTTTCGCGCCTCGCGTACGATCGACGAGGGCCACGCGATCATCTCCCGCGAGCAGTTCGCTAGGGAGGGCGTACGCTGGTCGCAGCCCTTCGAGTTCAGGATGCGCACCTTCACGCAGGATGAGGTGCGCAATCTATGGCCGGATGCGGGGCTCAAGGTCCTCTCCATCGAGGACTCCTACGGGCCAGATTCGAGGTTGAGAGGCCGTCTCGTGGTGGTCGCAAGAAGAGCGAGCCCCGAAGACGACAGCGAAAGCTCTCCAAGCGAATAGGAGGAGCAATGCCAGGCAAGAAGCGCGTCCTCGTCTTCGAGGCCCACGGCGACGACTTGGAGTTCGCCTGCGGCGGCACGATCGCCAAGTTCACGGACCGCGGCCACGAGGTGCACCTCTGCGTCGCCACCGACAACGACAAGGGCTCATTCGAGCTCACCGCCGATGAGCTCCGCGCCGTCCGCGATCGCGAGGTACACGGCGCCGCCCGCGTCCTGGGCTTGTCTGGGGTCACGTTCCTCGGCTACCCGGATGGCGAGCTCATGGAGAAGGCGCCCCTCCACATCCTGCGCGGCCAGTTCATGCGCCTCATCCGCCAGGTCAAGGCGGACATCATCTTCGCCTGGGACCCCTTCACCCCCTACGAAGGCCACCCCGACCACCGGCAGGTGGCGTGGGCCGCCCACGAGGCCGCCTCTTTCGCGCACTTCCCTCTCTACTATCCGGAGCACCTGAAGGAAGGCCTGGAGCCCTACTACGTGGGCGAGCAGTGGTTCTTCGCCAAGTCACCGCGCGACGTCAACAAGTACGTGGACATCACCGACTACATCGACCGCAAGATCGAGGCGCTTTGCCAGCACGAGAGCCAGATGGTTCTCACCGTAGCCGACATCCAGAACGCCCTCCGAGGCTCCGGGCTGAGCTATCCGCCCCTGGAGAACCTGGATCCCCACGACTACCGCGAGCTCATCGCCGATCGAATCAAGCGGGTCGCCAGCGCCGTCGGCCACGCAGCCGGCTACGAGTACGCGGAGGGCTTTCGCCGTCAGCGCTTCGCCGGCATCGAGCACACGGTGGGCCAGACGCTGGAGGAAGATGTCTAGCGCCGTCGACCGAACCATGCGGCCGCTGCATCGGGCTGCATCGAGCCGATGAAGCTGGGCTGCTCCTCCTGGTCCTACGACCGTGACTTGAACGAGGGCCGCCTGGACCAGCTCCAGTGGCTGCGGATTTGCGCCGAGGACCTTGCGCTGGACGGCATCGAGCTGCTGGACCACCACTTCCCCGACACGGGACAGTCCTACCTACGCGAGCTGCGTCGTCGGGCCGCGGAGTTAGGCCTGACGGTAAGCTGTGTCTCCGTCAGCAATGACTTCGGCCGAACGACCGCAGAGGCCCGGCGGCGCGAGATCGAGAAGGTGCGGAGCTGGCTGCACATCACCCACTTCCTCAGCGCGCCGGTGCTGCGTGTGTTCGCCGGCTGGCTCCCGCCCGAAGAGCCCCCGCCAACAGCCAGAAAGTCGTTCTGGCCGGAGGTCATGGCCTGCCTCCAGGAGTGCGCGGCGGCCGCTGCGGAGTGCGGCATCGTCCTCGCGCTTGAGAACCACGACGGCGGCGGATTCGTGAGCCGTCCCGACGAGATCGAGCGCTGCCTTCGGGAGGTCGATTCGCCATCGCTGCGCCTATGCCTCGACACGGGGGACCTGGGGGACCTTGCTGCCATTGAGCGCGTGGCCCGCCACGCCGTTCACGTCCACGTGAAGCTCATCGATCTGGACGATGCCGGCGTCGATCGCCACCTCGACTGGCCAGCCACCTTCGCCGTGCTCCGCGAGGCGGGGTACCGGGACTTCCTGTCCATCGAGTACGAGGGCCAGGAACCAGCAGGGACAGCCCTCCCTCGAGCCGTCGCCCACCTGCGAAGTGTCATGCACCGCTGACGGCCGTTTGGCCCACCGCAAGGAGCCGTCCGCCAGCCAGAATTGCGCCGACCTCCCCCTGACACGTGACAAGGACCCGCGGGATGGCGCAAGCTATCGCCAACTAGCCACAGACCAGACTCTCAGCACGCCAAGATCGGACGTCGGGCACGGAACACAGGAAGGAAGTCGATGAGACCTCACCATGAGAGAGCCATACGGAGGCTCGCGGACCACTTCTCGCAGGAGGAGGACTGCCTCGCTGTGATTGTCGGCGGGACGGTCGCCAAGGGCATCGCAAGCGAGTACGCGGACATCGACGTCATGATCGTCGTGACGGACGAGTCGTACCGGAAGCGCGAGGCGGAGAACAGCCTCATCTACTTCTCAACCAGCTTCTGTGACTACCCGGGCGGATATGTCGATGGGAAGATCGTCAACGTCGAGTACCTGCAGGCGGCGGCGGAACGGGGAAACGAGGTCACGCGGGCCGCATTGACCGGCGCGTTGGTGGCCTACTCAGCGATCTCGGGCCTCGAGGAGCTCCTGGCTCAGATACCCGTGTATCAGCAGCACGAGCAGAGGGATAAGATCCAGGCCTTCTATGCCCAGTTCGAATGCGCACACTGGTATCTAGGGGAGGCAATCAAGAGGGGCGACAGATACCTGCTGACGCATGCCGTCTCAAGCCTGGTCCTCTACGGTGGAAGGCTGATTCTAGCCGACAACGAGATCCTGTACCCCTATCACAAGCTGTTCATGGCGGAGCTGGACAGAGCCCCACAGAAGCCGGAGAACCTGATGAAGCTCATCGGCACACTCCTCGACCGTCCTAGCCCTGAAACCGCCAAGGCCTTCTACGACGCGATCAAGAGCTTCAGAATGTGGAATGAGGCCTGGGAAGCGTGGCCTGTTCGCTTCATGAAGGACACGGAATGGGCGTGGCTGGAGAACAAGGCCTACATCGGGGACGTCTGAGACCCGAGATACGCAGCAGGAGGCAGCGTCACCCGTCCGAGGCGGCGCCGATGCGCCCTCCGGAGGCGCGCTCGATCTCCTCGCGTGAGTAGCGAAAGGCCCGGAAGAGCCAGTTGTTTTCGCCCAGGAGTCCGGCCTCGCCGAAGTAGGGGTTGATGTACTCCCACACGACCTCCCGCTCCGGCGTCACCTCAAACAGCCGCCCGAAGACTCCCTCGCAGATGAACGTGTTGCCGTTGGCGACCCGCTGGGCGCTGGACTCATAGGGGCTGTAGAAGTTGAACGGCGGCTGGTCCTGGTAGCTCCACGCAATCCGCTTCGTCGCCGGGTCGAGCTCAAGCACACGCGAGAAGGTGAACGGGATATTGGCGCGATGCACGCCGTTGTCGAAAACGAGGATGTTGCCGTTCGGGAGGAGGTTCGGGCAGTGCTGCTGGGCCAGCACCTCGGGCCCCAACCGCCAGCGGAACTCGCCCGTCCGCCTCTCGATGATGGCGATGGTGCTGATGTTGCGGAAGCTCACCAGGATGTCGCCGTCGGGAAGCTCCTCTACCGTGTTCGCGTGGGTCCACTCCTCGCGCCGGTCCTGGAGAGTGATGCGGTCGGTCTCGGGATCGAGATGCTGCCAGGCGTGCCACTCCCAGACGATCTCGCCCTCCCTCGTCATCTCGATGACTCTGTCGGAGTACATCACCCCTTCGTGCTCCGTGCCGGGTAGCCCGCCGCGAACCCTGGTCGCAACGTCGCCGGGCACCTCGTCGATGCAGAGCATCAGGACGTTGCCGTTGCGCATCAGGCGAGCGTCGTGATGGTGATCCGGATGCCTGGCCTCCCAAAGCACGTTGCCCTCCCAGTCGAACTCCATCACAGCGCCTGCTCTGACGAGCTGCCAGATGGGGAAGCGCGGTTGGGATCCCGGCGCTCTGCAGTGGGCGAGGAGGTTTCCATTCGGCAGAAGATACGCCCAGCCAGCCGACAGCGGCGTGCTCCACTCGTGGACCCTCCTGCCCTCCATGTCGATGAGCAGCGGCGGGCCACCCCTGAACTGAGGAGTGAACAGCGTGTAGCCCCGGAAGGCTCTCGACGGGTCGTGAGCGATGAGGCCCACGCCCCGCCGTCTCTGAGTCTGTTGGTCGACTGAAGTTGCCACCTTCACCGTTCCTTCGGGACCGCCCCCGCGCCCCCCGTGTCTCTGCCGTTCTTCGCCCCGGCTGCCGGCTGCTGGACATACGCCAACGCGCCGACCGCCTCTCGTATTCGGCGGACGACTCGATGGCGGCTGGCCTGGCGTCCCGCTGCCTTGCAGGCAGCGCCTACGCCTGCTTGAGGACGCCCTCCATCTCCTGATCGTCGAAGGCGCGCATGGTGGTGCTGCTGACGTTGCCGGCGGAGACGATGTTGACCATGCCCCCCATCATCGCCTCTTCCGACGGCGCGTCAACAACGGCCACCAGGTCATAGGGGCCCTGCGTCCACAGCATGGCCAGCACCTTGAAGCCACGCTTCTCGTTCTCCTGACGCGTCTCCCGCGCACGCCCGACAGTGCTGCGGATGGTCTTAGCCCCCTGCTCCGTGAACTTGTACAGGACAACGTACTTGGCCATTGGGATTCCCTCCTCTCGACCTGCGAAACCTCGAACCGAAGAAGCGAGGATGGCGACTATTGTACACACCAGGGCGGATTTGGCAAGAGGCTGCACGAGAAGGCCACCGGCACGTCGAGGCGGCGACCCGATGATCTGGCCCCGGGCGGGCAGCCTCGCGTCCTGAGTGCAGGGTTGACAGGCCTGCCTGTGTGGGCCAGCCTTGGGGGCGGAGGACCGCCGCGTGCAGCAAGATGGCTGCGAGTGGCCGCCGACGCCTCGAGCGCAGGGTAGGCAACGCCGCGCCTCCCGGCACACGAAGGTGAGCCGCATGGCTGACAAGCGGACGCGCGAACGCCTGGAGGAGCAGCTCTCCTACTACCGGGCCCGGGCCAGCGAGTACGACGAGTGGTGGCTGCGCCGCGGCCGCTACGACCGCGGCCCGGAACACAACCGCCGCTGGTTCGCCGAGGCAGAGGAACTGGTACAGGCGCTGCGCTCATTCAACCCTGCGGGTCAGGTTCTGGAGCTGGCCTGTGGCACGGGACTGTGGACTCAGCAACTCGTCCGGTTCGGCGACCACGTGACAGCCGTCGATGCCTCCTCCGAGATGCTGGCCATCGCTCGCGAGCGGGTCGGTGGGTCGAAGGTTCGATACGTTCAGGCCGACATCCTCTCTTGGCGCCCGGACGCGCCCTACGATGTTGTGTTCTTCTCCTTCTGGCTGTCCCACGTGCCTCCGGAGCAGTTCGACGCGTTCTGGAGTCTCGTGCGTTCCTGCCTCGCCCCGCACGGTCGGGCCTTCTTCATCGACTCGCTCCCTAGCGGCACCTCAACCGCCATCGATCACCGCCTGGGCGAAATCGAGGCCATGACGACAAGGCGCCGGCTCAACGACGGGCGGGAGTTCGAGATCTTCAAGGTCTTCTATCAGCCCGACGAGCTGACGAGAAGGCTGGCAGATCTGGGCTGGGCGGCAACAGTGCATCGGACCGCGACTTACTTCTTGTATGGCCTCGCTGCGCCGCGGCAAGGCTAGGCTAGAGGGCCTCTTGAAGAAGCACACCGCCCGCCCTTCGACGGGCTCAGGGCGAGCGGCCCACTTGGGTTTGTCGATGGGCCGCAGAAGGATGAACCTCGTGGGCAGGGGGACGTTGGTGTCCTCGTCGGGCGGCCGCGGGTGCCCGACCGCCCAGGGGACGGATATAATGCTGGCACCCGGAAGAGGGCATCCGACCTGCTGCCACGGCTGAACGAGGGGGGACGAGCGTTGAACGCCGCCGGCGTAGACATCGGCTCTGCCAGCTCGAAGGCCCTCATCATCGAGGACGGCCGCGTGCTCGCGCGCGCCGTCATACCCACGGGTGCCGAGTCCGCCGCTGGCGCCGAGCGTGTAATGGACCTGGCCCTCCAGCAGGCGGGCCTGACGCTGGGCGACATGAGCTACGTCGTCTCCACAGGCTACGGGCGGGTCATCGTCCCCTTCGCAGACGAGGAGGTTACTGAGCTCTCCTGCCACGCCCGCGGCGCCCACCACATCTTCCCCGGGGCGCGCACTGTGCTCGACATGGGCGGACAGGACTGCAAGGCCATCCGCTGTGACGAGCAAGGACGCCTGGGCGATTTCGCCATGAACGACAAGTGCGCCGCCGGCACCGGACGCTTCCTCGAGCTCATGGCCGACGTTCTGCAGATTCCGCTGAAGCAGATCGGCCCGCTGTCCCTTGAGGCCACCAGCGAGGTGCGCATCAGCAACACATGTGCCGTGTTCGCCAAGTCGGAGGTGGCGGCGCTGGTGCGTCAGGGACGCGACCGACGCGAGATCCTGGCCGGCTTGCACGACGCCATCGCGGCACGGGTTCACACCTTGCTGCGCAAGGTTCGTGTTGAGCCCGACTTCGTCATCGCCGGAGGCATCGGCATGAACATCGGCGTAGTGAAGCGCCTCGAGGCCAGGGTGGGCTTGCCTGCCCTGGTCCCGCCCGAACCCCAGATTATTGGCGCGTTGGGCGCGGCGCTCTTCGCCGCCGACCGCCTCGCCGAGGGCGCGGGGCGACGGCAACGCCAGCCCATCCTGTAGCGAAGGGAGGCTCCCATGGTCACCTCCACCAGCGCCAAGAAGCACCTCAAGACCACGCTGCTGGTCCGGGAGCTGCGTCAGAAGTACTATGCCCAGACTCTGTCCGACTCCGAGGCCGGAAAGAAGGTGGCCTGGTGCAGCAACAACGTCCCCAGCGAGATCCTGGAGGCGATGAACATCACCACGGTCTACTTGGAGAACTACGCCACCGTGTGCGCCTCCAAGCGTCTGTCCTCCGCCTTCTGCCGGGCCGGCGAACGGGCGGGGTTCTCGCAGGACGTGTGCGGCTATGCCCGCATCCTCATGGGCTACATCTCGGGCGGCGATGACCTGCCCGAGGCACCCTACGGCGGGCTCGCCAAGCCCGACTTCCTCATCGTCAACAGTTACAGTTGCGATTCACGCATGGGTTGGTTCACCACTATGGCCCGCACGCTGGACCTGCCGCTGTACGTCCTCGACTCGCCGTATCAGCCCGCGGGCGGCTGTACGGACTTGGAGAACGTCGCCTACACCGAGTCGCAGCTCCGCGGCCTGATCGCCTTCCTTGAGGAGCAGACGAGCAGCAAGCTCGATCCGGCCCGGCTGCGCCAGCGCATTGACCTGGCGGCCAAGGCCAACGAGATCCAGGTCGAGATCTACGAGATGCGCAAGCACGTGCCCTCGCCGATGAGCGCCGGCGACGCTTACACCGTGGTCTGGCCGGGCATGTACCTCATCGGCACCAAGGAGTGCGACGACTTCTACGAGCAACTGCGGGCGGAGGTACGCGAGCGCATCGCCAGCGGGCTCGGCGTCGTTCCGGAGGAGAAGTTCCGCCTGCTCTGGAGCGGCCTGCCCTTCTGGTACAACATGGCCCTCATGAACTACTTCGAGGAGAAGGGTGGAGTGGTCGCCATCGAGAATGCCTACTTCCGCCACCTGCCGAGCGTGCCTCAGCAGGACGACGACCCGGTGCGAGACATGGCGCTCCGCTCCACCATGCGCCGGGGCTACGCCGGCAGTATCGAGGAACGCACCGACCTGACAGTGGACATCGCGCGAGAGTACAAAGTCGACGGCGTCATCCTCTCCTACAACCCGTCGTGTCGCCTGTTCTACATGCTTCAGCCGGCGCTCAAGAACGCGCTCGACCGTGCCGGCATCCCAACCCTGGCGCTGGAGTGCGACATGGCGGACGAGCGGACGTATTCAGAGGGCCAGGTGAAGACACGACTCGACGCCTTTATCGAGCGTCTGCTGGCTCGCTAGGAGGGAGACTGATCGTGGGACCGACCTTTGAGCACTACCGCGAGCGTCGGCACGATGAGGCACGCGCCTGGAAGGAGCGAACGGGCGGCAAGGTTATTGGTCTATTCTGCTGCGACGTGCCGGAGGAGCTGATCCACGCCGCCGGGATGCTTCCGGTGCGTCTGCTCGGCGAGCACGGAGAGACCCCGGAGGCCGACGTCCACTTCCCGGTCAACGTCTGCCCGTATCCCAAGGCCTGCTTCGATCAGGCGCTCCAGGGCAACTACGACTACTTGGATGGAATGGTCGTGCCCAACGTCTGCGACATGGTACGTGCCATGTTCGGATTCTGGCAGGCCAACTTCTCCCTGCCCTTCGTCTACTTCCTGGAGGTGCCGCAGAAGATCGCACCTCCAAGCATCGACTTCTTCACGGCGGAGCTGGGCCGCTTTCGCAGCGCACTGGAGGACTTCGCGGGGCGTCCCATCGCCGACGAGGCCCTTCGGGCGCCCATCCGCCTCTACAACGCCGACCGCGACCTCCTGCGGCAGCTTTCGGCGCTGCGGGCGACGGCGGGGCTACCGGCCTCCATCGTGCAGGACGCGGTGCTCGCCTCGATGGTCCTGCCGAAAGAGCAACACGTCGAGCTGATGAAGGAAACGCTGGCCCAGTCGCCCGTGGGTCCGCCGATGGACGGCCTGCCTCTGTTTCTCTCCGCCAGCATGCTCGACGAGAGCGACTTCGTCCGCCTGATCGAGGAGTGCGGCGGGCACGTAGTGGGCGACGACATGCCAGCAGGCACGCGGTACTTCCAGGCCGACGTGGACGAAGACGACGCCAACCCGCTGCGCGCCCTCGCCCGCCGCTATCTCGAGGACATCCCCTGCCCGCGCAAGATGCTGCCCGAGGCCCACCTGTCTCACGTCCTGCACATGCTGGAGGGAAGCGGCGCCCGCGGCGTCGTCATCCACAACCTGCGCGCCTGCGACTGCCACCTCTACGAGTACCCCTACTTCAAGAGGGAGTTCGAGTCTCGCGACCTGCCTGTGCTGTTCTTCCGCGGCGAGGAGACGGCGACCGAGCAGGAGCAGCAGCGCTCTGACATCGAAGCCTTCGTCGAGATAATCGCGGGATAGGAGACGTGGCGGGCGAAGACGTCGTCGCGGGGATCGACGTGGGGTCACACAACGTCAGCGCGGTACTTCTGGGCCCCACAGGTATCCTGGGCTGCGCGATCCTGCCCTCGGCTGAGGAGGGGGAGATCGCTGCGAGGGCCGCTCTCGATGAAGCTTGTGCTGCTGCCGGACACACGTCGGTGCCACCGACAGTCGTGGCCACGGGCTGCGGCCGCAGCAGCGTCCGCTTCGCCGCCCGCGAGAGCTCCGAGGTGGTCTGTCAAGCCCGCGGCGCCCACGAACTATTCCCGAAGGCACGCACGGTGCTCAACCTCGGCGCGGAGAGCACGCGGTCGATCCGCGTCTCGCCCGAGGGCCGCGCCTCGGCCTTCGCCAGCAACGACAAGTGCGCCGCCGGGTCCGGCCGCTTCCTAGAGCTCATGGCGCGGCTGCTGGAGGTACCGCTGGAGGAGATGGGCGAGGTCGCCCTGGGGGCGGAGGAGCGTGCCGAGGTCAGCAGCCGCTGCGCCGTCTTCGCCGAGTCGGAGGTGATCTCTCACATCCACCGTGCCGTGCCGAAGGCGCACATCCTCGCCGGCGTACATGCGGCGGTGGTGGACCGCATTGTCGAGATGGCAGGACGTACAGGGGTCGAGGAGGAGGTCGTCGTAACCGGCGGGCTCGCCCTCAACCGCGCCCTCCTCTCGGAGCTGGAGTCGCGCCTGGGCCTGTCCCTGCAAGTTCCCCCCGAACCACGAACCGTTGGCGCCCTGGGCGCCGCCCTGGCCGCCACCGGATCACCGAGATAGCCCCGCTGCGGCGATCCGGCCCTCACCTAGCTCCGTGCCTTCTGCGGCAGCCGCTGGACGTCCACCATCACGGCGCGGTCGCACGGGATCGGCTGCCAGGCGAGGGGTCGGTACTGCAGGTGGCCATAGCCGGCCGCCATCCCCAGCCACTTCACCATCCCCGGCTCCACATCCGCCTGGCCGTACCACTCACGGTGCATGTATGGCTCAAACCCGTTGTAGATGATCACCTGACCAGGCCGCACCGACGGCGAGATCTTCACCGGGATTAGCATCGAGCCCGCGTCGTTGTAGACGCGCACCTCCTCCCCGTTCTTGATCCGCTTCTTCGCCGCATCCTTGTCGTTCATGAACATGAACGGCGTGCCCCGGTGCGTGTTCATGATGATGTTGTTCGTCAGATTCATGGAGTGGATGCTCCAGCGGTTGTGGCCGCTGGTCATGTAGAACTGCCCCTTCCCACCTTGCCTGGGCGTCTCCTTGTGGACCGGCAGTTCCTCGCCCGCCTCCATGAACCACTCGTGGTCGATGTAGTACTGGGCCCGACGGGTCAGCGTCGGGTAGGGCACCTTGTCTTCGGTGTGCCAGCGGAAGGGGTTGTGCACCTCGTCGGGACGGATGGTGGAAGCCTGTGGCAGGCCGTGGCCGATGAGCCCCCAAGCCTGCCACCGCACGTAGCCCTTCTGGCGAAGCGTCTCCAGGCTTGTCCCCTCGGGGAGGATGCCGTACACGGCGCTGTCACGGAGGGACTCGTCGAAGGACAGCTCGTCGTCCTCGAGCGCGCCGTTCAGGGTCCAGCGGTCCCAGACGCCTTCCAGGCTCACCGCCTGACCCGTCGCTTCATCGGTGAACTCGGTCATCCCGCGCGCCTTGGCCCGCTCCTCAAGTTTCTTCAGGAACATGAGGCCGATCTGGCGGTCCGTCTTGGCATCATCTGGTGGTTCCACGGCCGGCTCTATCAGGGCTGTGTAGAGGTGATGGACGGACGGCATCGTGGTGCCGAACTTCTCGTAGTGCTGGGCCGCCGGCAGGATGTAGTCCGAGTAGAGGCCCGTGGTATTGATGCGGTAGTCAATGGAGACGATCATC
>DAOULP010000156.1:0-9632 GCA_034420175.1 Dehalococcoidia bacterium | reverse complement strand
CGCCTGGCTTTCCACCGCGACCGTACTGCCAGTACCACGATGAGATCATCAGGTGGTGCGACTACTGGCTCAAGGGAATAGACACGGGGATCATGGATGAGCCGTCGGTCAAACTGTTCGTAATGGGGGTGAACAGGTGGCGCTTCGAGGATGACTGGCCGCTTGCCAGAACCAAGTGGACCAAGTTCTTCCTTCATCCCAAGGGTAGGCTATCCATGGAGCCGGCGGACAGCCGCGGCGAGCCCGACAGCTTCACCCAGCCCGCACCGTACTTGGATCCAACGGTCTATTGCCTCAGATACGCAACCGATCCCTTCCCCGAAGACACCGAGATTACTGGGCCCTTGGCTCTCTATCTGGAAGCTTCGATCGACACAGATGATACGAACTGGATAGCGGATCTGGTGGACGTGGACCCCGAGGGGAACAGGCAGTGGGTCAGCGTGGGCTACCTCAAGGCAGCATACAGGGCAATCGATGAGCACAAGTCAAAACCCTATCAGCCCATTCATCCCCGACAGGATGCGGTGCCAGTTCCCCCGGGCGAGAAGATCGAGTATGCGATAGCCATGATGCACACCTCGAACGTGTTCAAGAAGGATCACTCCATGGAGCTAATCATCAGAAACCAGGATGACCTCCACAGCAGACTCGGTACCTGGGGTGTATACATGTTGCCTTTCATGCAGACCGTTACTCACCATGTCCACTTCGGTGGATCACACTTGCTGCTACCGGTCATCCCAGCCTCCAGCGGATAGAGTGGGGGATCCGCGAGGTCGTGACAGGATGGCGTCAACCCGCTGATGGAGGCCGGAATCCATCCGATCGCGCAAGCACAGCTGAATGCAAGAGTGCCGGACGCTAGGTCATGGAGGTAGGAGGCAGAAGCGCTTTGAAGGAGATAACTGCTCCAGGCACCCTCCTCGATGAACGGGGCGAACTGGCGCACGCTGGGTGGGCCCGCCAGCCATATCTCGACTGCAATCTGGAGAACGCCCGATCCGTGCCCCTGCGCGCTCTTCAAGCCCTGCGGCTCAAGCGTTGGGACTATTACGCGGTCGCCACGCCAGGGTGTTTCTTTTCCGCCACACTGGCCCACCTGGGATATGTGGGCTCCGTGTTCGTCTACATCCTGGACTTCGCCACAAACGAGCTAGTTGAGGAGAACCTGCTGGTGCCCCTGGGGCGGGGAATCCACCTCGCCCGCAACAGCGACGTGGGAGAGAGCTGGTTCGACAACGGCCGCGTCCGTGTCGCGTTTGAGCTTGGGAAGGATACCCGGCGCGTGCAGGTACACTGGCCGAACTTCGACTCAGGTCGAGGGGTCGCGGCCGACTTCACTCTCCGGTGCTCCCCCCAGCATGAATCCGTTGTCACGATGACGCCGATGGGAAGGCGGCGCTTCTTCTATACGCGGAAGATCAACTGTCTCCCCGGCGAAGGATGGATGGAACACCGCGGCGTGAGAATCGAAGCCCAGCCGACCCAGTGCCTTGGCACTGTGGACTGGGGACGCGGCGTGTGGCCGTACCAAACTACCTGGATCTGGGGCAGCGCCTCCGCGTTCCTAGAGAGCGGGCAGACGGTGGGCTTCAACATGGGCGCTGGCTTCGGCGATGCCTGCGCCCCTGACAACGCCATCATCTTGGACGGCCGCGTCCACAAGCTCGGCCAAATCGGATATGAGTACGATCCCGAAGCTCTCACGCGTCCCTGGCGAATGACGTCCAGCGACGGCCGCCTCTGTCTTGAGTTCGCGCCTTTCAAAGAGCGCGTGGCGCGCAGCAACCTCTTGCTCGTCAAGAGCGAAGTCCATCAGATCTTCGGCCACTACAGCGGGACGCTCACGACGGATGACGGGCAAGCGGTGACTCTGCGCGATGTGGTCGGCTTCGTAGAGGAGCACCGCGCGCGCTGGTAGTGGGACGGCGGGCAAGGTCGGTGGCGTAAAGCAGGCAGAAGCCGTTGCCTGAGCCAGCGCCTCCTGGCGTACCATCCGGTGCCGTCCTGGTCGCGCAGGTCAGAGGCGGCGTCGGGACTGCTCCTGCGTCGGCAAGAACTCCAGCACGTTGTGGACGTCGATGGCGGCGCGACCAGACGCCTTCCGGCCCTACCTGGCGACGTCCCTGAACAACCTGGCCACATTCCTGAGCGAGCTGGGGCGGCGGGAGGAGGCGCTGAGGGCGTTTCGGGAGGGGATCGAGGTGCTGACGCCGCACTTCGTGGCGCTGCCCGCGGCGTTTCGCGGGCTGATGGCTGCCCTCGTTCGGGGCTATGTCCACTGCTGTCAGGGCCTGAACCAGGAGCTGGATGCCCAGCTCCTCGGCCCCATCCTCAAGGCGCTGGAGGTCTCGGGCGACCAGGAGGGCGTGTCGGCGGCCCTGTGGTCAAACGTTCAGATGTCGCGGTAGCGGCTGGTGGCCCACAGGAGTCTCGTGGTTAACACTCGAGTGAGAGTCACGCGGCAGGGGCTCGCCTTGGGAGGGCGTCTCATCCCTTGGGTCGCAGCCATATCGGGCTCGACCACGCCCTCTGCCCGTTCCGCTGCTCCACCCGCACTCGGTAGTTGCTCTCACCATGGAGGGGCTCATCGTCGACCAGTGTGAAGCTCGCAGTGTACCCCGCCTCCGGGATCGGGCGATGGATCTTGGCCTTGTAGGCCATATGATGGTAGACGTCCTCACGCTGGGGGGAGCCGGGCTCGATGCTCCGCTGCTCGTGGAGCATCCGCACGCACTCGTCCCTGAACCACATCTCGCGACTGCCGCGAGCGAACTGCTCCACCGCGCCCCGTTCCTCAAGGCCATTGAGCCTTATCGAGAGCTCCGCGCCGCGGTCGGCCTCGAATTCGAAGACGTTGGCGTTCTGGTGAGGGTCAGCGATCGTCCACTGCGAGGTGCACATTTCGAAGCTGGCCTTGTCGCCAGTCAGCGCCGGTCGTGACTGCCCCGGCCAGATCCAGCAGGGGTCGGAGCCAAGCATCCGCCCACCGGCAACGACCAGCTCGCCCCGCCACTCGCGCTCCGTGAGGCTGATCTCGATTTGGCGCGGACCCCAGCCCGCCTCGATGCGCAGCTTGAACCTCGACCGCTGACCGGGCGGCGGCAGATCCCAGGTGCCCTGATGGCAGTGCGTGGCGATGACCCGCCCGTTGCGCAGCACCTCGATACGGTCGAGAGCATCGCATCCCTCGACGTTGACAAAGATCTGGCGGGTGCCGCGGGCCTCGCTGGTCTCGCCCATGATGGCACCGTTGACACGGAAGTCCAGTCGGATCCGATCGCCGGTCACCCCGTAGACACGGCGTGCCTTGAAGGCTTCCCACAGGCTCTCCCGCGTGAGTTCTTTCGCCAGGCAGGCCATGGTGCCGTGGCCGTAGTGGCCGGGCATCGGTCCCCAGTTGTCAGTCGAGCAGATGGCGCCGAGATGATAGCCCCGGTCGAGCGCGGCCTGGTAGGTGCCGGCGCCGAAACCCGGACCCATGATCGTGTTGCGGCGAAGGCCAATCCACTCCTCGTCTGTCTCGGAGCAACCGTGAATGGAGTAGATTTCAGCGAAGGGCGACAGGTTCTCGTCGAACACCGACCAGTCGCGCCCACGCACTCCGGGGCGGTAGGCAGTGTGGTGAGGGATGGCGAGTGCTTCGCGGCCGCGCAGGCATTCGTACAGCTCGGCGAGTGTGTCGACTCGGAATATGGGTAGACCCTCGTGGAGGGAGAAGACATTGTGGTCGCCGCTGGAGCCATCTCCCTGCCATTCGTAGCCGGGGAAGGCGACGAACCGGCCCGGCCGGTGGGCGTCGGCTATCGCCTCCTGTGCCTCCGCCCACTCTTGGTCGAGTCGCTCCTGGCTCTTCCATTCCTCGAGGATCAGGGGTTGCGGCTCGTCGACCGCTGGTGATTGCCGCCTCTCGCTGAACGTCGGCAGCCAGGCCGTGTAGTGGGCCGCCGCGTAGAAGTCGAGATGCGAGGCGGCCCTTCGCAGCATCTCGTCCATCGGCGCAAGCATTGGGTCGCTGGCATAGACGTTGTCGTGCGCCTCGCCCCAGAAGATACGGTAGTCCTCCATTTGTGATCACTCCGATCGCGTTCCCTTCGCCGGCGACGCCTCTCCGCGACATGCCTCGGGAGCGTGGCCGCGGGCGCTGTGGGTTGTCCCCAAGCCGGTGTCTCCCAGCCTAGCACGCGCGTCCGATGCGGGCGATGACGGGAGTCGCCGCCGCAGGGTGACGGAGCGCCATCCGCATCGGGGAGTTGACAGAGCGAGCACTCCTCGCCAGCCTTGAAGCATCGTGTCCAAACGGGGGTCCAGGTCTGCCTTGCGTCCATTCCTGAACCCCCCTCGAAGTAAACTCTCGCCGAGGTCCGACCATGATTCTCGCAGCGGCCCACAGGCCTTGTCTCCCCTACACGGTGACCGCCACTGCTTCTCTCTGGACGACTCGACGCAGGACCGGCTTCTGCTTCATGCCGAAGAGGAAGCGCAGCACTCCGATGCGCTTCGCGACGATTTCGTAGATGACCAGCGTGGCCACCAGCGAGGCCGTCGCGATGAACAGGAATGCGCCCGGTACGCCGATCCCCCACTTCAACACGTAGAACCCGATGGCGACAATCACTGTCTGGTGGAGGATGTAGAAGGAGTAGGCCGCCTCGTTTGCGTAGCGCAGCACCCCGTTGCCCACGTTGAGAAACTGGCGGCCGTAGCCAAGGATGGCGATGATCCACACCCAGCCATCCAGGTTGCGCAGGAGCCGGAATGCGACCATCTGCGGCGCGAAGTCTCCTCCCAGGTCGACATTCGACACCCAGACGCTGTTCAGGATCACTGCGCCGGCTATGCCGAGCAGCAACGCCGTCCGCTTGTTGCGGTCGATCGCGGTCTGAAACCGGCCATCCGCCACGATCAGATAGCCGGACAGGAAGAACAGGAAGTAGCGGAGTGGGTTCGGGTCTATGTCGCCGCCAATGTAGTCTGCCAGCAGCAGAGGCACGGCCAAGAGGAAGATCGCTCCCGGGCGGCGGCAGAGGCCGGCCACGCGGGAGATGAGCCGCGTCCCGGCTTCGCCATGGAAGTAGAGCAGGAGCGGCAGCCCGACCATCGACAGGACAAACAGGTAGAGGATGAACCACAGATGGGCCGGCGTAAAGCCACCAGCGTAGCCGTCGAGACCTGGGCTGTCGTCAGTGAAGAAGTGGGGCCAGTAGCCCAGCAACGAACCGTCGTAGTTGTGATTGGAGATGGCACCAAAGAAGGCCTGCGGCGGAACGATCACCAGCACCCCGAAGATGAAGGGTATCAGCAGTCGCTTGAACCGCTCGCCAGCGTACTGACTGCCCGAACGGAAGCCGAGCGCGAACCAGGTGGCAGCGCCAGCCACCGCGAACAGCAGGGGCATGTGCCACGGACCAACGAAGGCGATGAAGTGAGAGAGGGGCCAGCTCAGCGCTTCGCTCTTGGCGTAGAACGGCTCTGCTACCCCCGCTCTCTCGAGGTTGAAGATTCGTGCCGTGTGGAACGGGATGAGCAGCAGGACTGCCAGTATGCGTACCCAGTCGATGTAGTGCTGCCTGGCTCTGCCCGGCCCAGCTTCGTGGCCTGAACGGGTGCTCGTCGCCATGGTATTCCTCCTTTGCTGTGATGACCGTCTCGCTTTCCTCTGCCAGAGTACCGGGAGTGCTCCCCGCCTTTCATCAGCCGTCAGCGGGATTCCGCCGCGGCGGATCGTCGGACCGGGAGACCGACGATCGCAGGAATGCCAGTCCCCCGGTTGGGGGATGGACGGCTCATACTTCCTCCCGATTGAAGGGGGGAGAGCTGGAGCGTAGACTCTAGTCAGATATGGGAGAGGCGGAGCAGAGCAGATGGCTGTGAGGTTGTTGCCCAGAGTGCGCCTGCCGCTGCTATATGCGGGTCTCTACTTGCTCATCGTCGCCTCAGCAGCGAGGGTCCCAAGCGAGCTGTCCTTCTCCGACGCTGTGCCTGTCGAGGTCGGCATTGGCCTATTCACCTGCATCGCCATCGCGCGTGATAGTGGATGGACCCCGCTCAGTCGCCGGCCGGTGCTGTACCTGAGTCTCCAGACGGCCATCGCCACGGCGCTGCTCGCGGTGGAGCCCGGCGTCGATACCCTGGCGCTCCTGTACGTGGTCCTCAGCCTCCAGGCCGTCCTTCTCCTGCCTCAGACGCGCGGCTACTTATGGCTGCTGGGCCTCAGCCTCCTGACTGTCGCCATCTTCTTAGCCTTCTACGACGCGGTGGATGCCCTTCCCTACATCTTCACCTACTGCGCGGCCTACATCTTCACAGGGGTGCTGGCGACGGCAGTCGTGGAGTCCGACGCCGCCAGAGCGACGAGCGAAGCCCTGCTGGCCGAGCTGCGCGAGAAGGAGGCCGCCCTGCGCGAACTGGCGGTGATCGAGGAGCGAAACCGGCTCGCCCGTGAGATCCACGATACCCTGGCCCAGGGGTTCACCGGCATCGTCCTCCAGCTCGAGGCGGCCGAGGGGTCGATCGACGACGCGCCGAAGGAAGCGGCGGGCCGCCTCGCCCAAGCGAAGGCGCTGGCCAGGGAGAGTCTCCAGGAGGCAAGGCGCTCGGTCTGGAACCTGCTGCCGCAGGCGCTCGAAGACCGCACCGTTGAGGAGGCGTTGCGCGACGAGGTGCGCCGCTTCGCGGCCGAGGGCCAGGAGCGGACGTCGTTCAACGTGCGCGGCGAGCGGGCGCACCTGGGGGCCGGTGTTCAGACGGCTCTGCTACGCGTTTGCCAGGAATCCCTCACCAACGTCCGCAAGCACGCCGCCGCGACTGAGGTGGGCGTCACGCTGTCGTACGAGGGCGAATCGGTGCGATTGCTGGTCCTGGACAACGGCGTGGGCATCGACTCGAGCGCCAGGCGCCGGGGCCGTTCTGACCGGGGTCGGGGCGTCGCCGGCATGCAGGAGCGGGCGCAGATCCTCGGTGGCAGGTTCCTCGCAGAGAAGACGGACGCTGGGGGAACGCGTGTGTTGATAGAGATTCCGCTCGTTGAGGTGGAGGCATCATGACGGCTGACCAGCCCATACGGGTGCTCATTGCCGACGATCACACGGTCGTCCGCGACGGCCTGGCCGCGGTCCTCGCCAGACGGCCCGACATCACGGTCGTGGGCGAGGCCGGCAACGGGATCGAAGCCGTCGAGAAGGCCGAGCAGTTGCACCCTGACGTGATCCTCATGGACCTCCGCATGCCGGAGATGGACGGGGCGGAAGCCATGAGGCGGATTCGTGAGCACGACCCGAACGTGAAGTTCCTGGTGCTCACGACGTTCGACAACGACGAGTACATCTTTGAAGCCATCCAGGCGGGAGCGAAAGGCTACTTGTTGAAGGACGCCAGCCGCGAAGACCTATTCAGAGCCGTTCTCGCCGTATACAGGGGCGAGTCGCTTATTCAGCCGGCAGTGGCTTCTCGGGTGCTGGACCGATTCGTGGAGCTTTCGCAGCGAACGGCCCCGGGGGAGACGCTGTCCGATCGCGAGATCGAAGTGCTTCGCCTGATGGCCCGCGGAGCCGCCAACAAGGAGATCGCCGCCGAGCTCGTCATCAGCGAGAGCACGGTGAAGACGCACATCGCCAACATCTTTCAGAAGCTCGACGTCAACGACCGCACGGAGGCTGTGACCACGGCGCTGCAGAGGGGCATCATTCGGCTCGAATGAGCGCGTCGCCAATGCCGAATCTCCGTTCTGGCCTTGGCGGTAGTGCGCACCATCCCCCTAGGCTGTCTTGAAGATGGCTCGGTGAACCCTCCGGTCAAGCCCTCAGATGCCGCTAGACCACTGGCGCCCACTACTTCCCTAGCACTGTCAGATGCGCTGGAACGCGGCCATCCTGTTCCTGAAGGCACCCTGAGCCATCGGCCCTTCGAGGAGTGGGTCGCCTGTATCCCTCATCCATTGTCGGAGCCGGCGAATCAGCTCGTCGCGCACATCCTGGTGCTCAGGGCAGTCCGCCAGATCATCCTGCTCCCATGGGTCGCTCGTCAGATCGTACAGCTCGAACGGCGGATGGTACTGGCGCTCATACGGAATCGCCAGAGCCTTGGCGGCCTCGACGTAGCTCTTGGCATTGATGTCATAGTCGGGGGAGGTGTCCTGCCAGGGAGCGTATTCGAAGTTGGCGATCAGCTTCCACCGCTCCGTTCGTATGCAGCGCATGGGGTCGTAGTAGGTGTGATAGGTCTTCTCGGCGAAGACGGCGCCCTTGCCCTCGTACCCCTGGCCCGTGATCAGGCCCCGGTAGCTCCGCCCCTGCACGTTCTCCGGGATCTCCAGCCCGAGAAGGTCGAGAAGCGTCGGGAAGAAGTCGACATTTGAGATCAACTGGTCGTGGACTACCCCTCCCCTGACGCCGGGGATCCTCATGAGCTGCGCGGTTTCGATGCCCGGATCGTACAGTGTCATCTTCGCGCGTGTGTACGGAATGCCGTGGTCCACGGCGAAGACGACGATCGTGTCGTCCCGCATGCCGGCCCGGTCCACGGCATCGACGATCTTCCCGAAGGCCTGGTCCGCCGACGATATGGATGCCTCGAAGTCCACAAGGTCGGCACGCACCTCGGGGATGTCCGGCAGGTATGGCGGCACAGTGACCTCAGCCGGCCGCAACAGCTCCACATCTCCACGCGGAAACGGCCGGTGCGGTTCGAAGAACCCTACCTGAACGAATAGCTGGGGTCCCCGCCCGCGTCTTTCCTCCAGGAACCGGCAGGTCTCTGCGGCGACCTGGCCGCACTGCCCGAACCCGTGAACGGTCTTGAATCCACATCTCTCCGGCCTCCCGGAGACGTGTTGGAGTCCGAAGAGATGAGTTTCGTATCCTGCCTCGTCCAGTATCTGAGCCAGGTGGCGTTCGTCATCGTGAAGGTCATTCTGAAACCCGGAATGCGAAAGCCCAACCACGCCGTTGGCGTGCGGATAGCGACCGGTCCAAAACGCTGCACGGGACGGACTGCACTGGGGAGCGCAGCAGAAATGGTTTGCGAGGCGGATCCCCTCAGCGGCGAAACGATCGAGATTCGGGGTTCTCACCCCTGGGACACCATAACACCCCACGTGCTGGCCGAGATCGTGGCAGATGACGACAACAACGTTCATCTTGCGTCCCGGCATGATGAGTACCCCTCCCCGATGTTGAACCTAAGCGTCGCGGACCGTCAGTGACGGCCGACACCATGGCGCACATGCAGGTGTGCGAGTCTCAGTCGACCCGCTCGTTGTACCTCTCGATGGCCTCATTGGCCTGCTCGGCCGCGCTCTCCAGCGCGTCAACAGGGTCCTTGCCTCCGACCAGCATCTGCTCCGCGCCGTCCTGCATAGCCTCGCGCACCTCAGGGAAGGGACCGAGGATGACTCCCAAGGAGGCGGGAGTGGCCGGCGCCCCAAGGTACAGATCCAGAGCCGTCTGGAACAGGGGGTACCGGGTCAGAACCTCCTGCGCCGCGGGCTGATCCACCGAAGACAGGCTCACGGGCAACTGGCCGCTCCCGGCGAACCACTCGGCCTGCTGCTCCGGCTCCAGAAACCACTTGACGAGCTTCCAGGCCGCCTCCTGTTCCTCCTCGGGCCGGAGGTTCAGGATCCAGAGGCC
>DAOULP010000155.1:0-3412 GCA_034420175.1 Dehalococcoidia bacterium | reverse complement strand
CCTGGACGGTGCCCGCCGACCTAATGTAGTCTTGCTCCTCGCGGGCGTCAATGAAGCGATGCCCGTACCATGGTGAAGGCGCGCTCGTAGCTCAGCGGATAGAGCATCGGTCTTCGGAACCGAGGGTCGGGGGTTCGAATCCCTCCGAGCGCGCCAGTTGCCAGATTCGAAATCGGCCTGGTCGGGCCGATTCCCTGTCCGTCGACGGGGGTTTGAAAGCAACGCTCGCAGCAACTCGAAGACAGTCAACCTCTGGGGAACGCCCAGGCTTGGCGGTGCCACGCGGTTGCATTCCGGCCGTGCTGTTGCTCTGATGGTTCCGTGCCGCGGTGATCTGGTGGTCACGCGTGACTGTCTCGTGGACAGGGCGGTCGACACATCAGGCGATTCAACCTGGCCCGGTGCGGCTGTATGAGGTGAGGTGGCACCAGTGACGGAGGAAGAAGGATGCGCTCATAGCCCTCTGCTTAGGTGATTCGTACAAGTACAGAAAGAGCGTACACCATGATCGATCCACTTCTTGAGGGCAAGGTTGTTCTCGTCACTGGGGCAAACAACCCGTACGGCATCGGAGCAGCAACGGCGAAGGCCTTCGCACGACAAGGGGCGCCAGTGATGCTGCACTTCTTCCGTCGCCTGGAGGCCTGGCCAAACGACGGGCAGGCGGACGAGCCGGGCATCGCGTTCTACTTCGAGCAGCAGAAGAAGACGCCCGACGAGATTGTCCAGTCGATTCGGGATGCCGGCGGCCGGGCTGAGTCGTGGGAGTGCGATCTCTCAGATCCGGCGATGATCCCGAGGCTCTTCGACGTTACGGAGGAGGCATTAGGGCCCGTCGATGTCCTGGTTAACAACGCAGCTTACGATTGGGCAGACACCTTCCTCCCGCAGGAGCAGCTCAGCGAACGTGACCGCGCTGGCGAGGGTCACGTGCCGATCACAACGACGGCCGAGCTACATGATCGCCACTTCGCCGTGAACAGCCGCGCCGTGAGCTTGACGATGACCGAGTACGCACGTCGGCACGCCGCACGTGGTGCGATGTGGGGGAGGATCATCAACGTCAGCACCCAGGCATCTGACCGCTTTCCTTCGGCCGTCTCCTACGGCGCGAGCAAGCATGCGATGGAGGCCTACAGCCGATCGGCGGCTCACGAGCTGGCCAGGCTCGGGATCACGGTAAACGTGATCGCTCCGGGATCGATCCAGACGGGATCGTACAACAGGGCCGTTGTCGAGAGTGCTGTGAGGCGAACACCGTTGGCCCGCATCGGAGAACCGAGCGACATAGCAGACGTGATGGTTCTTCTCGCCTCCGAGCAAGCGCGCTGGGTGACTGGCCAGACACTATACGTCGGGGGCGGCGAGAAGATGCCGACCTAGGGCGTCAGTCGGCGTATCGTCACCCGACAAGTACCTCCTAACCCGGCTACGTTGTTGGCCCATGCCGCTTCTGAGAGAGCACGCGGATAGAGCATCGGTCTTCGGAACCGAGGGTCGGGGGTTCGAATCCCTCCGAGCGCGCCAGAGCCCTAGTCTGCGGCCGCCGCCGTCTGCGAGCAAAGCACATTCTCCCCACGAGCGGATTGGCGGCTGGTGGGAGCCCTCCGCTATTGTCCCGTCAGGAAATCCAGGGCTCCCCTGGCAATCCGAAGTCCCGCAAGACATACACCAGTGTTGCCCACCCATCGAGAGGCAACGCCCACCTCGGCGCTGACAGGGCGCTGAACCTTGCCTGGAGCGTCCTCCCCACTCCGCGGGCCATCGGTGGTCACAGGGATTCGGTGTCGCCGTCGCTTCCGGCTGTTGCGGCCGACCGGCGGTCCGCGCCGGAGTCCGTCGTGGCTGGAGCAGGTGGGGCCTTCATCGCCGGGCGACTTGGCGGAGAGGCACCTAGCATCTCGTCGGACTCCGCCTGATCGAGGATTGTCGTGCGAAGCGGCACCTCCGGCAGGAGAACGCTGAACACCAGGGCCACGACGGCGACCACCAGGCCGGCAAAGAAGACCCGCCCGAGGCCGTCGGAGAGAACGCCCTGCATCGCTGTGACGGACTCGGTGAAGAGGCGCGGCCCATCGCTCCCGAGCGCGGCGAACCCCTCACGGAGGCGGTCGAGAGCCGACGGGCTGAGGAGGATCTGAGGGTCCTCCAGCGCCTTCAGAATCGCCGGCGGTGCCGAGGAGCGAACGTCCATCGGGAGTTCACTCTGCAGATTGGCGCTCACGTATTTCGTGATCAGGGTGCCGAAGATCGCGATTCCGAGTGTGCCGCCGATCTGCCGGAAGAACTGACTGGAGGCGGTCGCCACCCCCAGCAGGCGATAGGGAAGAGCGTTTTGCACCGCCAGGCCCAGGATCGGCATGCTGAGCCCCACGCCCACTCCAACGACGACCATGTTGCGAACCGCCGAGACCTGGGCCGTATTCTGATTCATCCGGGACATGAGGAACATCCCCAGCGCCAGGACCATGCTCCCAAGTATGATCAGGAGTCGGTATCGTCCCGTGCGGGTCACGATCTGGCCCGTGATCGCGCTCGACACCACGAGCCCCAAGCTCAATGGCATGGTTACCGCGCCCGAGTTGGTGGCGGAGACCCCCAGGACCCCCTGCATGAACAACGGCATGTAAGAGATGGCGCCGAACATCCCCATTCCAACAAGGAAGCCTACGACCGAGGTTACGGCGAAGGTGCGGTTGCGGAACAGACCTAGTGGGAGAATCGGCTCGGCGGCGCGTGCCTCCGCCAGCACGAAGAAGCCGACGCCCAGGGCCGACATCGCAAGAAGCGCCGCAATCTGGGGTGAGAGCCACGGGTAGAGATCGCCCCCCCACACCAATGCCAGGAGGAGGGGGACCACGGCCAGGACGAGCGTGGCCGCGCCTAGGTAGTCGATCTGCCGAGACCGTGCGTGGGGACGGATCCAGGGGAAACCCACGATGAGCACCCCGAGCGCCACAATGCCGACCGGGATGTTCACGTAGAACACCCAGCGCCAGCTCAGGTTGTCGGTGAGCCAGCCACCCAAGAAGGGGCCGGTAACGCTCGCCAGGCCGAACACTGCCGAGAACAGGCCCATGTATCTGCCTCGTTCGGCCGGCGGGAAGAGGTCACCGATGATGGCGAAGGCGTTGGCCATTATCATGCCCGCGCCCAGCCCCTGAAACCCTCTGGACACGATGAGCTGGAGCATGCTCTGCGATGCGCCGGCGAAGACCGATGTGAGCATGAAGACGGCGATCCCGGTCACGAAGAACGGCTTGCGGCCGTACATGTCGGACAGCCTGCCGGCAAGCGGCACAACGGTGGTGGATGTGAGCATGTAGGAGGTGAACACCCAGGCGAAGAGGCTGAGACCGCCCAGGTCGCCGACGACCCGCGGCAAGGCGGTGCTCACGACCGTCTGATCCAT
>DAOULP010000154.1:0-9311 GCA_034420175.1 Dehalococcoidia bacterium | reverse complement strand
ACCGAGAGGCCATGATCATGCGACATCTGCCGTTGGTGGCTTTCGTCGTCGGTCGGATGTCATCGGAGACCGGCAACGGCAACGGCCTGGATCGAGACGACGCCATCGGCTACGGGACCGAGGGCCTTATCCAGGCCGTGGACGCCTTCGATCCGGAGCGCGGCACCAGTTTCGCCAGCTTCGCCGTTCGCCGGATCAGGGGCGCGATCCTCGACGCGGTCCGAAAGCAGGATCCCCTGCCCCGATCTCTGCGGCGGAGCACCCGTGAGCTGGAGAAGGCCTCCCAGGAGATGGCCTGCGATCTGGGGCGCTGGCCCACCAACGACGAGATCGCCCGGCGCCTCGGGATTGGCCTGGGAGATCTGCACGTCCTCCGCTCTCGCGCC
The DNA here is from genome assembly GCA_034420175.1 of Dehalococcoidia bacterium. Taxonomy (GTDB): domain Bacteria; phylum Chloroflexota; class Dehalococcoidia; order DSTF01; family JALHUB01; genus DAOULP01. The sequence goes on along the minus strand of DAOULP010000154.1, from coordinate 8,925 downwards.
AGTCGGCGGATAATCTCGCTGGAGCAATGTCTGGAGGACCGACCAGAGAATCCGGGGCTGACCTGGGACCCGGCCGCTGATGACCAGCACGGCGACCCCGCCGCGGCCACCGAATACCGGGCTACGCTCCGTCTCCTGGCACAGGCTATCGGCACCCTGACGCCAAGAGACCGCACGATAATCCACATGCGCTACGGGCAATCCATGCCCTTCCACGAGATCGGGGGGCTCCTGGGCCTGTCGGAATCGCGGGTGTGCCAGCTTCACAAGAAGATCCTGGCCACGCTGCGCGAGTGCCTGCGGCCTGCCCTCGAAGAGGCAGCCTAGCGCGCATAGCGGGTACCAGTAAGTACACCTGCTTCTTGCGTGCGCGCGACCCTGTCCGTCCGCCGCGGGAGTACCGATAATCACCTAGAGGTGCCTCGGGCCGCGGTGCCCCGTCAGACGCGTTGCCTTTGCCCCGAGCACGGTCGCCGGGCGCGGGCGCCACTGACCTGGGCGCATAGCTTATGGGATCGGCTAAGGAGCCTGGTGCCAGGGACATCCGGGGCGGGAGGCAGGACTCCCTTCCTCAGCACCGCAGCGCCCCGAAGAGCCAAACAGAGCACCAGGCTGGACAGCAATCACTGGGCTGGCCAACCAGCCTCTTCATCGTTGGTGTTAGTGCGGCGGGTGCCGGACTCATCGGCTGCTACGTCCCGCGCCTCGAACCCTCGGACACTCTGGGGCTCATCCTTCTCACCGTTCTGGCTGTCCTCGCCGACCGTCTCGCCATTCCAATCTATGGCGAAACTCGCTTGTCGGTCAGCTTCGTACCCATCTTCGCGGTGGCCGCTCTCTACGGGCCGCCAGGCGTGGCCATCGCCGGCCCTATAGCAGCAGTGGCCGTCCACCTGCCCCGACACGTCTTCACCATCCGGCTGCCGTTTGACATCGGTCTCGTTACGGTCTCGCTAGTGCTGGCCGCCCTCACATTCGAAGGCATGGCGGGCTCGGCGCGGGACGAGATCAGGCTTATCATGCTGCCAGCGGCTCTGCTGGCCGCCGCCGTCGCCTACGTGGTGAATGCCTACCTTGTGACCCAGGTGGCAAGCATGACCACCGGGCGCCCGCTACTTGAAGTCTGGCTGGAGAAGGGGCGCTGGCTTGCTCCTCACTACGTGGTGTTCGGGCTACTGGGCCTGGCCCTGGCCATGGCCTACCGCGCCCTGGGTGTCACGGGCATACTGGCCTTCGTTGCCCCCGCTCTCATGATGCAGGTCGCCATCAAGCAGTACGTGGACCGCACGACAGAGACGGTCACCGCCCTGCGACGCAAGAACGAAGACCTTGAGAAAGCCAACCGTGACATCCTAGAGATGTCCGACACCCTGAAGGAGACCTACCGCGGCACACTGGAGGCTTTGGTGACGGCGCTCGACGCCCGAGATCGAGAGACGAGGGGCCATTCCACACGCGTCACCCGCTACACCCTGGATTTGGCCAGGCAGTTGGGGGTTGACTCGGACGGCCCCGACTGGGAGGAACTAACGCAGGCCGCCCTCCTCCACGACGTGGGCAAGATCGGCGTTTCCGACTTCATTCTCCACAAGCCGGGCCCGCTCTCGCCGGAGGAGTGGCAGGAGATGAAGCGTCATCCCTCCGTCGGGTATGAGATGCTGAAGGGGGTACGGTTTCTCGCCGGCCCGGCGAAGATCGTTCACACTCACCACGAGCGCTTCGACGGCAAAGGATACCCCAACGCCCTCGCTGGCGATGAGATTCCGCTGGGAGCCCGGATGTTTGCCGTGGCGGACACCTTCGACGCCATGACGTCCGACCGGCCGTATCGACGCGCCCTTCCGCCCGAGGCGGCTCGAGACGAGATCGTCCGTCACAGCGGCAGCCAGTTCGACCCCCAGGTGGTCGAGGCATTCCTGGAGATCTACGAGGATTGGGTCGGCAGGCTGGACAAGGAGAGGATCGCTCCCAAGCTCGAGGAGCGCCGGTCAGCAGCCTGACCCCGCCTATGCGGAAGCGCCCCTGATTCCAGGGGCGCCCCCCGACGAGCCAAACGCACGTCCGCCGCGAAACCACTCCTGCTCGGTCTTATCCGCCGAGCCAGCTCAGCCTGCGGCCTGTCGAGTCGGTAGACTAGACCCTGCCGCCCCGATGATGATCAGCGCGGGCAAAGGGCACTTTCTATCCGGTGTTCAGGACACCCCGGTCCCGCTTCTCTGAAAGGCTAACCCCACCACCAGAAAAGCAGGGCCGGTGCCTGCTGCGCAGCGCCGACCGCTAGCGCAACAAGAGCCAGCATAGCTAGGCCCAAGCTCTTCTTCAATGTTCTCCTCCGGGTTGAAGTGTCCCTCTACGCGTGGGCTTCCTACTCTGCCCGTCTGTCTCGCCGTCACATACCGACTCGTCAGTATCTATTATCCCCCCAAGTCGGCGTCTGTCAAGGGTTTTTCCGACTCACATACGGGTTTATCCCAAGGCGCGGGGCTTACCACAACCCAAAATCACCTCTCTTCTGTGTTCACTCCCCTCATTCCCGCTGCCCGTGCCACCCCTCGTCCCACAATCAGCGCCCACCCCAGCATCACAGCACGATAAAGGGCACCGAGTTCAGGCAGAGCTACTCAAAGCCGTAAGGAGCCTCTGTCTCTTCAACAGGCCCAGCCTGGTCATGGTGGGAGCCGCCGTCTTCCCGGCTGGTGTTGTCAGAGAGTCAGCAAGGCGTGGGCACACCAGCGGCCTCGCGGCGCACCATCTGTGGCCAGGCGGTTCACCGCGCGGCGCTTGCCCGACTCTCACTGGTCTCAGGCAATGGGGAATGAGCGAGCCCAGGGGGGAACGTGCGAGGCTCAGGAGGATCTGGCTCTATTCGAAGGCGTCAGTCGGTTGATGTGCCGCAGGATGGTGGGACCATGGCGCGACAGGAGCGAAGCTGCCCAGGGAAGGGTTCGCCGCGCGCAGGACCGGGACCCACCCTTCAATGGCGCGGCGGTTACGTTTGGAGGCGATTCTGGCAGAGGGGGGCTAGGCTGTCCGCCACTGCTGGCGGCGGCGATCCCGCTCGTTCTGGGCAATGGCGAGGTCAGACCGAGCGCGATCAAGAATACCGGCGGGCGTTCCCTCATCCAACTCCATGCTGGTGAGGCCAACGCAGACCCCAACCCAGACATGGGACGGACGCCCCTTGAGCAGCGTGTTCGCGGGCTGCCGTGCCAGGCAGTCCGTCAGTCGGCCAACGAAGGCTTCCCCGCCCTCGATGGCACACTCAGCAAGGACAATGGCGAACTTGTCGCCGCCCAGGCGGACGAGAACATCGGACGCCCGCTTGGTGCCCTGCACCACTGCCGCCACGTGGCGGATCACGTCGTCGCCGGAGTCACGACCGTATTGCTCGTTCACCGCGGCGAGGCTGTTCACCTCCAAGAGGGCCAGCGTAAGGGGACGCTGGTTGCGGCGAGCGCGAGCCATCTCCTCCTCCAGGCGAAGCAGAAGGTAGCGCTCGTCGGGGAGGCCCGTGAGTGGGTCACGTATCTCGTGTTCTTCATGAACGTGCCGGATTACCAGCCGCGCCCGACTCAAAGCCACGGCCAGCCCTGCCAGCAAGGCAAGACACCCCATCACCAGCAGAAGACCGATGGCAGTAGCCTGGGCAGACTGCCCAGCGCTGTCGCCAACGGCGAGAATGAGGCCCAGAACCCAGGCCAGGATACCGAAGCCCACAAGGCCTCCGAGGGTCAACGGAGTCCGACGGTTCTGCTCAGGCGACTGGGTAGGAATGGGCGGGGGTTCAACGGACGCGGAGGGATGCTGCCTCGCGGGAGACACCTCTTCCCGTTCGAGAACTCGTCGCTTTCGGCTACGCGCGTCCCAGCGCAGGGGATCACCTGTTGACACGTGCCCTGCCTCCGCAGATGGGCTCGCCCAATAGATCATCGGCCGCTGGCAAGAAGAGTTTAATGGGGCCGATGGCCCGATGATGGGCCGTCACAAACCACAAGCGAAGGTCCCCTCACCTTAGGAGGACAGAGAGGGCCTCCCCGGCCCCTGGGGAAAGTCCCCAATCACCAGATCCACCACACGCTCACCCATCGCGATGCTGTAGTTCTGTCCCCGGTCTTCGGGGTAGATCTGGCTCATTGTGGCCAGGTAGAGGCCGGGGATCGGCGTCCGGTGCTCGGGGATGAGACGGCGGTACCCTGTGGTAACGATTGGCTGGGCATAGGGGCCTTTGAAGAGCCAGCGCTCCCTCACCCAGTCGGCCGAGAAGCGAGGGTTGATGCGCTGGAGTGCCGGGAGGAACAGCTCCCAGAGCTGCTCCTCAGTGTGCTCGAAGTAGGGGTGGTCCGGGCGCAGGTAGTTAGAGATGTAGAGTAGGTGCTGCCCTCCATAGCGCTCCGGCCCAATGAAGTTCGTGTGCTCGACGGCGGCGAGGAAGGGCATCCCCGGCTCCGCGACGTTCAGCCAGTAGATGTGGGAGAGAGGCTCGCGCAGCGCGAGGATCATGCACAGAGCCCACTGCCAGCGCACCGACTTCAGCTTGCCCCTGTAGTCCTCCGGGAGGGATGGGACGATCCGCGCGAAGGCGTGCGATGGCATGGCAGCAATGACCGCGTCCGCGGCGAGGCGTTCGCCGCCGACTAGGATGAGGCCACCGGCCCGCCCATCTTCCACCATCACTTCGTGCACCGGTGTCCCGACTCGGACATCGGCGCCGCCCTCCCGCAGGCGCCGTTCGAGTTCATCGACGAAGACCCCGAAGCTGCCCACCAGGTATCCCAACTGCTCCCGCTGCGTGGGGCCACCTCGCCGCGACGCGAAGCGCAGGTGGATCTTGCTCCACAGCCAGGCCATCGACACCTCGTCGCCTGCCTCGCCGAACTTGCCCCTCAGGAGTGGCCCCCAGACCACATCGAAGACCCGAGGACTCACGTTCTTGACGAGCCACTCGCGGGCGGTCACGTCCTCGAACTGGGCCCAGCGTTCCTCGCGACGCAAGCGCAGGGCCATGAGGCCCAGCCGCACCCGGTCGAGCAGGGGCAGGGGACGGAAGCGCAGCAGCTCCATAGGTGTCACGAAATCGTGGATGCGCCCGCCTTGGAAGAACCCCACCTTGGAATCCCGCCACGTCAGCCGGTCACCGAGACCCAGCTCGTCGATGGCCCGGATGATCGTAGTGTCGCTGCTGAAGAGGTGGTGGTAGAAGCACTCCAACCGCTCGCCGCCCACCTCAAAGGTGCGCACAAGGCCTCCCAGAGCGGGCTCGGCCTCCAGCACAGCGACCTGGTGTCCCTCCTGGAGGAGCCGGTGAGCGGCGGCCAGGCCGGCTATCCCTCCCCCGACCACGGCTACTCTCACTCTCCACCCCGTCCTTCCGCGCCCAGGCCTCCGGACGCTATCGGCTCGATGGGACGTGTCGACGCCGGATCTACCGCGGCGGTTGGCCGCTGCAGAACCTCACCCAGCGACAGGTTGATGGACCAGAGGAAGACAAAGCCCAGGGCAATCACCGGGAAGAGCAGCAGAGCGTGCAGGGCGATGGCATAGGCGCGCACGGTATCGCTGGCCACAGCGAAAGGTGCCAGAGCCCAGCGGGTGCCCAGCTCGAACGGCCCGACGCCTCCGGGGGTGGGCAGAGTGATGGCCAGGTTGGCGGCCGCGGTGACCAGCAGGTAGATGTGAAACTCTAGCCCTAACCCAAAAGCCTCGCCGACCATGTAGTACATGGTGGCCTCCAGCAGCCAGGACACCACCGAGGCCACCCACGCGCCAGCCATCGCTACTGGGCTCCGCAAGGAATGAAGTCCCTCCAGGAAGGACGCTGCTACCTCCTCGACACGACCCTTCAGGCGCCGAGGCGACAGGCTCACGACGACATCGACGGCCCACCGGCTTCGGGCCTGCGAGCTCGCCAGGACGTACATGATCACCAAGCCGACGCCGAAAAGGGCCGCCATGACGATGGCCAGAGTGCGGAGCTGGGAACTCACCGTCGCGAAGAGGCCCGCCAGGATGAGGAACAGCAGCAGAGTGAGGCCATCGAAGAGGCGATCCACGACAATCGTGCCCAGGCTGGCCGACATGGTCACCCGTTCCCGCTCGCGTAGGATGTAGGCCCGCACCAGCTCACCGACGCGGGCGGGAATGATGTTGTTCGCCATGAATCCGATGATCACCACTGGGTAGAGGCGCGCCGTGCTTGCCGTTGTCAGAGACCGAAGGAGGTACCTCCAGCGCAGCGTGCGGAACCAGGCGGCCAGGAAGTAGACGGGCAGCGACAGGAAGGCCAGGAGATAGTTGGCGTCCGCGAACGACTCCCCGATCTCCTGAAAGTTCGTCCCATAGAGGAAGAGCGCTATGAAGATCAAGCTGACGGCCAGCCCAATCCATAGACGCCGGCTACGCCACAAGGGAGCCTCCAAGGACCATGCACGGCCTGAGCAAAGGGGTGGCCCTCCGCCCGGTGTCACCACGATACCATCTTCGGCAATCGACAGTGACACATTGTAGTTTCGGCCTTCCGGGGGGGTCAAACGAGTGGTCGGGGAGCCGGATTCTCAGGAAGACGCGTCGCGGGCGGCCTCGGTGGCGCGGTAGGCCTGCTCGATTTCCCGGCCCTGCTTGGGGGTGACGCGGAAGAGAGATCCCTCGCCGTCCGCCAGGAGCGTCCCGTCATCGTCTCGCAGCTCGGCGCGGACCTGCACGAGGCGCTCGCGCCTCTTGGTGACCCGGCCGATGACCCGCAGACGTCGGCTCAGAGGCACCGGTCGTCGGAAGCGCACCTGCATGCGGGCGGTCATGGTCCAGACGCCCTCGCCATAGGCCGCCCAGCCCATTGCTTCGTCGAGAAGGGTGGCGACCAGGCCGCCGTGCATCAGGCCCGGGTAGCCGCAGTAGAGGGGATCAGGGTCGAGTTCGGCGACGGCAGCGTCGCCCTCCCGGCGGAAAGCAAGCTTCAGACCCCTGGGATTGAGGTCGCCGCAACCGAAGCAATTGCTGGCGGCGCGCCGCCGCTCGGCCTCATCCACAGGCTTCACTGGCTTCGCCCTGCGCCGACCTCGGCGGTCCCGGAGACCAGGGTCGCGCCCTCCTGGTTCGAGCACTCGATGCCGTACTCGAACACGCGGTCGCCATTCACCTCGCGGGCGCGCCGCGGCTCGGCTCGAACCGCCAGCGTGTCACCCGGGCGGGCCGGCGCTCTGAACCGGACCTTAAGCCGCCCGCTGGAGAGCCAGTCGTGGCCGAAGGCAGCCGCCATCATCTCCGAGACGTATGCGAGCACCAGCATGCCGTGGGCGATGGTGCCGCCGAAGGGAGTCGCGCGGGCATACTCCTCATCGACATGAATCGGGTTGTAGTCGCTGACAGCGTCGGCGTAGCGGCCGATCGCCTCCTGCGTTACCCGGCGCGAGAGCGGCGGCACCACGGGGACGGCCTCGGCGGTCATGATGGCTCCCCCCGACCGGGGGTCATGACGGTCGCCCGACCAATGGCGGCCGTGGCGCCCGACCTTTCCTCCGCCACATCGAATTCAATGACTGAGATGACGGCGCCCCGCATCTCCGAGCGCTGGACCACCCGGGCCCGCGAGCGCAGAGCGGCGCCGACTGCGACCGGCAGGTGGAACTCCACCTCCTGGCCGGCGTGAACAGCACCCGCCGAGAGCTCCACCTGCTCCAGGATCGACCGTAGGGCCAGGGCGGCGAGAGCCAGAGGCGGCGCCCAGGCCGGGCCCTCGGGCCCCTGCCCGTAGGCGCCCGAGCTGTCCTCCACGGCGTCCAGGTAGCGCCGGACATCGTCGGCAGTCAGGCAGAAGCCGGACTCAGGGAGCTCATGGCCCCGGGGCAGGTCGGCAAGCTTCGGCAGACTGCCTCGACTCAAGACGACCGTTCCCACTCCTTGCCCATCGAAGAGATGCCCCTACCCGAGGGCAGCCAGGGCCTGTCGGTGGTCTCGTGCCTTGGGAAGTTCGCTGCGCGTCACGTGGCGTATGATGCCGTCCTTGTCGAGGACGACCGTGAGCCGCTCGGCCAGAGCCAGGTCCTCGTTCCAGGTCCCATACAGACGGGCTACCTCTCCCTTCGTATCAGCGAGAAGGGTGTGAGTCAGCCCCAAGCTGTCCTTGAAGGCCCTATGGGCCCAGACGCTGTCGCGGCTGATGCCCAGGACACGGGCACCCTTGGCCTGGAACTCAGAGTAGTCGTCACGATAGGCGCACATTTCGTCGCTGCACACCGGCGAGAAGTCAGCGGCGTAGAACACGAGGACTACGGGGCCGCCGCGCAGGTCCCTCAGGTGCACATCTTGGTTGTTCTCGTCACGCAGAGTGAAGTCAGGTGCTTCCTGCCCCACGCCTATGGCTGCCATCAGTCTCCCTCCCCCGTGGCTCTGCCAGATGCTCGACTCTACTTAGCTGCCTTCGGCGGCAGTGACTTCAGGAACTCATCGATGCCCAGGGCAGCGCGCCGAGCGTCCCGCATGGCCGTCACCACCAAGTCGGCGCCGTTCACGTTGTCTCCGCCGGCGAAGATACCCGGCACGCTGGTGCGGCCCGTCTCCCTATCGATGACCAGGCAGCCCCAGCGGTCGGCCTCCAGGGCCGGCATCGATTCACTGAAGACGCGGTCGGTGTTGTAGCCGAGGGCGAGGACCACCGTATCGGCGTCAACAGTGAACTCGGAGCCCTCTATGGGGACCGGCCGCCGCCGGCCGCTGTCGTCCGGCTCACCGAGCTCCATGCGCCGAAACTCCGCCGCCTTCACGCGACCGTCCTCATCGCCGAAGAAGCGCACAGGGGCAACCAAGAAGTCGATGAGGACTCCCTCATCCCGGGCGTTTACGCGCTCCTCCGCGCGGCCGGGCATCTCCGCCTCGGTCCGGCGGTACATACAGCGGACCTCCTCGGCGCCAAGCCGCACAGCCGTGCGCACG